>CAIRTN010000178.1 GCA_903881515.1 uncultured Rhodospirillales bacterium | reverse complement strand
CGCCGAGAGCTTCAGCACCTCGTCCCAGGTCTTCGGCATGTTTTCCGGATCGCCGCCGGCTTTGCGGACGAGATCGGCGTTGTAATAGAAAATCGGGTTCGAGGTCGCGAAGGCGAGGCCCATCTGCTTGCCGCCGAATTTTGCCAGATTCAGCAGGCGGTCAGAAAAGCCTTCGCTGGCGAAATTCGGCTCCGCCTTGATGAAGGGCGTGAGGTCGGTGCCGATATTGCGCTCGGCCAGAACCCGCAGGCGATTCAAGCCGATGAAGCTCATGTCTGGCATTTCCGCGGTGCCGGCCTGACGCAGCATCAGTTGCAGCCCGTCCTCGTAGGTCGGCGAGGGGCTGGTGAAGGTGATCTTCACCTCGGGATGCTGGCGCATGTATTCGGTGGAGATCTGGTCCATCACCGATTTGAAGAACGCCGGCATCGGGTAGTGGACGAAGATCTCGGTGGTCTCTGCCGCGGCGGGCAGGGCCCAGGACGCGAGCAGCGCGGTGGCGAGAACAAAGCGACGTTTCATGCAGCCATCTCCTTTTCGGGGGGAACGATCAGCCCTTGAGACCGGTCATGGTCACGCCTTCGATGAACAGGCGCTGGGCAAACAGGAAGAACAGGACAAGCGGTGTGGTGATCACCACGGTCGCCGCCATCAGCGCGCCGTAGTCATCGCCGACCTCGGCGGCGCGGAAGAACAGCAGTCCGAGCGGCGGGGTGGCGAGCTGGGTTTTGGAGATCGCGATCAGCGGCCAGTAAAGATCGTTCCAGTGCGCGACGACGGAAAAGATCGCGAAGGCCGATGCCGCAGGCCAGGCGTTGGGCAGGATGATGCGCCAGACGATCGCCGCCTCGCTCAGCCCGTCGCTGCGCGCGGCGTGGATCAGGTCGTCGGGGATCGCCCTGATGAACTGACGGAACAGGAAGATCGCAAACACCGACAGGGTGAACGGAATGATCAGCACCGCCAGCGTGTTCAGCAGATTGAGCATCCGGGCCGCGGCATAGAGCGGTATCGAGATGGCGTGGATCGGCACCAGCAGGCCAAGCAGCACCAGGCCGAACAGTATCTCCCGCCCGCGGAAGCGCAGCTTGGCGAGGGCGTAGGCGGCCGGCAGCGCGAACACGATCTGAAACAGCACGATCGCGGCACAGACCACGACGCCGTTCAGCAGGATGCGGCCCATCGGGATGCGGGTCAGCGCCTTGGTGTAGTTGTCGAGCGCGGCCGATCCGGTGGGGATCAGCGACAGGCCGGCGGAGAAAACCTCGGCCTGGGGCTTGAAGGATGTGGAAATCATGAAGATGAACGGGAACAGGATGACGCCGGCGCCGAAGGTCAGCACCAGCAGCCGCAGGCCGCGCAGCAGGGGGGATGAACGGCCGATCATCCGTAGTGCACCTGTTTGTCGAGCACCCGGGTCTGGATCACCAGCAGGAACAGCAGCACCGCGATGAACACCACCGCCATCGCCGAGGCGGAGCCAATATGCAGGTAGACGAAGCCTTCCTGGTAGATCACCCAGAGCAGCGTTTCCGATGCCTTGGCCGGGCCGCCCTGCGTCAAGGTCGCGACTGTCTCGAAGACCTTGACCGCGTTGATCACCGAGATGGTGGAGACGAACAGGGTCGTCGGTCCCAGCATTGGCCAGGTGACCACGCGAAAGCGGTCCCACGCCGAGCGGATGCCGTCCATCTCGGCGGCGGCGTAGAGCGTGCGGTCGATCGCGGTGAGCCCGGCGAGAAACAGCACCATGTTGAAACCGACCGCCTGCCACACGCCGATCACCGCCAGCGCGGCGAGCACATTGTCGCTGGAGCCCAGCCAGTTCACCCCGGCGAAACCCAGCATGCGCAGCGCGATGTTGATCGGCCCGAAGCTGGGGTGCATCAGGTATTGCCAGACGCTGGCCATGGCGACGACCAGCGAGACCACCGGCAGGAAGTAGACCGAGCGGAAGAACGCGCGCCCGCCGGCCCCGGCCTCGATCAGCATCGCCAGGCCGAGGCCGATCAGCACGGATGCAGGTGCGACCAGCAATACATAGATCGCGGTATGGCGGAACGCACCGAGGAAGCTGCGATCGGTCAGCAGGTCGGCATAGGCGTCCAGGCCGAGGAAATGCACCACGGGTTCGCCGAGTTCGGCATCGGTGAGCGACAGCACGAACACCGCGATGGTCGGCAGCACAAGCAGCAGCAGCATGAGCAGCAGCGTCGGCCCGCACAGAAACCAGGCCGCGCGGCTTTCATGCGGGTCACTCCGCGGCATGGCATGCCGCGATCTGCCGCTGGCCAACACGGGCCCCGGCGCTGTCGAACACCAGCAGCGAGTTCGCCGAGGCGTGCAGGATCGGGCGATGCCGCAGAGCCTCGGCGCGCGCCGGCGGGACGCTGGCGATCAGCGGGTCTTGCAGCCCTTCCGCCCGGCAATGCACCAGGGCGCCGGCGCCGAGAAACTCGATGCGCTCGATCGCCACCGGTAGGCTCCAGGGCCGGGCCTCACTGTCCAATCGCAGGTGCTCCGGGCGCACGCCCAGACGCACCTGGCTGCTGGTGGGCGAGTCGATGCCGTCAGCCATGATGTGGGTGCCGCACTGCGCGCGGCCAGCGGCATCGACGCTGGCCGGCAGCAGGTTGATGCGCGGGCTGCCGATGAAGCTGGCGACATCGATGTGCTGCGGATCGCGATAGATCACGTCGGGCGCTGCCACTTGCAGAATGCGCCCGCCCAGCATCACCGCGACACGGTCGGCCATGCCCAGTGCCTCTTCCTGGTCATGCGTCACGTAGAGCGTGACCACGCCGGCGCGACGGTGCAGGTCGACGATCTCGCTGCGGGTATGCACACGTAGGGCGGCGTCGAGATTGGACAGTGGTTCGTCCATCAGGAAGGCACGGGGATGGCGCACCAGGGCGCGGCCGAGCGCCACGCGTTGGCGCTGTCCGCCGGACATCTGCGCCGGTTTGCGCTCCAGCAACGGCGCGATCTTCAGCATGGTGGCGGCGGCTTCGATTTCCTCGCGGATCGCCGACAGCTTGGCGCGCACGCCGGGCAGAAAGCGACCGAGCAGCGGCAAGCGCTCGCGCGCCGTCATCCGGCGCATCACCAGCGGCAGGGCCATGTTCTGCCGTGCGGTCAGATGCGGATAGAGCGCGTAGGACTGGAACACCATCGCCATGTCGCGATCGGCCGCGCGGATCGCGGTGACGTCGCGGCCGTCGAGCACGACGCTGCCCTCGTCGGGGCTTTCCAGCCCGGCGGCAATGCGCAGCAGCGTCGACTTGCCGCAGCCGGACGGGCCGACCAGGGCGATGAACTCGCCCGGCGCGACGGTGAGGTCGATGCCGCTCAGCACCCGCGTTTCCCCGAAGGCTTTGCCGATCGCCTTCAGGTGCAGCGCAGGTGGTTTCACTGCACCTTCTCCGCCGGGCGGGGGTAGAGGATGTGCTGCACCGGTTCGATGGTGAGGTCCTCCAGCCCTTCAGGGCGGATGAAACGGCTGGTGACGCTGTCAGGGCCGAAGACGTGCTCGACCGCGCCCAGGCTGCGTGCGCCGCCCAGGTCGGGCTGGCTGTCGCCACAGACGAAGGAGGCAGCGGGGCCCCAGACATAGTCGATGTCGCCGTGACGGAACTGGCGATGCACATGCAGATGCCCGCTGGCGACCAACCGCACATTGGCACCTGCCATCAGGCTCATCAGCCGCCGGCGTGGCTCGGGCGTGACCGTCCAGTAGCCGTGCGGGCCTTCGGCGGGGTCCTCGATGAAGAGCGGTTTGTGCAGGAATAGCGCCACCGGCAAGGCCGTATTCAGTGTGGCTTCCAGCCAGGCGAACTGCGCGTCCTCCTCGGCATGTCCTGTGCCGAGGAGCATCGCGTTTAGCCCTACCAGGCGCCAGCCGCCACGGTCGAGCGACCAACGATCTGGGCCCACCGCGGTGCGCCATGCCGCGAGCCGGGAGTCGTCGACGGTTTGTGTCGGCTTGATCGCGGCGTGATCGCCGACATCGTGATTGCCCGGTACGCTGAGCACCAGAGGCGCAAAGCAACCGCTCCATTTCGCCGCCGCCGCCAGTTCTTCCGCGGTGCCGGCGCCATCCATGCTGAGGTCGCCAGTGTGCACGATCAACGCCGGATCGTCCGCTGCCAGCCAGCGCGCGGTCGCGGCGAGGTTGGCCGCGAAGAAGCCGTGGGTGGGGGAGAGATGGGTATCTGAGATCTGGATGATTCGCATGCCGCGCCTTCCACGAAGCCGATATGGCCGCGGGGCGTATAGGGCGGGGGATCGCGTCTGCGAGTGAAGCTTTGATGACGAACGACGCCGGCTATCGCCGCAATGAAAGCTTCATCGCACCGTCACGAACGCGTCGCCATCGGCTGGTATCGAATGGAAATTCGAACCCTGCGCTGCCGTGAGCCGGTGCAACGTTCCTTCCGGAGGACTCCGCCATGAACATGATCGCGCCGCGCCATCTCGGGCTGGACGTAATTCGGGCCGGGAATTTCTCGGTTCGCCTGGCGCTGACGGCGGCCGAGATCGATGCCGCTCAGGCACTGCGATATGCCATCTTCTACGAGGAGATGGGCGCCAGCGCCGATGCCGCAACCCGCAGCGTGCGGCGTGATCGTGACCGCTACGACCTGTTTGCGGCGCATCTTGTGGTGATCGACGAGACGGCTGCCGATTTGCCCTGCGGCATCGTTGCCACCTACCGGTTGATCGATGGCGCGGCGGCGGCCTGCACCGGCGGGTTCTATTCGGCCGGCGAATTCGATCTGGAGCCGTTGCTGGCCGGGGGGCACCGGCTGCTGGAACTTGGCCGGTCCTGCGTGCATCCGCGTTATCGCTCGGGCACGGTGATGCAGATGCTGTGGCGAGGGCTGGCGGAATATGTCCATCTGCACGGCATCGATATTCTGTTCGGCTGCGCCAGCCTGCCGGGCATTGACCCGGAGCGGATCGGCGATCAGCTGGCCTATCTGCATCACACCCATCTCGCGCCTGAAGCGCTGCGGCCGATGGCGTTGCCGGACCGCTTCGTGGCGATGCAGCGTACGGGCGGTGCCGATTTCGATGCGCGGCGGGCGTTCATCAGTCTGCCGCCGCTGATCAAGGGTTATCTGCGGATCGGCGGCTGGGTCGGCGATGGCGCGGTGATCGATACCCAGTTCAACACCACCGATGTTGCCATCGTGTTGCGCACCGAACTGGTGACGCGGCGATATCTGCGCCATTATAACCGTCCGCTCAGCGACGCCGCCTGAGCCAGACGGAGCAAATGGCTTGACGATAATCGCTGCGTTCGACGGTCCAGGACGGTTCTACAAGGGTAACCTGCACACGCACTCCACCGCGTCGGACGCGGTGCTGGGGCCGGCCGAAGTCTGTGCGCTTTATCGTGATGCGGGCTACGATTTTCTCGCCCTGACCGATCATTTCATGGCGAAGTTCGGCTTCCCGGTGACCGACACGCGGCCGTTCCGCACCAACAGTTTCACCACGCTGATCGGCGCCGAGGTGCATGCGCCGGCGACGTCGCTGGGCGAGACCTGGCACATTCTGTCGGTCGGGCTGCCGCTGGATTTTGCGCCGACGCCGCCCGGCGAACATGGCCCGGCGCTGGCCGCGCGCTGTGCCGCCGCGGGTGCGTTTGTCGCCATCGCGCATCCGGCCTGGTACGGGCTGACGATCGAGGATGGCGAGTCGATCGCGTGCGCGCATGCGGTCGAGGTCTACAATCACCAATCGGCGCTGGAGAATGATCGCGGCGATGGCTGGGGGCTGCTGGATACCATGCTGGCGAAGGGGCATCGGCTGAACGCCTGCGCCACCGACGACGCGCATTTCAAGTTCAACGATTATTGCGGCGGCTGGGTGATGGTGCGCTCGGAGTCGCTGGAGCCCGATGCGCTGCTGGCGGCGCTGAAGGCCGGGCAGTATTATTCCAGCACGGGACCGGAGTTGCACGGCATCAGCCATGAGGGCGACGAGATCGTGGTGCAGTGCAGCCCGGCCAGCACGGTGATGCTTCTGGGCCGGGGGTCGGCCGGTGCCACGGTGTTCGGCGACGGGTTGACCACGGCGCGCCTGCCCGCGGGCAAGCTGCGCAACAGCCCCTACGGTCGGGTCGTGGTCATGGACTCCAACGGCAAGCGCGCCTGGAGCAATCCGTTCTGGTTCGATCGCTAGCCGCGGAGTTCCAGCGCCAGCGACGGTAGGTCGGTGGTGAACACATCGACGCCGAGGGAGATGGCGCGCTTGATCGCTGCGGCGTCATTTACCGCCCAGGCGCCCACGCGCAGTCCCCTCAGGCGCAACTCGGCCATCATGCTGGCATCGAGATGCGATATCCGAAGCCCGAGTCGGCGAATATCCATTTCATCGGCAACTGCCGCGATACCGTCGAGACCAATGTCCGCTTGCACCAGCGGGGAGACCAGCCAGATCGCGCCGGCGAGGCCAGGCGTCGCGGCCGCCGCGGCGGCGGTGTCGGCCTGGAAGCTGGTGATGATGGTGCGGGCACGCATGCCCTTAGCGTCCAACTGAGTGAGTGCGGCCTGGAGCAGGCCGGGGTAAGGGCGGTGTTGCGGATCGGGCTTGATTTCCATCCGCAGGGTGATCGGCGTCGGGCGGAACAGCGCGATCAGCTCGGCCAGCGTCAGCATGCTCTCGCCGTCGGTGCCGTTGAGCGTCACCGAGCGCAGTTCGGCGAGGGTGCGTGTCGCGACCGGGCCACTGGCGTTGGTGGTGCGGTCCAGCGTGGCGTCGTGGATCACCACGATCTCACCATCGGCGGTGGGGTGGATGTCAAACTCCACCTGGTCCACCGGCAGGTCGGCGGTGTTGCGAAATGCCGTGGGCGAATTTTCCGGCCATTGCAGCGAGCCGCCGCGATGCGAGGCAATCATAGGTCTCATGTCAGGGTCGGGTCCAATCGGTCACGCAGCCAGTCGCCAACGAGGCTGACGGAAAGGGTGGTCATCACGATGATGCTGCTGGGCGCCAGCAGGATCCAGGGTGCGCGGGTCAGGTACTCGCGGCCATAGCCGACCATGTTGCCCAGTGAGGTCATCGGCGGCTGCACGCCGAGGCCGAGGAAGGACAGCCCGCTTTCCAGCAGCACGACTTCGGGGAAGGACAAGGTCGCCGCCACGATCAGGGTCGAGGCGATGTTCGGCAAAAGATGCCGCAAGTAGATCCGCCCCGGCGTCGCGCCGAGCTGCCGCACCGCCGCCGCATAGCCCTGCGCATTGGCGGCGATCGCCAGGCCGCGGGCGATCCGGGCGTGACGCTCCCAGCCGTAGAGCCCCATAAGTGCGATGAACAGCGGCAGCGAATTGCCGAAGAACGCCAGCACCGACAACGCCACAATCAGGAATGGCATGCTGGCCTGGAAGTCGATCAGCATCAGCACTCCCTGCTCCACCAGGCCACGGAAATGCGCGGCCAGGAAGCCCAAAGTGGTGCCGAACAGCGCGGCGATGGCGGTGGCGCCGAAGGCGATCAGCACGCTGATGCGCACCGAGACGATCAGCCGGCTCAGCACGTCGCGACCGAGCTCGTCGGTGCCGAGCAGGTGGCGGATGGTGCCGCCGAAGCCGACGGGCGGGGTCAGGCGTGCCCGCAGATCCATCGCGGTGATGCCGTAAGGCCGCAGCATTTCGGCGAACAGCGCCACCATCAGGATGGTCGCGATCCAGGCCATCGCGATCAGCACCAGAACGGGTATCCGCTGGCGCGGCGCGGTCATCGTGGTGGCAGACATCAGTGCCCGCCCCCGCGCAGCCGCGGATCAAGCACGCCATACAACAGGTCCACGATCAGGTTGGCGCTGACCATCGTCGTCGCCACCAGCAGCAGGATGCATTGCACGACGGCGAGGTCGCGGTTCGCCACCGCCACCACCAGCAGCCGCCCGACACCGGGCCAGGAGAACACGCTCTCCACCACAACGGCGCCGGCGATCAACGAGCCGATCATGAAGCCGATGATCGTCACCGTCGGGATGGCGGCGTTCGGCAGCGCGTGGCCACGCACCACCAGCGCCCAGGGCACGCCCTTGGCCGAGGCGGTGCGGATATAGGGCTGGCCAAGAACCTCCAGCATCGCGCTGCGAGTGAAACGCGCCAGGATGCCGGCGCCGCCGAGGCCCAGGGTGATCACCGGCAGGATCATGCTGCGCCAGCTTTCCTGCCCGCCCGACGGCAGCCAGCCCAGCTGCACCGCGAACAGCAGCACCAGCAGCAAGCCCAGCACGAAGCTCGGCACGGTGAAGCCGGCGACGGCGCCGGCCATCACCATCCGGTCCGCCAGGGAATTACGATGCAACGCCGCGTAGATGCCGGCGGGCAGCCCGAGACCGATCTTCAGCAGCAATGCCGGGACGGTGAGCAGCAGGGTCGCGGGGATACGCTCGACCACGAGCACCAGGGCCGGGCGGCCGTCCCGCATGGACTGGCCCAGCTCGCCTTGCAGGATGGCGCCGAAATAATGCAGGTATTGCAGCCAGATCGGCTGATCCAGGCCCCAGGCCTTGCGGAACGCCGCGATTGCCTCGGCTGGCGCCTCGGGCGACATGATCGTCATCGCCGGGTCGCCCGACATGCGCAGCACGACGAAGGCGAAAGTGACGACCAGCACGATCGTCAGCATTGCGCGCGCCAGGCGGAGTCCCAGAAAGCGGATCATGCCGCCGCCCGCGCAAGTTCGCCGGCACGATGGCAGGCCACCATCCGCCCGTCGGACTGGGTCACCAGATCCGGGTCCTCAGTGCGGCAGCGCGCGAGGGCCAGGGCACAGCGGGGGTGGAACGCGCAGCCGGGAGGCCGTTGCGCGGGGTTCGGCGGATCGCCGCTCAGCACGATCCGCTCCAGCCGCCGCGGGCCGGAAACCGGAACTGCGGAGACGAGGGCGCGGGCATAGGGATGGATGGGAGCCGCGAACACCGCTTCGGCCTCGCCTTGCTCGACGATGCGGCCGAGATACATCACCGCAACCTCATGGCTGATTAGCCGGACCACCGCGAGGTCGTGGCTGATAAAAATCATCGCGATGCCGCGCGCGGCCTGCAGGTCGGTCAGCATGTTGACGATCTGCGCCTGGATCGAGACATCGAGCGCCGAAACCGGCTCGTCGCACACCAGCAGCGCAGGGTCAGTGGCTAGCGCCCGGGCCAATACGGCGCGCTGGCGCTGCCCGCCTGAAAGCTGATGCGGATGCCGCTCGGCGAGATCGGCGCGCAGGCCGACATCGCGCAGCAGCGTGGCCAGCCGCTCCCGCCGTTCTGCCGCAGTGCCGATGCCGTGGATCTCGAGCGGCTCGAGCACCTGCTGCGCGATCGTCAGACGGCGGTCCATGGCGCCGAGCGGGTCTTGGAACACCAACTGCATCTGCGCTCGCTCTGCCCGCCAGGCAGCCGTTCCTGGGGCGGCCATCGGCGCACCGCGGAACTGCACCGCGCCGGAATCCGGCCGCTCCAGCCCCAGCGCCAGGCGCCCGGCAGTGGATTTGCCGCAGCCGCTTTCGCCGACGATGCCCAGCGTCCGACCAGGCGCGACCTGCAGCGAGACGTGATCGACCGCCCGCACCGGCGTGCCGGTACCGAACAGCCCGCGGCGGGCGCGGTAAACCCGCGACACCCCCTGCATCTCCAGCAATGGGGTCATCCGGCCCGCCAGCACGCCGCGCGATGTCCGGTGGCGATGGTGTGTAGCGCGGGAACCTCCGCGTCGCAGGCTGCGGTCATCACCGTGCAGCGCGGCGCAAAAGCACAGCCGGGGGGAAAATTCCAGGGTTCGGGCACGCCACCGTTGATCGCCTCCAACCGCCGCCGCGGCCCAGCCATGTCCGGCCGGGCAGCCAGCAGGCCCTGGGTATAGGGATGGCCGGGACGAGCGAACAGATCCGCCTCCGCAGCCTCCTCAATGATCCGCCCGCCATACATCACCCCGACCCGCGTGCACATTTCTGCCACCACGCCCAGGTCGTGGCTGATCAGCACCAACGCCATGCCGGTTTCCGCCTGCAGACGGCGCAGGAGGTCGAGAATTTGCGCCTGGATCGTGGCGTCCAGCGCCGTGGTCGGTTCATCGGCGATCAGCAATTCCGGCTGGCCGGCCAGCGCCATCGCGATCATCACCCGCTGGTTCTGACCGCCCGACATTTCATGCGGATAGGCCTCGATGCGCCGGCCGGCATCAGGGATGCCGACCAGATCGAACAACCGCCGCGCCTCGGCCCGCGCCGCCGCGCCGTCCATACCGCGATGCAACCGCAATGCCTCGGTCACCTGCCGCCCGACCCGGTGCACCGGGTTGAGCGCGCTGGCCGGGTCCTGGAAGATCATCGCGATCCGCCCGCCGCGCACATGGTCCAGTTGCGATGCCGGCGCGCCGAGCAGTTCGTGCCCATCCAACATCACGCTGCCAGTGATCGTGGCCTTTCCCGGCAACAGGCCGAGGGCTGCCAGCCAGGTTACCGACTTGCCGCAGCCGCTTTCGCCGACCAGGCCGACCGCCTCGCCGCGCGCCACGTCGAAATCCACGCCGCGCAGCGCTTCGTTGCCATCGAAGCGCACCCGCAGGTTGCGGATCGACACCAGCCCCGCCATCGCCGCCCCATCCCCGATCATGCCGGGGATGAGACTAGCGCAAACCGCGGTA
Organism: uncultured Rhodospirillales bacterium; assembly: GCA_903881515.1. Lineage (GTDB taxonomy): Bacteria > Pseudomonadota > Alphaproteobacteria > Acetobacterales > Acetobacteraceae > CAIRTN01. The sequence continues at coordinate 22,444 of CAIRTN010000178.1, read as the reverse complement.
TCCAGGTCAGGCCCCCCAGTTGCCGGCACGGAAGTCCATCGCGAAGCTCGGCGCCGCCTTCCAGCGGATGTCCTTGCGCTTGGCGGTGAACGTCGCGTTCTGATGCAGCACGGTATAGGCGGGGTCTTCGCGTTCGCAGATCTGCAGCATGCGCGCGAACATCGTCCGCCGTTTCGCCCGGTCGGTGCTGGTTTCAAGCTCCAGCGACAGGCGGTTCATCTCTTCGTTGGTCCACTCGCCATATTGCTGCTGCTCGCCGTTCGGGCCGTGCTGGCTGACGATGGAGGAGACGGGGTCGTTGAACACCGCAGAGTTCGACCAGTCACGGATGCCGCGCTCAGGCGAACGCTCGAACACCTGCGTCCAGTTTTCCTTCATGTTGATCTGCACGTTCAGACCGACCTGCGACCACATCTCCACCAGCGCCTGCGCGGTGAACGGCTGGTTGGTGTAATAGTTGTTCAGCAGGCGGTAGGTGATCGGATCGCCCTTGTAGCCCGACGCCTTCACCAGTTCGCGCGCGCGGGGCGGATCGAAGGCGGGCACGGTCCAGTCGGCGATGAACATGTCGTCGTAGAATTCCCATTGCAGGCCGGCCGGCACCCGGGTGCGGCCTTCCCACAGAGTATCGACGATGGCCTTGCGATCGATGGCGTGCGTCATCGCCTGGCGCACGCGGGCATCGCGCAGCGGGGCGTGGTTCTTGTCGAACGCGGTAATGCGGTGGTTCGGGATGGTGCCGCCCTGCACCTCGAACGCCGCATTGCGCTCGATATCGCGGATCTGATCGGGCGGGATGTCGCAGGCGAACTGGAACTCGCCGGACAGCAGCCCGTTCACCCGCGACGACACTTCCGGCACTTCGACCAGGCGCAAGGTGCGGATCGGCGGGCGGCCGCCCCAGTAGTCGTCATGCGCATCCATGATCAGCATGTTGTCGGGCTTAAACTCGCGGATGCGATACGGCCCGGTGCCCACCGGCTTGCGCGCATATTCCAGCCAGGAGGCTGACTCGTTGAACGCACGCTGGCTGACGATTCCGGCGCCGGCAGTGGACATGCGGCCCTCCAGCGTCACATCCGGCGTGGCGTTGACGATGCGCACGGTATAGCGGTCGATGATCTCCACCCGGTCAATCGCCGGGAACAGCCGTCGCGCTACCGGCGGAATTTCGCGCGGCAGGTCCTTGCTGGCGGTGGTCGAGACGATCTGGCCGGACAGCGGCAGCGTCTTGCCCTGCACGGTCGGGCGGGTTTCGCCGAACATGCGTTGCGGCGAGAAGCTGGCGGCGACGTCCTCGGCGGTAAACTCGTCGCCGTTGTGCATCTTCACGCCGCGGCGGAGCGCGAACTCCACGGTGCGGTCATCGATCCGCCGCCACGACGTCGCCAGGCCCGGCCGCAGTTCCAGCTTGCCCTGGTAGTTCAGGTCGATCAGCCGTTCGACATACATCGCCATCATGCGCGTGCCGACATTGGACTGCTCGCGCAGCGCGTCCAGCGTGTTGGAGTTGGCGATCTTCTGCACCGCCACTGTGATCACCGGCCGCGTATCCGATTGGCCGATGGCGAAGCGTGGCAGCGCCAGCGACGAGGCGATGGCAAGCTGGAAAGTCCGGCGGCGGGTGATCATGATGGCGTCTCCTGTGCGGCGCCGCCCGATTACCAGCCGCAGAAGTCCCGCAGATGACGGTTATGTCGTGGTTTTATGACAGCGCTTCGCTGTTGAGCTGTGCGGCAAATCCGCGCGCCACGCCCACGCTGCCCGGCAGTTCGCTGGCATGGGTACCCATGATTTCCAGTGTCATGCGGCAACCGTCGCGGACGGGCAGGTCGGCCAGCAATTCAGGGTATGGCACCGAACCCCAGCCGATGGGCAGATGCAGATCGCCCATGCCGTAGCCCACGTGTTCGTCGTCGCTAGCGTCCACCAGGGTGATCGGCATGCCACAATTATCGGTCACATGCAGATGCCCCACCACGGGCGCGAACTGCCGCACCGCCGACAGATAGTCGAAGCCGAGCTTGCCGGCCGCCAGCCAGCCATGACCGAAATCCAGCGTGCCACAGACCGCCGGATGCCCGATGGCCGCGATCTGCTCGCCCAGCGCCACCGGATCGAGCGCGTAGCTGGTCATCGTGCCCGCCATCATCTGCCGGTTGGGGTTCAGGTTCTCCAGCCCGATGCGCAGGCCATGCTCGCCGGCCAGGTCCGCCACCCGCAGCACCGCCTCGCGCTCGGTGCGCAGCAAGGCGGCGCGCGAAGCGAGATAGACCTGCGGGTGCACCCGCCCGGGATGCACCACCACAACGCTGGCGCCGACACGGCCCGCGAAGCGGATCGAACTCGCCAGCACGGCGACATGCAGGTCCAGATGCACCAGATCCATAAGGTTCACCGCGATCGGCGCGTGCAGCGTGTAGGCCAGCTTATGCCGGGCGCAGACCTCGGCCACTGCCTCGACCCTCGCCGTATTGTCCCGCCCGGCGACCGTCACGAACAGCGCCGGTGCGTAGAGTTCGGCATGCTCACACCCGGCCTCGACCAGCCGCGCCAGTGCCCGGTCCAGCCCGGCCACGCTGCCGCCGATGCCCGGCACGCTCGCGCCGATACTGATGATTTTCGATGTCCCGGCCATGCCGTCCCCCGCTTCAGTGCCCAAACGCGGACGGTAGCAGGCTGCTTGGCGCCGGTCGCGTGAATATCCCAAGGCGGCACATCGCGCTTTGCATGACGATGCGACGTCGCAAAGGTGTAAGCTACAGGCTCACTTCTGGAGGAGTGTGTGATGACCATGTTCAACGAACGCGAATCAGCCTTCGAAGCGAAATTCGCCCACGATGAAGAGTTCCGCTTCCTCGCCACCGCCCGCCGCGACAAGCTGTTTGCCCATTGGGCGGGTGATAGCCTGGGCGTTCCCGGTACGGAGATCGAGGCGATGACCTCCAAGGTGCTGCACCTGCGCGACGGCGCCGGGCATGACGAGCGTGTGCTGGAGCATATGGCCACTGTTTTCGCCAACCATGGCATCGCGGCGATCCCGCAGACTCTGTCCGCCGCGCTCGCCGCCTGTGCGAAGCAGGCGCGGGAGGAACTGCTCGCCAGCCCGCATTTCACCTGAGCCGCGATGAGCGACCCCCACGCCACCCTGCGCGCACGTCTGGCCGCCGTGAAGGCCAAGCGTGGCTATCTGTTGCCGCATCACGGGCTGCTGGCGCTGACCTTCCCCGACCTGCTCGCCGGCTATGACGCCGCCTATTCCGCGATGGCGCTGGCTGACCGGGTGCTGTCGCACCATGACCGGGAATTCGTCTGGCTTGCCGTGCTCGCCGCCACCGACGAGGCGCTGGCCACGCACCATATCGCCAAGTTCCGCGCCGCCGGCGGCGACGATGCCGGGATCACCGACGCTTTCGCCGCCGCGGCCTGGGCGATCGGGGCTGAGGCGCATGATTTCGCCGCCCGCGCCTGGTCGGCCCAGCTTGCGCCGTGGAACCCGCAACAGGCCTATGTCGACGGCGTCAGGCGCCTGGAACCGCGCCGGCTGGTGCATCTGGCGCAACTCGCCGTGCATGTCTGCAAGGCGCGCTGGCAGGTGCTACGCTGGCAGATCATCGCCGCCTATGCCGATGGCGTGCCGGAGGACGAGATCGCCGAGGCGCTGACGCTGGCGATGTTCCCTGGATCAGTGCCCCGCTTCGTCGAGGCCTGCGGCGTGTGGCGGGAGATGATCGCCGCCAACGCCGTGCCGGCGTCCGAGCCCTATCGGATCTGGGCCAATTACGAAGGTCAGGGCGGCTACGACGAGGCTTCGGCCTCGTAAGGCGACAGCACCGCCGGGTCGGCTGCGTGCGCCTCTGCCCAGGCCTGTACTGCATCGATCAGGCATGGCCCGCCCGCCGGCAGCAGCAGGAAGGACAAAGCCTCCGCCACCATCCCGGCGCTGGCGCCGGCGGAGAAGGCGCGCGGCAGGTGCACCTTCATCCCGTCATGCGTCCGCCGTGCGGCATGGCAGACGATAGCGGTGATTTCGGCGACCTCCGGGCGCATCGGGCCGCGCGAGGCCTCGAACATCGCCAGATAGCGCGGCAGCCCGGTCGCCATCGGCGTCCAGTCCCGCCAATAGGTGTCGCCGAAGGCAATCACCGGCCAGGTTTCCACAGCAGCACCCACCGCCAACGCATCGGCGATCGCCGCACGGTCCAGCCCCGCCGCTTCGGCGCGCTTGAGGTGGATCATGCCGTGATGCTCGCGGGTGGCCGCCTGCAACGCGATCCACACCGTTTCCTTCGCCTGGTCGGTCAGGCTGCGCGGGCGCAGGGTCAGCTCCTGGTAATACGCGTCGTAGGCTTCCAGCAGCGCCGGCGCGTGCGCCAGGAACATGCGGTGATAGCTCAGCGCGTAGCCGCGCCGGCCATGCACCTGGCGCAGCAGGTCGGGGCTGTCGGTGGCGATTTCGGGATGCAGTCCTGGCACGCTCATTGGGATGTCCTCACCCGTTCATCTGAATAAAATCGGCGCAGCGCTGGCCGATCAGCATCGACGGTGCCGCGGTGTTGCCGCTGGTGATCGTCGGCATCACCGAGGCATCGGCCACCCGCAGCCCGGCGATGCCATGCACCCGCAATTCCTCGTCCACCACGGCGCCGAGATCGTTCGCCGTGCCCATCCGGCAGGTGCCGACCGCGTGGTGCACCGTATCCGCCGTGCGGGCGATCCAAGCGTCCAGCGCGGCATCGGAGCGTACATCCACTCCCGGCGACAGCTCGGCGCCACGATACGGGTCGAACGCCTTCTGCGCGAAGATGTGCCGCAGGATGGCCACGCCGGCGCGCAAGATTGCCCGGTCACGTGGGTCAGACAGGTAGTTGGGTCGGATCAGCGGCGCCTGGAAAGGGTGTGCGCTGGCCAGCCGCAGATCGCCGCGGCTGTACGGCCGCATCTGCGACACGTTGGCCATGAAGCCATGCCCGTCGCCGGCGCGCAGCGGCCCGGCCAGGAACGGCACCCGCAGGGTGGCCGTGGTCAGCCCGGGCAGGAAATGGCTTTGCAGGTCCGGCTCCTCCAGCGACGGGTCGGAGCGCAGCATGAACCCGGCGGCCAGCGGAAACGAGGCCGCCGGCCCGGTGCCGCTGGCCAGCGCGCGCAGCAGCGCAACAGCCGCCCGGTCGATCCGGGTCAGCGCCTGCAGGGTGATCGGCTGGGTGCAGGCATGCTCCACGCGCACCAGCACGTGATCATGCAGGTTGCCGCCGACGCCGGGCAGGTCGGCCTGCACCCGCAGCCCCATCTCCTGCAGATGCGCCGCCGGGCCGACGCCTGACAGCATCAGCAGTTGCGGCGAATTGATTGCGCCCCCGCACAGCACGATCTCCCCGCCGCGAAACTGCCGCTTCTGTCCGCCAACCACGGCCTCCACCGCGACCGCGCGCCCGGCCTCGATCACCACCCGCGTCGCCTGCGCCCGGGTCACGATGTGCAGGTTCTTCGGGGCGGTGCGCAGGAAGGCCTGCGCCGTGGACCAGCGACGACCGCCAGCGATGGTGAAATGATACCGCCCCACCCCTTCGCAGGGCGGCACGTTGAAATCGGCACTGGGCGGATAGCCGGCCTGCAAGCCTGCGGCGACGAAGGCGTCGATCAGCTCATGCTCGACGGCGGCATCGGTGACCGGCACCGCGCCATCGCCGCCATGCATCTCCGACGCGCCGCCCTGGAACCGTTCGATGCGGCGGAACCCGGCCAGCGCATTGTCCCAGTTCCAACCGCGCAGCCCCGCCTGTGCCCAGCCGTCGTAATCCGAGGGGCGGCCGCGCGCCCAGACCATGCCGTTGATCGCGGTCGAGCCGCCCAGCACCTTGCCGCGCGGAATCGCGGTCGACCTTCCGCCCAGCCCCGGCTCGGCTTCGGTGCGGTAGGACCAGTTGGCATAGCGGCTACGCAGCAGCAGCCCGGTCATCAACGGCACCCGCAACAGCGGATTGCCGCCGCGCCCGCCGGCCTCGAGCATGATCACCCGACGGCCCGAATCCTCGGCCAGCCGCGCCGCCAGCACCGCACCAGCAGCGCCCGCACCAACCACAACCACATCGGCCGCGTCATTCATCGTTTGGCATCCGCCCCGCGGTTGTCCTACCGTGCAGACAAGTTACCGAGAGAGAGTGATGACCGCCAGCATCGCCATCACCGCCGTGCGCAAATCCTACGTCGCCAGAGGCCGCGAGGTGCTGGCGCTTGACCGGGTCGACCTCGACATCGCGCCGGGCGAGTTCGTCGCCTTTGTCGGCCCGTCCGGCTGCGGCAAATCCACCCTGATGAATATGATCGCCGGCATTCTGCCGATCGAGGAAGGCCGCATCCTGCACGATGGCCGCCCGGTCAACGGCATCAACCGCAATGTCGGCTACATGACGCAGCAGGACGCCGTGCTGCCCTGGCGCACGGTGGAGGACAATATCGCCCTGCCCTTGCGCTTCCACGGCATGGCCGGCCCAGCGCGGCGTGCCCGGGTGGAAGAAATGCTCGCCGCGGTCGGGCTGACCGGCTTCGCGCGTTCCTTCCCCGGCGAACTCTCCGGCGGCATGCGCAAGCGCGTCGCCATTGCCCAGTTGCTTGCCTACGAGCCCGGCACACTGCTGATGGATGAGCCGTTCGGCGCGCTCGACGCGCAGTTGAAACTGCTGATGCAGGAACAACTGCTGCGGATCTGGACCGAACGCCGGCAGACCGTGGTTTTCGTCACCCACGATCTGGCCGAGGCCGTGACCCTGGCGCAGCGCGTCGTGGTGTTCTCCGGCCGGCCCGGCCGGATCAAGCAGATCGAAAACGTGCAGCTGCCCCCGACGCTTGATGTGTTCCGCGTTCGCTTCCTGCCGGAGTTCGAGGCCGCCTACACCAGACTGTGGGACGCACTGGCCCCCGAGATCCGCAGCGGAGAAGCGGCATGAGCGGCGCCGCCAACGAGGCCGCCGCGATCGGCGGGCCGACCCGCACTGCCCGCGTTGCCGCCGCCGAGGCCGCGGCCGGGCGCCGGCGCATTGCCATCCATCTGCTGCGCGCCGTCGTCGGCGTGCTGTTCATCTGGCTATGGGACCATGCGTCCGGTACCTGGATCGACACCATGCTGATCTCCTCGCCCAGCGCGGTCGGGCTGCGGCTGTGGCGCTGGGTGAACGACGGCACGTTGGTCTACCATCTGTCGATCACGCTTTATGCCACCGCCTGGGGCTTCGCGATCGGTTGCGCCGTGGGCTTCTGCCTGGGCCTGTTCTTCGGCCGCTTCACCCTGATCGCCGAGGTGTTCGACCCCTACATCACCGCGATCTACTCGATCCCGAAGATCGCGCTGGCGCCGCTGTTCATCATCTGGTTCGGCATCGGCATCGAGAGCAAGGTCGCGGTTTCGGCAGCCATCGTGTTCTTTGTGATCTTCCTCAACACCTATTCCGGTGTGCGCGAGGTCAACCAGATCTACGTCCACACCACCCGCATCATGGGCGGCAGCGAGACCGACGTGCTGCGCCACGTCATCGTGCCCTCGGCTGCCAGCTGGGTGATCACCGGGCTGAAGGTCAGCGTGCCATACGCGCTGGTCGGCACCGTGATCGGCGAGTTCATGTCGTCCAACCGCGGCATCGGCTTCCTGATCAACCAGGCCACCGGCCTGTTCAACACCACCAGCGTCTATGCCGGCATCATCGTGCTCGCCGCCGTTGGTGCCGTGATCAACACCGCGCTCAAATATTTCGAAGCCTACGTCATGCGCTGGCAGCGCTGACGCCAACAAAAAGGGAAGTCCGCCCATGACCATCCAGCGCCGCACGCTGCTGACCGCCGCCGCCGCTTCTGCCCTGCCGCGATTTGCCATCGCCCAAGCGATGCCGGAGCTGACCACGATCCGCTCCACCTCGAAATCCTGGATCTGGATGGCCGAGGACTATGCGCTGAACGGCGGCTTCTTCACCCAGGCCGGCGTCAAGGTTTCCGCCAACGCGTCGAACCGCGGCACCAACATGTCGGCCCTCGTCGGCCCGTCGGTCGATGTCGAATGGGGCGATCCGGGCGAGGCGATGAACGGCAAGAAGGAAGGCCTGCAGTTCCGCACTATCGGCCAGACCGTCGGAAAGTTCGGCTCGCACGTGGTGGTAAAAAAGGAAATCCTGGACAAGGCCGGCATCACCGAGGCCAGCCCGATCGAGAAAAAGGTCGCCGTGCTGCGCGGTCTGCGGATGGGCAATACCGGCCCCGGTGGCGCGCCAGACAACATGCTTCGCTGGCTTGCGATCAAGGGCGGCATGGACCCGAACAAGGACGTGCAGCTGGTCGGCATTCAGGGCGGCGGCCCCGGCATGGTCGCGGCGCTGGGTCAGGGCGTGATCGACGGCTTCTGCCTGTCCTCGCCGACCTCCGACATCGCGGTGGCGAAATTCGGCTGCGCCTACCTGTTCCAGATGGTCAACAACCCGCCGGCGGAGTTCGCCAACTACACCTACATCATCTGCAACGCGGCCACGAAAACCATCGCCGAGAAGCGGGAGCCACTGGTGCGCTATCTGACTGGCCTCGCGCTGGCGCTGCGCTCGATCAAGACCGACCCGGCGAAGTTCAAGGCCTTCGCGGTGCCGTTCCTGGAACTCGATCCGGCAATCGCCGAGGGCGCGTTCGCGGGCCACAAGGATATGTATTACGCCAACCCGCGGCTGACCGAGCCGCAGTTCAAGACGAACCTGATGTTCATCAACACCGCCAACAAATCCTCCGGCCTTGACCCGATGCCGGACAGCCTGACCTTCGCCTCGATGTACGATCCGTCGCTGGCCGAAGAAGCCATGAAGCGGCTCTGAGCGTCCCATGCCCAACCACAGCCTCGCCGCCGCGGGCGTCACCGCGCGCATCAAGTCCCACGGCGGCGAGCTGTGTTCCCTCACTGCGCCGGATGGCACCGAGCTGATCTGGCAGGCGCATCCGGCCTGGCCGCGGCATTCGCCGATCCTGTTTCCCATCGTCGGCACCCTGCGCGATAATCGCTACCGCCATGCCGGCAAAACATACGAACTCGGCCGCCACGGCTTCGCCCGCGAGGCACAGTTCGACTGGGTCGCGCGCAGCGCCAGCACGGCCCATCTCGTGCTGGTCAGCAACCCCGCCACCCGCGCCGTCTATCCGTTCGAGTTTCGCTTCGAGGTTTTCTACGCCCTGGGCAGCGACGGCCTGACCAGCACCTACCGCATCACCAACACCGGCGAGAGCGTGTTGCCCGCCTCGATGGGCGCGCACCCCGCCTTCAACTGGCCGCTGCGCCCCGGCATTGCCAAAACCGATCACCGCCTGGAATTCGCCAGCCCCGAACCCGCGCCGATCCGCCGCATCCGGCGCGATGGCCTGCTACGCCCCGACCCGTTGCCGACGCCGGTCGAGGGCTCGACGCTGGCGCTGCATGACGGGCTGTTCGCCGAAGACGCGATCATCTTCGACCATCCGGTCAGCACATCCGTGCGTTTCACCACCCCTGGCGCCCCGGTCGTAGAGGTGTCCTGGCAGGGCTTCACCGAACTCGGGATCTGGAACCCGGTCGGCGTGGATCTGTTGTGCATCGAGCCCTGGTACGGCGTGTCAGACCCGATCGATTATGACGGCGACCTGATGGGCAAACCGTTCATCCATCACATCGCGCCAGGCGCAAGCCTGGCCGCGTCGCACAGCATCCGCGTGATCCAGGCCTGACTACCCGCGCAACGCTTTCAGCTGCCCCGCATAACCCGCCGGGTCCACCCGCACATCGATCACCACCGGGCCATCGGCGCCCAGCGCGGCATCCAACGCCGCGTCGTATTCGGCGGCCGAGCGCACCGCGAAGCCCAGCCCGCCGAAGCCGCGCATCGCCGCCGCGAAGTCAGCATGGCGCCAGGCCATGCTGTCAGCCGGCAGGTCACGCCCATCCTGCTTGGCCGCGATCAGGCTCAGCCCGTCATCGTTGAACACCACCACCACGATCCGCGCGCCCACCGAGGCCGCCGTCGCCAGTTCACCCAGGCACATCGCCAGGCCGCCATCGCCGGTAAAGGCGATCACCGGCCGCGCGGGTTCATGCAACGCCGCCGCGATTGCCGCCGGCAGGGCGAAGCCCATCGTCGCCAACCCGTTGGAGATCAGCAGATCATGCGGCCTTGTGCAGGGCCAGAACGTCGTGGCCGAGATCATGTGCGCCCCGGCATCCACGCTGGCCCGCGCATCCACGCCGTGCCGTACGCAGGCCGCCGCCGCCATCTCCACGATGCGCTGCGGCCCGATCGCGTCATCGGTGCCGGGGAATGCCAGCGCCGCCTTGCTCGCCGCCAGATGCGCGGCAATCGCCGCCAGATCCCAGGCGCTAGGCACGGCGCCCTGCGCCAGCGCGTTCAACGCCGCGGCCGGATCGCCCTGCACCACCACCTCTGGCGTCACGTAGTGCACCGGCCTGGCGAACAGGGCGACGTCGATCACCGGCACGGCATACGGCCAGGATTGCAGGATGAACTCCACCGGGTCGGCCCCGGCCAAGATGATCAGATCGGCCTGCGACACGATCGGCCGTTCCGCCGCACCGCAGGTGAACACGCCGGCGAACAGCTTGTCGTCATCCGCGATCACCCCCTTGGCTTTGTAGGTGACCAACGCCGGGCATCCCAAGGCCGCTACCAGCGCCCGCACCGCAGCACTGCCGGCCGGGTCGCGAACCTCCAGCCCGGCGATCACCACAGGCCGCCGCGCCCGCGCCAACAATGCACGCGCCCGCTCCAGTGCAGCCGCATCCGGCATCGCCGCCGCCGGCAGCGCGATCCCGTCCGCCGCCGCCGCCATCGCCTGCGCCGCCGGCGCATTCATCTCCAGCATCACCGGCCCGCAGGGAGCGGAGCACGCCGCGGTCGCCAGACGGGCGACTTCGGCCGCCATGTCCGCCCCGCGTACCCGCGCGGTGGCCTTGGTCACCGGCGTTGCCAGCGCGATCTGGTCGAACGCCTGGTGCGTCACGTAGCCGGTCTGCTTCGCCGAAAACCCGTCGGCCACCAGGAACACCGCCGAGCGCTCCAACGCCGCCGTCGCCAACCCGTTCACCGCGTTGGCAAGCCCCGGCCCCTTGGTGACCAGCATCGCCCCCGGCCGGCCGCTGAGATCGGCGGAGACCGCGGCCATCATCATTCCCGCCGTTTCGTGCCGCACCAGGGTGAACGGCAGCCCGCTCGCTTTCGCCCCCTCGATCAAGTCCAGGCTCGATCCGCCGCCTGGGACCCCGAACACCCGGCTGACCCCCATCTGCCGGAATGCGTCGGCGAGCACGAAGGCCCCCTTGGTATTGCTGCTCATGCCTCAGGCTCCAACGTGATCACCAGATTGCCGCCGGCATCGACCCGTCCGGTCGCGCCATGCGGTAGCACCGCCGTACTTTCGCATTCTTCCACCACCGCCGGCCCGTGGCAGACACTGCCGACGGCCATCCGGTAGCGGTCATACACCGGCGCCTGCACCATAGCCTTCGCCCGCCCGCACCACATCGCGCGATGCCCCACCAGGGCGTCGTCCGCAACGGTCGCATCGGCCGACAGGTGCATCTCCGGAACCGGTCCACTGGCCACCACCCGCCATGTCACCGCTTCCACCGCCGCGCCGCGTTCCACCCGCCCGTACAGCGCCTCATAACGCGCTTCGAACGCCGCCAGCAGCACTTCGACGCCGCCGGTCAGCGCGGCTTCCACCTCATGTCCCTGCCCGGCATAGCGCAGCTCCACGCTGGCCCGCACCGTGCACGCGGCCGGATCCACCCCCGCCTCCGCCAGGCTGCGCAGCGTCTCCGCCCGCAGCGGCGCCAGGATGGCCTCGATCTCCGCTTCGTCCAACGCGCTCAGAGGCACCAGCCGTGCCCACGCGGCCTCGAAGCTCACCGGCGCCGCCAGGAACCCGAATGCCGAGGCCACACCCGCTCCCGCCGGACAGATCACCGTGCCGACCCCAATGCGCCGCGCCACCGCACAGGCATGCACCGGCCCCGCGCCGCCGATCGCCACCAGCGCGAAATCCTGCGCCCGCAGCCCCTTCTCCAACGCGTGGATCGACGCCGCCTGCGCCATCGTCTCGTTGACGATCTCATGGACCCCCAAGGCAACCTGCAACGCCGACAGGCCCAGCGGCGCGCCCAGAGCGCCCACCGCCCGTTCCGCCGCGTCAGGGTCCAGCCGCATCTCCCCGCCCAGGAACCGGTCCGCTGCCAAGTAGCCCAGGATCAGATCGGCATCGGTGACCGTCGCTTCCGCTCCGCCCCGGCCGTAGCAGGCCGGCCCTGGATCGGCGCTGCTGCTTTCCGGCCCGACCTGGATCAGCCCCAGCGCATTCACCCGCGCGATCGAGCCGCCGCCGGCGCCGATCTCGATCATATCCACCGCCGGCACCTTCAGCGGCAGGCCGCTGCCGCGCCGGAAACGGGCGATGCGCGCCACCTCAAACTCCGGCGCCCGCGCCGGCTTCCCGCCGGGGATCAGGCAGGCCTTTGCCGTGGTGCCGCCCATATCGAACGCCATCACATCGGCAAACCCCGCCACCCGGCCGGTCAACGCCGCGGCCTGTGCGCCGCCCGCCGGGCCGGACTGCACCAGCCGCACCGGCAGCCGCAGCGCCGTCGTCTCATGCGCCGTGCCGCCGTCGGACTGCATCAGCAGCAGATCGACGCCGATCCCCATCGCCCGCATGCCGTCGGACAGGCGCTTGATGTAGCGGCGAAACACCGGCAGCACATAGGCGTTCGCCACCGTGGTGCAGGCCCGGTCGTACTCGCCCATCACAGGCGACACCTCCGACGACAGCGACACCGCCACCCCCGGCGCCACGTCCGCAAGCACCTCGGCCATCAAGCGTTCATGCGCCGGATTGCGGAATGCGTGCAGGAAGCACACCGCCACCGCCTCAACGCCCATATCCGCCACCGCCTGCGCCGCGGCCCGTGCAGAGGCCACATCGAACCCGGTCACCACCGCGCCATCCGGCCCGATCCGCTCGCGCACCTCCACACAGCGATGCCGCGGCACCAACGGTGCCGGCAACACGATGTCGAGGTCATAGATGTCCCAGCGCCATTCGCGCGCCATGTCCAGCAGGTCGCGATACCCCTCGGTGGCGATGAAAGCGGTGCGCACGCCCTTGCGCTCGATGATCGCATTGGCCACCAACGTGGTACCGTGGATCACCTGCACCACGTCCGCAGCCGTCGCCCCGGTCGCTGCCAGCAGCTTGTCCAGCCCGTCCAACACGCCCCGGCTGGGATCGTCCGGGGTGGTCAGCACTTTGGCCTTGCTCAACCGCCCGGTCGCCGCGTCCAGCGCGGTCAGATCGGTGAATGTGCCGCCGATATCGACACCGATGCGCAGGCTCAAGCTACATACCCCTCGCGCCGATCCGCCGCGATTGCGTCGGCCGAGCGCTCTGTGGCCGGCCCCATGCCGCCGCCGCCGGGGGTTTCGAACGTCACCGTGCTGCCGGCCACCAGCGTCATCGCGGTCTTGGCCGGAATCGGCACCTCGTCCACCAGATCGCGCCCCGGCGCGCCGTCACCACCACCCAGCAAGCCGCGCGGTGGATGCTTGACCCGCTCATGGCGGATGACGAAGCCGACCTCGGCGGGCCCGGGATTATGGAACGAAATCCGCTGTCCCAGCCCGCCCCTGGTCCGCCCGTCCCCGCCGCTGCCCGGCAACAGCCGGCGCTCGGCAATCAGCAGCGGCACATCGTTCTCGAACTGCTCGGCCGGCGTGTTCGCCACATTCGTCGGAAACGACATCACGTTCGGCCCGTCGCTGCCGGCCCGCGCGCCGTGGCCGCCGCTCATGAAATACATTTTCACGAACCGCCGCCCGTCCGCCCGCTGGCCGCGGAAATACACATTCCAGGCCGGCGCCCCGGCATCCGCCACCACCCGCCCCGGCACCAGCTTCGCCAGCGCCCCCATCACCGCGAACGGCAGATAATGCCCCGACAGATGCCGCCCCCATACCGGCGCCGGCCGCAGCGGATTGACCAGGCACCCTTCGGGGGCGGTGATCGTTACCGGCCGCAGCCCGCCATCGTTGTTCGGCGCCGCCGGATCGAACACGCATTTCACCGCATAGGCCGTGTACGACCATGAAAAGTTGAACGGCGCGTTCACCGGATGGGCGATCTGCGGCGAGGTGCCGGCGAAGTCGATCGCGATGTTGCTGCCACGCTTCTCCACCCGGCACGCCACCACCAAAGGCGCATCGAACCCGTCCGCCAGCAGCCGATCCTCCGCCACCCCATCCGGCACCGCCGCCAACGCGGCGCGCATGCTGCGTTCGCTACGCGCCAGGATCTCGTCCACCACTGGCTTGGGATCGTCGATCCCCTCCTGGTCCAGGATCGCGCAAAGCCGCCGTTCCGCCACCGCGAAAGCGGCAAACAGCGCGCGGATATCGCCCAGCGCCTCCGCCGGCGCGCGGAAGTTCTCGGCGATGAACGCAACGATCTCCGGGTCCTCGACCCCGGCTTTCACGATCCGACAGACCGGGATGCACATCCCCTCCTCGAACACGTCGCGCGCATCCGGCCGTGGCGCACCGCCGACATCGACGCAATGAAACGTGCCGCCGACGAAGGCAACCAGCACACCCGCGCGGAAAATCGGCCGCATCAGGGTGATATCGTTCAGATGCCCGGTGCCCAGCCAGGGGTCGTTGCTGATCAGCACATCGCCCGGCCGCATCCGCGCCGCCGGCACCACTTTCAGCATCTGCGCCAAAGTGCGCGGCATCGTGCCGATGAAGCTCGGAATGCTGCGGCTGGACTGCGCGAACAGCCGCCCCTCGGCATCCATCAGCGAACACGCCAGGTCCCAGTTCTCCCGCACCACGGCCGAGAAACTGGTGCGCACGAAAGCGCCGGCCACCTCGTCCATCAGCCCGGTCAGCCTTTGCCACAGCAAACCAAGCGTCACCGGATCGAGTTGGGCCATGGCGGAATTCCTACGTTGGCGCGAGGATGCCAAACCCCACCCTACGCCGCAACGCAGAGACCCCGCATGTCCGCCACCACCTTCCGCGCCCGCCTCGCCGCCGGTGACATCGCCCTCGGCAGCAATGTCCGCTTTTCCCGCAGCGCCGAGATCGGCGCCATGCTCGCCGCCTGCGGCCTGCACTGGATCATGCTCGACTACGAGCACAGCCCGGCCAGCCCGCATCTGGCGCAAGACATCGCGCTCGGCGCCCTGCGCGCCGGCGTTCTGCCGCTCGCCCGCCCGTCCTCACATGCCCCGCAGGAGATCGCCGGCCTGCTGACCAATGGCGCGCTCGGCCTGATCGTCCCGCACGTCGAAACCGCGGCCGACGCTGCGGCCGTTGCCGCCGCGGCCCGTTTTGCACCGCGCGGCCATCTCTCGGTGCCCGGCTCGCTGCCGCATTTCGGCTATGGGCTGAGCCTCACCGAGGCCTGCGCCCGCTTCAATGAAGCGGTTCTGGTCATCGCCATGATCGAAAGCCGCACCGCCCTGGCCAACGCCGCCACGATCGCCGCCACGCCAGGCATCGACGGCCTGTTCATTGGCGCCTCCGACCTGTTGTGGGAGGCCGGGCACCCCGGCGACTACACCGGCCCGGTGCTGCGCGACGCCGTCGCCCGCGTCTGCGCCGCTGCCAGCGCCCACGGCAAATTCGCCGGCATGGGCGGCCCACGCGAGGAATCGGTCTGGCGCGACGCCATAGCCGCCGGCATCCGGATGATCATGACCGAGAACGACCTATCGCTGCTGATGCGCGGTGCACGGGATCGCGCCGAATTTTTCGCCCGCGCCGCATCGCGCTAGCGCGTCAGCTTCGCCAGCCGCCCCTGCTCTGCTGCCACCACCGCCCGCTCGGCGTCCTCCGGCAGCAGCAAGCGCTCCGCCACCTGATGCGCCGCCTCTGCCCGCACCGCGGCTACGTAAGCAGCGTTGTCCTTATACCGCTCAGCCAGCGAAGGCCGCGGATCATTCGCCGTCGCCCGCTCCGCCTCGGTGGCCGCAAACGGCACCACGGCTCCCTGCAGCGGATACAGTGTCGTCGTGCCATAGCCGGCGGCCCGCGGATTCCAAGCCGTATAGCTCGCCCGCGGTACTGCCAGCGGCAGCATCCTGATCCCCGCGACCGACATCCCATCGGTATCGGCCCGCGGCACGAACACCGGATAGCGCCCAATCTCCCGCGGCGGCAGCACTAACTGGTCGGAGAAGCTGGCCGGGGTGCTGATTGCCGGATATGGCAATGCCGGGATCGTCACCGGCATTGCTTTCTCCGCCTCAACCAACGTGCCATGCGCCCGCATCGGCACCCGGCTCGCCGGCGGCTGCGTGCCATCGCGCACCCAGCCATCCAGCGCTGTGATCAGCGCCCGCGCCGCCGGGCCGGCATGCATCGGGTTCTGCGGCAGCGCCATCGCCGGCAGGCCTTTCTTCATCACCTCGTTCGGCTCCGCGTAATGCGGCGTGCCAGCATACATGTAGGCCCGCACATTCGCCGGCAGATCCAGATGGTTGCCGGCCAGGTCCGTCACCAGCAGCGATGCGCGCGAGGCCCACCATTCGTGCTCACTGTCGGTCTGCATCACCTTCGGACAGGTCGAGGACAGCTCACAGCGCCGCAGCAATCCGTCGCGCTTACCCGACAGCGGATCATCCAACGTCGCATAGGTGAACGGAAATAGATCGGCCTGCCAGGCCGGGTCCTGCGGGTGGCGGGCATTGCGCCCCGGCTGGCCGAACCGGACGTTCGTTGCCATCCGCCGGGCGCCACCGACATGCGGCATCAGGCCGTCGAACACCACCCGGCCCTGCGTGTCCTCGTTGAACCCCAGGTAGAGGAAATCGCGCAGGAACCGCCCGGACTGCGAAACCCCGAACGCCAGCGCTCGCGACACACTCGGCCGGCCATTCACTGCCAACGGATTGGTCGCCGAGCCATCGCGGCGCAGGAAACTCGCGATATCGCGCACCGCGGCAAAGCCCAGCCCCAGCACGGCCGGATCACGCGCCGTGTAGGTCACCTCATACAGCGCCCCGGCATCAAAGCCGGCCACCGGGCGGGTGATCTCCACCTGCACCGGCGACAGGAACCGCAGTGACAGCCCCGGCGGGTTCTGCCGCTCGTCCTGCCACTTCGCCCGCACTGTTACCGCCGCCTGTGCCGGTCCCGCCGCCGGCCAAGTCAGCGTTGCCTTGGAGGTTGCGTCCAAATTGTCGAAAATGAATTCCTCGCGCGCCGACCCGGTCACGCCCTTCAGCACCGGCGCCGCCAGCGCCAACTGTCCAGGCGCCGAGGGGATATCCGCCTGCCAGCCAACCCAGACCATGGTGAACCCAGCCCGGTGCAGGAACCCGATGCCGGCATCTTCTGCCCTGGTGGCATTATTCGCCCCCGGCTGGCCGACATCGTCGAACAATTGCGGCAATAGCTTGCGGCCACGGTTCGGCACGTCCAGCAGCAGCGCGCCATTGCCCCGGCTCGGGTCCGACGGCCGCAGGATCACCACATCAGCCACCGCCTCCACCCGGCGATCGGCGTTACGTGGCGCCGCCGCCAGATCGACGATGACAGCGTTACGCGCATCCTCGGGATCGACCGCAATCGTCGCCCGCGCCGTGATCCGCTCATATGTGCCGACCGCGCCAAAGCTGCGTCCCGCGAAAGCCGGAATCCGCTCAGTGATATCGAAACGAACGATCTCTGCCTCCACCGGTGTGGCCAAGCCCCAGCCCAGCGCGCAAGCCATCAGAATCCGTCGCATGCTTGTTTCCCCCGCCGCGGGCGTTGCACCCTCGTTGCGAACGATACTGGGGGCCGGCCGCCGTGCCGCGTCAACTGGTTGTCGGCGTCCGCCGCATCGCCAACCCGGCCGCTGCCAACATCGCCGCCATCCCCACGGTGTCCAGCACAGTGACCGTCTCGCCAAACACCGCCATGCCGAACATCACCGCGATGATCGGCGAGATAAAGGCGTAGGTTCCGGTTCGCCCCGCCCCCCAGTCGCGCACCAGGATGAAAAAGATGATCGTCGCCCCCAGCGACCCGGCACAGATCAGAAACACCAGCCCGACCAGTGCCGAAGCCGGCCAGTGAAACGTCAGCGCCGGGATCGCCCCAGGCTCGAACGCCACGCACAGCACCAGCAAGGTCAACCCGCCCATGATATTCGACACCGCGACCCACTGCCCCGGCGGCGTGGTGCGCAAAGTGGGCCGCGCCAATACCGAGGCCAGGCAATACAGCATGTTGCCGAAAATTATCGCCAGCGATCCGAACGCCTCCGGCCATCCCAACGTGCCCGCCAGCGCCTTCGGCCCATACAGCACCAGGATGCCCGCCACCCCCAGCAGCACCGCACCGACCTGCCGGGCGGTGAACCGCTCCTGCCCCAGCATCGCGGCAAATCCCACCATCGCGATCGGTGTCAGTGCCGAGGACAGCACCGAGGCCAGCCCGCTGCTGGTGTACAGCAGACCGTACAACATGATGATTGGATTCATCACCAGCATCGGCAGCGTCAGCAGGTAGATCCGCCACAATTCCCGCCCGCTTGTCAGCACCGGCTCGCCGCGCGCCACGCGCCAGCCGATCAGCACCACGCCGGCAATGGTCCAGCGCAGTGCGGAAAAGATCCCCGGCGGCACCGCGTTCACCCCGGCCTTCATCGCGAGCCAGGTCATGCCCCACACCACGCACAGGATCGCGAAGAGAAGGCGCTGTTTCACGGTGCGGGAAATGGACATGAACCAGCCTATGCCCGGTGGAGGGCGATCAGAAGCGCCGCGCGGTCAACCCTGTGCGGCGGCGACGAAGGCACGGATCAATCCGGGATCCTTGACCCCCTTGGCCCGCTCCACACCCGATGACACGTCAACTGCCGGTGCGCCGGTCATGCGGATCGCCTCGCCGACATTCTCCGGTGTCAGCCCTCCGGCCAACAGCCAGGGAAATGCCGGCCGCCAGCCCGCCAAAACCGACCAGTCGAACGGCGCGGCATTGCCGCCCGGCCGGGTCGCGTCCTTCGGCGGCAACGCATCGAGCAGCATGGCATCCGAGCCGTCCGTGCCCACAGGGAGATCGGCCGCATTGGCAATACCGGCCGCACGCCAAACCGGCCGCCCGAAACGGGCGCGGATTTCGGCGGCCCGCGCCGCGGTCGCATGCAGTTGCAGGATGTCCAGCGGCATCGTTGCCAAGGTCGCCTCAAGCTCCGCGTCGGTCGGATCGACAAACAATCCAACCCGCAGCGGTCCGCCGGCATGCCGGGCAGACAGCGCCGCGGCCTGCTCGGGGGAGACATAGCGCGGCGATGGCGGGAAAAACACGAAGCCGATCCAGTCCGCACCGGCATCGACGGCCGCGTCCATCGCCGCGGCACTGTTGATGCCGCAGATCTTGACCCGGCTCACGCGATCTCGGCGGCGATCGCCGCCGCCGCGGCGGCAGGATCGGCCGCAGCCGTAATCGGCCGGCCCACCACCAGCCATGTCGCCCCGGCATCAGCCGCCTCACGCGGCGTCAATGTGCGCGCCTGGTCGCCCTTGTCTGCGCCAGCTGGCCGGATGCCCGGCACCACCAGCACGGGACCTTCCCCCAGGGCATCGCGCAGCATGGACACCTCAAGCGGGCTGCACACCAACCCGTCCGCCCCCGCTGCCAGTGCCAGCCGCGCCAGCCGCAGCACCTGCTGGCGGCCCCCCCCCGCGACGCCGGTAGCGTGCAACGCTTCGGAACCCAGGCTGGTCAAGACGGTCACGGCCAGGATCTTCGGCCGCTCAGCACCAGCCGCTTCCGCCGCTTCGCGCGCGGCGGCAATCATCGCGCTGCCGCCGGAGGCATGGATCGTCAGCAGTGCCGGCCGCAGCGGCAGGATGGCCCGCACACCGCCAGCCACGGTATTTGGAATGTCGTGCAATTTGAGATCGAGAAAAACCGGCCGGTCGTCGATCAGCCTGACGCCGTCGCTGCCGTTGGCCAGGAAGAACTCCAGGCCAAGTTTCAGCATGCCACAGGATGGCGCGATGGCGGTCGCGAGCGCTCGGGCGCGCTGGGGATCCGTTGTATCGATCGCCGCGATCAGCCCGGTCATGCGGGCGGCGGCAGTTGGACGGCCGTGGTCTTGTTCAGCGCATCAAGCTGGGCCTGCAGCATACGCACGCGGTCCTCGGCGTGCCGGGCGCGCGATCGCGCCGACAGCGCGGAAAACCAAAGCATCAGCGCGCCAAACAGAAAGGCCGCCGCCATCCCCAGCAGGATCGCCACCGATAGCGGCAGAGTGGCGGTCCATCCGGTCGGCCACAGCCCAACCGTAACAGCCTCGGCGTTCGACAACGCGAATGAGATCAGCACCGCCAGCGCCGCGAGCACGAAGGGGGCCGCAATCAACCGGCGCATGAAAATTCAGGCCTTGCCCTTGTTGACCCGTTCGCGCAGTTCCTTGCCGGCCTTGAAGAACGGCACAACCTTTTCGTCGACCGGAACCGCCTCGCCCGTGCGCGGGTTACGCCCGGTACGAGCGTCGCGCTTCTTGATCGTGAAGGCGCCAAACCCCCGCAATTCAACGCGTTCGCCACGCGATAGCGCTGCGGTGATTTCATTGAAGATTGTGCTGACAATGGCCTCAACGTCCCGGCTCAACAGATGCGGGTTCGCCTCAGACAGTTCCGCGATCAATTCCGACTTGGTCATGCCCTACCCCGTCAACGGCTAAGAGAAAAAGGCTGCCAGATAGCAATTGCACCGTCAAGCTTAAGTGCTTGAGAGAGAACGATTTTCATCACCGAGCCCAAGCCGTCTTCCAGCGCACGATCCGTCAACGACCTGCGCGAGACGTCCTCGGTCGGCAAGGTGAGGGCGATCGCCTTGTTTTCAGCCAGCCAGGCCCGCGCCTCAGGCTCTCCGCCGATCGCATCGATCAGCCCCAGCTTGAGCGCCTGCTGTCCGGTATATGGCCGGCCATCGGCCAGTTGACGCACCCGTTCTTGAGGCATCGCCCGCCCCTTGGCGACGATCCCGACGAACTGGTCATACATATCAGCCACCAGTTCCTGCATCACCGCGCGGCCGGCATCGCTCAACGGGCCGGTCATGCTCGGCTGATTCTTCAGCGGCCCGGAGGTGATGGCTTCGGCGGTGATACCGATCGTGTTCAGCAGCCCAGAGATTTCGCCGGTCTGCAGCAGCACGCCGATCGAGCCGGTCAGGGTTGAATTGCGCGCAAAAATGCGAGCCGCCGGCATCGCCACCATATAGCCGGCCGATGCGGCGGTACCGCCCATAACAGCAACCACCGGCTTCTTCGCCGCAACCTGCGATATCGCGGCATACAGCGCCTCGCCACCAGAAACCGCACCGCCGGGGCTGTCGATGGCAACGATCACCGCACGAACGGTATCGTCATCGGCGAGTTTGGTAATGGAATCGAGCTGTTTGCGGTCTTCCGATATGAAGCCCGCGATGCTGACGCGGGCGACATGCGCCTTACCGCCCGACAACCTGGACGGGCCGACCGCCACGACGGTGACAACCACGAGCGCCAGCAAAGCCAGCACCCGCCAGAAAAACAGGCGGCGCTTGAGGCGCCGCCTGTCCAGTAGCAGATCGGTCTCGAGAGACATGCCCGGGACCGGCCGTTATCAGTTCTCGCCCTGCGCCTGCTGGTTGCGGCGACGAATCGCGGCCCCCAGGATGTCGCCCAGCGACGCGCCGCTGTCGGAGGTGCCAAACTCGGCGATCGCCTGCTTGTCCTCCTCCATCTCCTTGCCCTTGATGGTCAGCTGGAGCTTGCGGTTGGCACGATCGACGGCGGTGACCTTCGCATCGACGCGCTCGCCGATGGCGAAACGCTCCGGACGCTGGTCGCCCTTGTCGCGGGCCAGTTCGGCGCGGCGGATGAAGCCGGTCAGCACGTCGTCGACCTTCACCTCGATGCCGTTCGACTGCACCGCGGTGACAATGCAGGTCACGACATTGCCCTTCTGCACCCGGTCGAGCACGGCGGCGGCCGGATCGTCGGCCAGCTGCTTGATCCCCAGCGAGATGCGCTCCTTCTCCACGTCGACGTCGAGCACCTTGGCCTTGACGATGGCACCCTTCTCGTACTTCGCCATGGCGAGTTCGCCGGCTTCGTCCCACGATAGGTCGGACATGTGAACCATGCCGTCGATGTCCGCGGTCAGGCCGATGAACAGGCCGAATTCCGTCATGTTGCGGATTTCGCCTTCGACCACCGAACCGATCGGATGCTCGTCGACGAACTGCTCCCACGGATTGCGCTGAACCTGCTTCAGGCCCAGCGAGATGCGGCGCTTCGAGCTGTCGACGTCGAGCACGACGACTTCGACTTCCTGGCTGGTGGCGACGATCTTGCCCGGATGGACGTTCTTCTTGGTCCAGGACATTTCCGACACGTG
>CAIRTN010000177.1 GCA_903881515.1 uncultured Rhodospirillales bacterium | reverse complement strand
CTGAAAGCGCTGCTGCGGGCTCGCGCCATCCGGACCGTTGAGGCGCTCTGGAACACCCTACAGCCACTCATTCAGCGTTTCACGCCAGAAGAGTGTCTTAACTTCTTCAGGCACGACGGCTATTTCCAGTCAGCGTGAAACAGCTCTAGCGGCCCCGGCCGGCGTATGCCCCGGGGCCGGCGCCGGCTACTGCCTGCGTGCTTTCTGCTGCGAACGGTCGGCCCCGGCGATCGCGAGGCCGAAGCCCACGAACACCACCAGCAGCAGCACAAGATACATCATTCCACCCTGACCCAAGGTCGTTTCTCCCCAATTGCGATCCGCAATCTGAAACAGAGCGGATTTGCGTGGGCATTGACCTCGATCAAATCGCGTCAAGCAGCGTGATCAGGCTGAGCCGGACAGCCGGTTATACGGCCGGTCCCGCTCCATGTCGGCCCAGATCTTCCGATTGATGTCGTACTGCTTGCAGGCGCGACTCGTCCAGATTGACGCCGGTAGCCAGCCGATGATCGTCACCTGCAATGCCAGGATGATCAGCGCTGAAAACGGCCGGCCAATGATCGTCATCTGCAGCCAGGGCAGGAACATAATGAGCAAAAAGCGAAACATGGACACCACAATCGGATCAGGAAAAACGTCGTCTAAAAATCTAAACACGACGTTAGCTTACTGATTTGCAATGTAACAGTTATTTTTTGTTACATTCAACCCCTCAGCCGCGCGCCGGACAAAAAGAAACCCCCCAGTTCACACCGGGGGGTAAGGATACAGGGAGGCTTCACGTCTGGGAGACAGAGGGATCCTCAGATCCCTTCTCCCGCCACAGGGGCAAGAAAATCGGTGATGCAGAGCAGCACCGAAGACGTGACGCAAAGATATGGTGCAGCGCGAAAAACACCAGCCAACCCGGTCGGACCCAGCCATGCTGCAAGCGCACAACGCTCTAAAGCATTGCAACCGAGCCATTTAACTTACTGAAAACACGCACAAACCCATCAAAGAAACGCTTGCATAGCGCAAAATCTGCGGTCCCGGCATGGCACATCGTGCCATGCCTCATGGCTCGCCTCTTGAAGCGCCGATCAGCCCCGCTGGTTAAGCTGCGCCAGCAGGAAGTCGCGGAAAACCGCGACCCGTTTCGAGTTCCGCAACTCTTCCGGGTAGACGAAATACACGTCCACCTTCGGCGCCTTGATGTCCTGTAGGATCTGCACCAGCCCGTCGGTCTCGGCGTGCATGTAGTCCGGCACCGCCGCGATCCCCAAGCCGGCGCGCACCGCCAGCACCATGGCACGCAGCGAGTTCACCTCGAGCAGCGCCTTGCGGCTGCTGCCCACCCGCCGTCCGG
The DNA here is from genome assembly GCA_903881515.1 of uncultured Rhodospirillales bacterium. Taxonomy (GTDB): domain Bacteria; phylum Pseudomonadota; class Alphaproteobacteria; order Acetobacterales; family Acetobacteraceae; genus CAIRTN01. The sequence goes on along the minus strand of CAIRTN010000177.1, from coordinate 12,585 downwards.
CATCGGCCAGCCAGTTAATATCGGGCACCGGCGGATGATGGTCGCCGAACAGGATCAGCTTGTGATTGTCCAGGTCTTCCGCCGTCTTCGGCGTACCAGCACGCTTGAGATACTCCGGCGAGGCGCAGACATGCCACTGAATGTCGGTCAGATGCCGCTGCACCAGGTCGGGCTGTTTCGGCGTATGCATGCGGATCGCCACATCGGCTTCGCGCATCGCCAGATCCAGATCGGTATCATCCAGCAGCAACTGCATCGTCACGTCGGGATACTGGTCCAGAAATGTCGGCAGCCGCGGCGCCAGCCAGGACGAACCGAAGCCCACCGTGGTCGTCACCTTCAGCCGGCCCGCCGGCTTCTCCTTGCTCTCGGTCAGCAACGCCTCGGTCATCGCCAGCTTGGCAAACACCTCGCGCACCGTCCGGTTCAGGCTCTCGCCCTGCTCCGTCAGGATCAACCCGCGCGCATGGCGGTGAAACAGCGGCACCTGCAGCGCCTCCTCCAGCGCCGAGATCTGCCGCGATACCGCCGACTGACTCAGGTTCAAGGTATCGCCCGCATGCGTGAAGCTGCCCGCCTCAGCAACGGCGTGGAAGACCCGCAGCTTGTCCCAATCCATCGTCCCGAAATCCCCCGCTGCCCGGATCCATGTCCGGGTCGGCTTCTAGCTATGCTCGTGTAACCCATGCGACTCGGCAGTATCGCCAGCCTGCATGCCTGCCACCCACTTTTCGACTTCCAGCGCCGCCATGCAACCAGTTCCTGCTGCTGTAACGGCCTGACGCCACATTTTATCCTGTACATCGCCCGCCGCGAACACGCCGGGCACAGATGTACGGGTGGTTCCGGGGGTGGTTAGCACATAACCCTCGGAATCCAACGCCACCTGGCCCTGGAAAATGCCAGTTGTCGGCGAATGGCCGATGGCGATGAACACCCCGTCCAGCGCGCGCTCGCTGAGCGCGCCGGTCACGGTATCGCGCAGCTGGATGCCGCTCACCGTCGCCGGCGTGCCGCTGCCCAGGATCTCGTCCACCGCACTGTTCCAGATCACCTCGACCTTGGGATGCGCGAACAGCCGCTTCTGCAGGATCTTCTCCGCCCGCAGCGAATCGCGCCGATGGATCAGCGTCACCTTCTCGGCATGGTGGGTGAGGTACAGCGCCTCCTCCACCGCGGTATTGCCGCCGCCGACCACCGCGACGCGCTTGCCGCGGAAGAAGAACCCGTCGCAGGTCGCGCAGGCCGAAACGCCAAACCCGCTCAGCCGCTTCTCCGACTCCAGCCCCAGCCAGCGAGCTTGCGCCCCGGTGGCGATGATCACCGCATCCGCGACGAAGGTGTCGCCGCCATCGCCAGTGGCGGTGAAAGGGTGGCTGGAGAAATCGACTGCGCTGATCAGATCATAGATGATTTTGGTGCCGACATGCTCGGCCTGCGCCTGCATCTGCTCCATCAGCCACGGTCCCTGGATCGCCTGCGCGAAGCCCGGGTAGTTCTCGACATCCGTAGTGATCATCAACTGTCCGCCCGGCTGCATGCCGGCGACCAGCAAAGGCTCCAGCCCGGCCCGCGCGGCGTAGATGGCTGCCGTGTATCCGGCGGGTCCCGCGCCGATGATCAGGACCTTGGTACGATGTGTTGTGCTCATGTTCCGGTGACTCGTTCGGCGCCCAACATAGGCTTTGCAGGGCAGGTGGAACAAGTTAGCGACGAAACAGGTCTTGCAGGGGGCGGTTGGCGGAATAATATTTCGCAAAGCCCTGGTAACGACGTAACGTGCCGAGTCGGGATGGTCCCGTCGCCGCGTTAACAGCCCATGGCCTGAAGAGGTCCTCCGGATGAAGCCCCCGCCTTACGAAGCCCCGCTGCTCGACCAGATCGACCGCCGGATCCTGGCCGAACTGCAGGATGACGGGCGCATGACCAATGTCGAGCTTGCCCGCCGCGCCGGCATTTCCGCGCCACCCTGCCTGCGCCGCGTGCGCCGGCTGGAGGAGGCCGGCATCATCCGCGGCTATCACGCCGATTCGGACCCGCAGAAGCTCGGCTGGGAAATCACTTTCTTCGCCATCGTCGGCCTGGAGAGCCAGAAGGAGGCCGTGCTGTCGGCCTTCGAGACCTTGGTTGGCGAATGGCCCGAGGTGCGCGAGTGCCACATGATCCGCGGCGGCGGCGATTTCCTGATCCGCCTCGTCGCCCGCGACACCGCGCATGAAAATATCCTGACGCAGAAGCTGACCGGCGCGCCGCATGTCAGCCGGGTGCAGACCCTGCAGACCATCCGCACCAGCCGCAGCGTGGCCGGCGTTCCGCTCTGACATAAACAGATGTGCGTGCCACTGCGCTGGCTGCTCGCGCTGACGCTGCTGCGTCTGGGCATCGCGGCCGCGCTGCCGCTGTCGCCGGATGAGGCGTATTACTGGGTCTGGTCGCGCGCGCTGGCCCCTGGCTACGTCGATCATCCGCCGATGGTGGCGCTGTGGATCTGGCTCGGCACGGCGCTGGCCGGCGACGGTGCGCTCGGCATCCGCCTTCTCGCCCCGGTTGCCGCGGCGCTCGGCTCGGTTCTGCTGGCGCAGGCCGCCAACGCGCTGTTTCCCAACGATAAACCCGGCATCCGCGCCGCCATACTGCTAAACGCCACCCTGCTGTTCGCCGGCGGGGCGGTGACGATGACGCCGGATACCCCCCTGCTGCTGTTCTGGACCGCGACCATCTGGGCAGTGGCGCGCAGTACCTGGCCGCTCGCCGGGCTGGCCGCCGGGCTGGCGCTGGACAGCAAATACACTGCCGTCCTGCTCGCCCCCGCCCTGCTGCTCTGGCTAGCCTCGACCGGCGGCTGGCGCCGCCGCGGACCATGGATCGCCGCCGCCACCGCCGTGCTTCTGTTCGCCCCCGTCATCGCCTGGAACGCTGTCCACGGCTGGGCCAGCTTCGCCAAGCAGGGCGGCCGTGTCGCCGATTGGCAGCCCGCCCGCGCCCTGCAGTTCCTGGGCGAACTCATCGGCGGCCAGATCGGGCTGGCCACCCCGATCATCGCCATCCTGTTCGCCGCCGGCTTCCTCGCCGCACTCAAGCGCTGGCGACAGCCCAGCCGCGGCTTGCTCGCCTGCCTGCTGCTGGTGCCAGGTGTCGTCTTCCTGCAACACGCCTTGGGCGACCGGGTGCAGGCCAATTGGCCCGGCGTGCTCGACCCCCAGGCCGCGATCGCCGCCGCCCTGCTGGGGCGCCGCTGGCAGGTTCCCGGCGCCGCGCTGGGCTTCGCGTTGACCGCCTTCGTGACCCTCCAAGGCCTGTTCGCGCCGCTGAAGCTGCCGGGCGATCCGCTTCTGCTCCGCCTCGCCGGCTGGCCGGAACTGGCCGCGCAGGCCGAGGCCGCGCGCGTCGCCGCCGGGGCCGACTACCTGGCCGCCGACAATTATGGCATCGCCGCCCTGCTCGCCCGCGACACCCAAGCCCCCGTGCTGGCCGCCGAGGGCCGCTGGGCGCTGTTCGACCTGCCGGCCAGCCGCCCGACCGGCACCGGACTGCTGCTGCGCAGCGCCCGGCGCAGCGACGCCCCGGACCCGGAGGCCTGGGCCAGCGCCGAGCCCGCCGGCACATTGCAGCGGGAACGCAACGGCATGGTGGCCGAGCGCTTCACCCTGTATAGTGTGCGCGCGACGCCGCACGGCACGCCCATCGTCACCCTGCCCCATCCCCGCTGAGGACCGACCGCCATGCAGCTTCCCAGCTTCGACGATGTGCTCGCCGCCCGCGCCCGGATCGCCCCGCATGTGGTGCATACCCCGATGCTGCGCCATCCGCTGCTCGACCAGCGCACCGGCGGCACCATCCTGATCAAGCCCGAGCCGCTGCAACGTACCGGCAGCTTCAAGCTGCGCGGCGCGACCAATGCGGTGCGCCATCTCAGCCCGGCCGAACAGGCGCGCGGCGTGGTCTCGCATTCCTCGGGCAACCATGGTCAGGCCATCGCCGCCGCCGCCGCCGCGGTCGGTGCCCGCGCCACGATCTTCATGCCGGTCGACGCACCACGCATCAAAGTTGAGAGCACCCGCCGCTGGGGCGCCGAAATTGTGCATTACGACCGCATCAGCGATGACCGCGAAGCGATGACGAAGGCCCACGCCAACAGCACCGGCGCGGTGCTGGTGCCCCCGTTCGACCACGCCGACGTCATCGCCGGCCAGGGCACCCTGGCGCTGGAACTGGCCGAGGACGCCGCGGCAGCCGGGCTCAGCATGGATGCGCTGCTGGTCTGCACCGGCGGCGGCGGGCTGGTCGCCGGCTGCGCGCTGGCAATGGAGGGGGTCTCGCCCTCCACCCTGATCTACGCCGTGGAGCCGGAAGGCTGGGACGACACCGCCCGCTCGCTCGCCAGCGGCACACGCCAGGGCAACGCGCCAGGCGGTTCCACGCTCTGCGACTCGCTGCTGTCGAAAATGCCCGGCGAGTTGACCTTCGCGGTCAACCAGCCCCGCCTCGCCGGCGGCCTGGTGGTCACCGATGCCGAGGTGCTGGCGGCCATCGCGTTTGCCTTCCTGCACCTCAAATTGGTGGTCGAGCCGGGCGGCGCCGTCACCCTGGCGGCGCTTTTGGCCGGGAAATTCGACGCGCGCGGCAAAATCGTCGGCGCGGTGATCAGCGGCGGCAACATCGATCCCGCCACCTTCCAGCGCGCTCTCGCCTAAGCGCATAAACCAAACCTTAACCCCCCCGGGCCCATGCTGCCGCCAAGCGCCCAAACCGGGCGCCGCAAGGCAGGGGCCGCATGGCAGGCAAAAGCAAGGGATCGGCACGCGACCGTAGCGCGCCGATCATCAAGAAGTACGAGATCGTCGAGGGCGGGCACCACGGCGGCGCCTGGAAGGTCGCGTACGCCGACTTTGTGACCGCGATGATGGCGTTCTTCCTGCTGATGTGGCTGCTCAACGCCACCACGGAAGACCAACGCAAGGGCCTGGCCGACTATTTCGCCCCCTCCAACCTGATGAGCCATGCCTCCTCCGGCACCGGCCAGCCGTTCGGCGGGCGCACCCCGTTTGAAAAAGGCGAACTGGTCTCCGACCGCGGCGCCAAAGCGATCATCGAAGGCCACGCCCAGGCGCAGCCGGAAGCCGACGATCCCGAGGCCGATGACGGCCCGCAGCGCGTCGCCGGCGGCCGAACCGAGCGTCCCCCTGGCGGTGACGGCATCGAGGACGGCACCACCCAGTTGCACCGCGAGCAGCCCCGGCAGACCGCCCCCGGGCAGCCCGGCGGCACCGCCACCGCGGCGGCGAAGACCCAGGCGCAGGCGCTCGGCTCGGCCCAGCATCTGGCCAATGCCGGGGAGGGCAGCAAAGCCGAACAGCCGCCCGTGGCCGGGCGGCCTGACGACGTGGCGCTGAAGATCGAGGTCGAACGCCGCGAGAAACTGGCCTTCGCCCAGGCGGAGAAAGCCATCCGCGACGCCATCCGCGCCGAACCCAAACTCGCCGAGATTGCCAACCAGCTTACCATCGACCAGACCCCGGAGGGCCTGCGCATCCAGATGCTGGATGAGGAAAAGCGGCCGATGTTCGCCTCCGGCTCGGCGATTCTGGCGGATCACGCCAAGCTGCTGCTGCAAAAGGTCGCCCCGGTGTTGATGAAACTGCCGGAAAACATCTCGCTCGCCGGGCACACCGACGCCACGCCCTTCAAGGGCGGCGATCGCAGCAACTGGGAACTTTCCGCCGACCGTGCCAACGCCACCCGCCGCCTGCTGGTCGAGGCCGGGCTGGCCCCCGAGCGCTTCCGCAGCGTGACCGGCAATGCCGACCGCGACCCCTTGCTCCCCGCCGACCCCTTCGCCGCCGCCAACCGCCGCATCGCCATCGTCGTGCTGCGCGCCGCCGGCCCCGGGCACTGAACGCGGGGGCACAGCATGCTCACCATCGGCGGCCTGCTCTTCGTTTTCGCCTGCGTGTTCGGAAGCTACATCGTCTCTGGTGGCAGCATGGAGCCGCTGATCGAGGCGATTCCGTTCGAGCTATGGACCATCGGCGGTGCCGCGGCCGGCACCTTCGTGATGTCCAACAGCATGCACGACGTCAAACACACGCTCGCCGGCTTCGGCAAGATCATGAAAGGCGCTGTCTACAAGAAGCCCGACTATGTCGACCTGCTCAGCCTGCTCTACTATTTCGTCCGTCTGGCCAGCACCAAGGGCTCAATGGCGCTGGAACCGCATATCGAAAAGCCCACCGAAAGCGTCGCTTTCCAGAAATTCTCCAAAATCCTGAAAAACCACCACGCCAGCGACATCGTCTGCGACTATCTGCGCATGGTCGGCATGAACGCCGACGACCCGAACCAGATCGAGGACGTGATGGCGCGGGAACTGAAGAAAACCCTGACCGAGGAACTGCACGGCGCCCACGCCCTGCAAACCATGGCCGACGGCCTGCCGGCGCTCGGCATCGTCGCCGCGGTGCTGGGTGTGATCAAAACGATGTCGCACATCAACGAGCCGCCCGCCGTGCTCGGCGCGATGATCGGCGGCGCCCTGGTTGGCACCTTCCTCGGCATCCTACTCGCCTACGGCATGGCCGCCCCTTTCGCCACCCGCCTGAAAGGCGTGGTCGAGGAGGAGGCGAAATACTTCGAGGTGATCCGTGCCGTGCTGGTCGCGCATCTCCACGGCAACGCGCCACAGGTCAGCATTGAAACCGGCAGGAAGATGGTGCCGAACCAACATATGCCGAGTTTTCAGGAACTGGAGGCGGCGGTGCAGAATTTGCAGATTGCGTAGGAAGGAAGCGGCTCTTTTTTCCAAAAAAGAACCCCTTACTTCAACCCTTCCCTCGCCGCCGTCGCCAACACATCCGCCCGCTCATTCATCACATCCCCCGAGTGCCCACGCACCCAGCGCCAGTCAATCTGATGCGGCTTTGCAGCGTCCAGGATGCGCCGCCAGAGGTCCATATTGGCCACCGGATCGCCGCCTGACGTGCGCCAGTTCTTGCGCACCCAGCCGGTGTGCCAGCGGGTGATGCCGTTTTTCAGGTATTCGCTGTCGGTGTTCAGCACCACGGCGCAGGGGCGTTTCAGACTTTCCAGCGCCATCGCGGCGGCGGTGAGTTCCATGCGGTTGTTGGTGGTGGCGGCTTCGGCGCCGCTGAGTTCGCGCTCGACGCCTTTGTAGCGCAGGATCGCCGCCCAGCCGCCGGGGCCGGGGTTGGGTTTGCAGCCGCCATCGGTCCAGATCTCGACCGGGCCGGACGCGGCGTCAGAGTCCGAGGGCATGGACGTCTTTCGCCGCCAGGAAAAAGCGTAGGCGGCGGATGTATTCCAGCGGGTCCTTGCGGGTGACCAGCGCGCCCGCCGGCGTGTTGATCCAGTCATAGAGCCGGGTCAGCGCGAAACGGATCGCCGCCCCCTGGCACAGCACCGGCAGGGCGGCCAGTTCGGCCGGCGAGAGCGGCCGCGCGGCCTGGTAGGCCTGCAGCATCGCGCGCGCTTTGGTGACGTTGAACGCGAAATCCTGCTCGAAGCACCAGGCGTTGAGGCAGACCGCGAGGTCGTAGGCCAGGATATCGGTTGCGGCGAAGTAGAAGTCGATCAGCCCGGACAGCGCGTTGTCCAAGAAGAACACATTGTCGGGGAACAGATCGGCATGGATGTGGCCAACCGAAAGCCCGGTGGGCCAAGCGGCCAGAATACCCTCCAGCGCCGCGCTCAGTTCGGCGCCCAGGCCCGGCTGCACGCCGTCCGCACCCGGCAGGGAGCGGTCGAGCAGCGGACGCCAGCCGGCGGGGCCAAGCGCATTGGCCCGCGTCGGCGCGTAATCCGCGCCGGCCCGATGCAACGAGGCCAGCGCGGCGCCCACCGGGGCGCAATGCTCCGGGCGCACCCGCCGCGGCCAGACGCCGGGCAGAAAGGTGGTGACCGACGCGTGCTTGCCGGCCAGATGACGCAGCGCATTGCCGTCGCGCGCCCGCACCGGCAGCGGACAGGTGATGCCGCGGGTTGCCAGGTGCTCCATCAGGCCGAGGAACCAGGGCAGATCGGCCGGATCGACGCGCTTTTCGTAGAGCGTGAGGATGTAGTCGCCGCCGGTGGTGCGCAGCGAAAAATTCGAGTTCTCCACCCCTTCGGCAATGCCGCGGAACGCCACCGCGGCGCCGATGTCGTAGTCCGTCAGGAAGGCGGCCAGCGCCTCGTCGGAAACTTCAGTATAAACCGCCACGGCTGGATCAGCCGGCGAGCGGCGCGGGAAGCTTGAACACCACGTCTTCCTCGGTCACCCGGCGTTCCTCGATGGTCAGCGTGTAATGGTCGCGCAGTTTGGCGACCAGCTCGTCGACCAGGGTTTCCGGCGCGCTGGCGCCGGCGGTGATCCCAAGCGTCCTGACGCCTTCCAGCACCGACCAGTCCAGCTCGCTGGCGCGCGGCAGCAGGATCGCGCGCGGCGCGCCGGCTCGCTCGGCGACCTCGCGCAGCCGCTGGCTGTTCGACGAATTCGGGCTGCCGATCACCAGCACCAGGTCGGCATCCGGCGCGATGGCTTTCACCGCGGATTGCCGGTTGGTGGTGGCGTAGCAGATATCCTCGTGCTTCGGCCCCTGGATCGCCGGGAACCGCTCGCGCAGCACGGCGACGATCTCGGCGGTGTCGTCCACCGACAACGTGGTCTGGGTGATGAACGCCAGGCTGTTGGTGTCCGGCGGCGTCACGCTGCGCGCCTCCTCGGCGTTCTGCACCAGGGTCATGGCGCCCGGCGGCAGCTGCCCCATGGTGCCTTCGACCTCAGGATGGCCGTTATGCCCGATCATCAGGATATGCCGGCTCTCCTTGCCGCCATCGGCGAAATGCCGCTCGGCCTCGCGGTGCACCTTGCTGACCAGCGGGCAGGTGGCATCGAGATAGGTCAGTTTGCGGCGCTGCGCCTCGGCCGGCACCGATTTCGGCACGCCATGGGCGGAAAACACCACCGGCGCATTGGCGGGCACCTCATCGAGCTCCTCGACGAACACCGCGCCTTTTTCCTCCAATGTCTCTACCACCGTGCGGTTATGCACGATTTCGTGGCGGACATAGACCGGCGCGCCGTGGCGGCGCAGAGCCTCCTCGACGATGCGGATGGCGCGATCGACGCCCGCGCAGAAGCCGCGCGGACCGGCGAGCAGAATACGGAGCGGCGGCAGGGTGGGTGCGATGCTGTTCATGGTTCCGGGCATATGGGATGCGTTGGCGTTCAGCAATGGCGGCGGCGAGGTTGTGTGACGCCTGTATCTTCATTATGCCGCCCATGACAAGCTGAACAATGCGCCCGGTTGCCGGGCAAAGCGGGAGTTGCGGATGCGGTTCGCACGAATTTCCACGGCCCTTGCAACCTGTGCGCTGGCGCTGACCGCGTTGCCGGGTTGCACGCCGAATGACGTTTTCGCCCCGATCTGCCCCCAGCTCGCGCTGGTCAAGGACGCGGCGGACCTGACGCGCTTCAACGGCCGGGGCGAGGATATTTCCGACCTCGACCTCACCGCCCGGCTGAGCGCGGTGCCCGCCGCGTGCAGCCAAACCAAGCGCAGCACGGTGGACGCCGACCTGCAGGTCGTCGTCGCCATCGCCCGCGGCCCCGCGCGCACCGACCGCACGGCCTCGGTGCCGTATTTCGTCGCGGTGACCGATGCTGCCGGTAAATTGATCGATAAACAGAACTTCGTTTTGGGTGGCACGTTCCCGCCGAATGTGGACCGGATGAACGCAACCTCGGAGAAGCTGACCCTCAGCTTCCCGGTCTCCGACACGGTGAAAGCCGCGGATTACCGCATCTATGTCGGCTTCGCACTGACCCCGCAGGAGCTGGCCTACAACCGCAAGATGGCCGGCGCGCGCTAGCCGTCTCCCAGGCGGGCGCGAATCGGGGTTGAATGCCGCGCCCGCTTCAGGCTTAGTGCCGCCCGTTCGGACCATCCCACGCGGGAGAGAGCGGGTCATGCCCCGCCGCCGAAGGCGCAACCGGCCCCCGGAAACGCTCAGGCAACCAGGACCGCGAGGGGACAAAGAGCCTCTGGAAAGCCGGCCAATGTTTACGGCCGCACCGACGGAGTAAGCGCAGCCGGGTCGGCTGGGTGAATCTCTCAGGTATCGCAGACAGAGGGGGGTCGCTCCGTTGCGGCAATGGCCGTGCGGCGACCCTGTGTCTGGAGACCCGATGTGTCTGAAGCACCCCTGAAGACCACCCCACTCGATGCGCTGCATCGCCGCCTCGGCGGCCGCATGGTCCCCTTCGCCGGCTATGACATGCCGGTGCAGTACCCCGCCGGCATCATGACCGAGCATCTGCATTGCCGCGCCCAGGCCTCGCTTTTCGACGTCTCGCATATGGGCCAGGCCAGCCTGTACGGCGCCGGCGCCGCCGCCGCGCTGGAGGCCCTGGTGCCCGGCGACATGCTGGCGCTGAAGCCCGGCCGGCAGCGCTACACCCTGCTGATGACGCCGCAGGGCACCATCCTGGACGATCTGATGGTCGCCAATGCCGGCAGCGAGCGCCTGTTTCTGGTGGTCAACGCCAGCCGCAAGGACATCGACCTGCCGCATATCGCAGCCCACCTGCCCGCCGGCGTGACCCTGCAACGCCACGAGGACCGCGCCCTGCTCGCCCTGCAAGGCCCGGCCGCCGTCGCCGTGCTGTCCCGCTTCGCCGCCGAGGTCGCCGCGATGCCGTTCATGGGCTTCGCCGCGGTCAAGCTCGCCGGCATCGACTGCCTGGTCTCCCGCTCCGGCTATACCGGCGAGGACGGCTACGAGATCTCGGTTCCCTCAGCCGCCGCCGAGGATTTCGCCGAAAAGCTGCTGGCCGAGCCCGAAGTGATGCCCGCCGGCCTCGGCGCGCGCGACAGCCTGCGCCTGGAAGCCGGGCTCTGCCTCTACGGCAACGACATCGACGAGACCACCAACCCGGTCGAAGCCGCGCTGATGTGGACCATCGGCAAGCGCCGCCGCATGGAGTGGAACTTCATCGGCGCCGACGCCGTGCGCGCGATGCAGGATAACGGCCCCACCCGCCTGCGCGTCGGCATCCGCCCGGACGGCCGGGCGCCGGCCCGCGGCCACACCGACATCGCCACCGCTGACGGCACCATCGTCGGCCAGATCACCTCTGGCGGCTTCGGGCCCAGCCTGAACGCCCCCTGTGCCATGGGCTATGTCCGTCGCGACCTCGCGGCCGATGGCACCGAACTGAACCTGATCGTGCGCGGCAAGCCGTTGCCCGCCCGCGTCACCCCGATGCCGTTTTTCCCCCATCGCTACGTTCGCTGAAGGAATCACCCCTATGTCCGCAGTCCGTTTCACCGAAGACCATGAATGGATTCGCATGGAAGACGGCGTTGCCGTGATCGGCATCACCGTGCATGCACAGGAAGCCCTCGGCGACGTCGTCTTCGTCGAACTGCCCGAACCCGGCCGCGAAGTGACCGAGGGCGAAGCCGTCGCCGTGGTCGAAAGCGTCAAGGCGGCCTCCGACGTCTACGCCCCGATCGCCGGGCGCATCACCGAGACCAACAGCGCGATTGCCGACGAACCCGGCCTGGTCAACGCCGACGCCGAGGGCTCGGCCTGGTTCTTCAAGATCATCCCCGCCGACCCCGCCGCGATCGACGCGCTGATGGACACCGCCGCCTACGCCAAGTTCATCGAAAGCCACTGAGATGGACGCCCTGGCTGAACTCGCGGCCCTGGAAGCGGCCGACAGCTTCGTCGCGCGCCATATCGGCCCGTCCGAGGCCGATATCGGCGACATGCTCGCCCTCACCGGCTGCGCCTCGCTCGATGAGATGACGGCAAAGACCGTGCCGCAGGTCATCCGCATGCAGCAGGCGCTCGACCTGCCGCCGGCGATCGACGAAGCGGCGACCATCGGCGAACTGCGCGGCCTGGCCGAGCGCAACGTGCTGAAGAAGTCGCTGATCGGCGCCGGCTATCACGGCACCGTCATCCCCCCGGTGATCCTGCGCAATGTGCTGGAAAACCCCGGCTGGTACACCGCCTACACCCCGTATCAGGCCGAGATCGCCCAGGGCCGCCTGGAAGCCCTGGTCAACTATCAGACGATGATCTGCGAGTTGACCGGCATGGAGATCGCCAACGCCTCCCTGCTCGACGAAGCCACCGCCGCGGCCGAAGCCATGCACATGGCGCACGGCCTGTCGAAGTCGAAATCCGACACGCTGGCCGTCGCCGCCGACCTGCACCCGCAGACCCGCGCCGTGCTCGCCACCCGCGCCTGGCCGCTCGGCATCACGCTCGCCGACGTCCCCGCCGGTGACGCCGCCGCCATCGCTGCGCTCAAGCCCTTCGCTGTCGTGCTGCAATACCCCGGCACCTCGGGGGAGATCCGCGACCTCACCGCCGAGATCGCCGCCGTGCACGCGGGCGGCGGCATCGCCATCGTGTGCGCCGACCCGCTGAGCCTCTGCCTGCTCACCCCGCCCGGCGAAATGGGCGCCGACGTCGTCGTCGGCTCCGCCCAGCGCTTCGGCGTGCCGATGGGCTTCGGCGGCCCGCATGCCGGCTACATGGCCACCCGCGAAAGCTTCAAGCGCTCGATGCCCG
>CAIRTN010000176.1 GCA_903881515.1 uncultured Rhodospirillales bacterium | reverse complement strand
GAGAAATACCGCAAAATGTGGGGGGTTGTAAACATTTGTTCGTGCGCTGCCGCTGTTAGAGGCGCTGGTACAAAACGCGCACCGTCACGTTCGCGCTGTTCCACGCCGCTACGGCGTCGAAGTAGAGAACCTGCGACGCCGTGGTGCTGAAGACCCGTAGGAGGATCGAAGCATCGGCGATCGACAGGAAGGCGTTCGCGCCCACCGCCTGCGCTGTGACGATATCCGTGCCGCCCGCGGTAGTGCCAAATTTCAAACCGCCCGTGATCGCGTTGGCAGTCGTGTTGTAGATGATGATTTGCAGGATCGTGGCATTCGGCGGGAGCACCAGACCTGTGTTCGCCGCAACCACGCCGGACACGCTGATCTCGGCCGTGCCGAACGCCTCTTGCGCGCAGAAGTCCGTTCCGTCCAGCACTTCGTAGTCGATGGCGTTCAGGCCGATCGAGCCGTCGTGGTTGATGCCGTTGCCACCGTTTGGGCCGTTCAGCACGCCGTAAGCCTGCAGGGCGGTCAGACTCGGCTGCGTGGTCGCCATCGCGCCCGCGCGGAAATAGTCAATTGTCATCGTCGCGCCGCCGGCAGGCGGGTTGCTGATCTGGAGATAAGGGCACATCGGCCCGACAGCGCGTGGGTAAACACCGTCGAAATTCGTCGCCGTCGAACTGGCGATCGTCTGCACGTAGAGGTAGTCCTGCTTGCACGTCACCCGGATCGTCAGGTTGGAGCCGCCCAGGTTGTTGCCGTTGGTGATGATCACCGGGAACCCGGCCCCTGGGTAGTATCCGACGTAGAGCTGATTGGCCCCGGAACATGTGACGTTCAGGAAGTTGCTGCTGTCGCCGAAGCCTGTTGGGATGCCGGACCCCGCGGAGGCGACAACCAGATTGAACGCCGTCCCGGCCGTCTGCATCGCTGCGACCTGTCCGGTAAACGTGATCGACATATCAAAGTCGCCGTCGCACTGCGGGAAGGTGTACGGGAACGTGGTGATGCCCGTGACCGGCGTGACGATCGTTTGCGTGTAGGGCTGTTCGACGGGGTCAACACCGTTGACCTGCTGCTGGAACGCCCGTCCGATGTCGATCATGCCGATCGGCGGAATGTTGACGAGCGAGCTGTCGAAGCTGCCGCACGACGCCGCGGCGCGCAGCACGCCGGCCGCCGATAGGTATCCGGCCTGATAATTGGCGTTCGAGTAAGGGGCGCCCGCCGCGGGATTTGCACCCTTCGAGGTGCAGAAGATCAGATCGGGAACCTTGGTGTAACCGTTGATCGTGTTCAGCGTCGTGCGGATGGTGCCGTTCGTCAGCGTATAGCTGTCGTTGATGCCGAAATCGAAAATGAGCACATCAGGCTGCAACGCGGTCACGTAGGACAGCCAAGTGTTGCCAACAGTCACGAACCATGACGGCAGTGTGATGCCGAGGCCGATAAGCTGCGTTCCGGTCAACTGCAGATTGCCGAAGGTGGTGCCACCGATGGCGTAGTTCGTGAAGGCGAAGCCCGATGCCTTGCTCGGGTTGTCCTCCTTCATGCGTCGGATGATGTAGCCCCACAGGTAGTCGCGCACCGCTGCCGGGTTCTGCGCGCCGTCCGTGCCGGTGCTGTTGCCGATGATGCAGACCTTGGGCGCCGCCGCTGCGCTCAGTTTGGTCAGGTGCAGCTTGGGGCGGATGCCCGCGCGGCGCACGTCCCAAGAGTGCAAAATCGTACCCGCCGTGATTGCGCCGGTCACGGTGAGCGCTGAGAACGAGCCGGGATTACCGCCGCCGCCGGCCGGATTATTGATTTCCACGGCTTACCACCTCCACTTGGCGGTGTAGGCTTGCCCGGTCGTCGCACCGAAGACCGCGAGTGCGTCGGTCGGGTTGGTCACGTCGTTGATGCACAGCGACCCGCCGGGGTACAGCAGAATGCCCGAGGTCGCCGACGGCTGCGCCACGCCGCTGTAGTCCAGCAGGCTGTTCTTGATGAACACGTAGGGTGCGGCGAAATAGCCCGTGCCGCCGTCGTCGATGGTGAAGCTGGCGATCTTGCTGCCCGCTAGGGGGGTC
>CAIRTN010000175.1 GCA_903881515.1 uncultured Rhodospirillales bacterium | reverse complement strand
TAATGAAGTTTTTTGGGTCCCTTTTTTACAAAAAAGGGACTGCTTGCCTTAGGCTTTCTTCTCCCACCCGCGCTCAGTCTGCTGCCAGTAGGTGAGCGTGTGGCCCTCGGCCTTGGCGGCGCGCCAGCGGTTGCGGGCGGATTGGACGCTGTCGGGGTTGTTGCCGTCGAACAGGTCGAACACGCGGGTGAAGGGCGTGAGGTCGGTGGTGGTGCCGTCGAGCAGGAAGAGGAAGGCCGCGGCGTTGGGGTTGGCGGCGTCGGTGGCGATCCAGATGGGTTGCAATTCGGGGGAGCCGGTTTCGGCGGTGCCGTGGGGAAGCCAGTCCGCGCTGGTCCAGAGCGTGGTGTCGATGGCGGCGACGCGTTCGGCGTCGGCGCAGAGCACCAGAGCGCGCTGGCCGGCGGCGAGGGTGCGGCCGAGCAAGGGGGGCAGGGCCTGTTCGGCGCTGCTGCGCGTCATATGGTAAAAGCCGATCTCGGCCATCAGACCGTCTCGAACCGATCCGCCACCAGACGATCGAGCAGGCGGACGCCGAAGCCGGTCGGGCCAGCGGCGTGGAAGGGGTCGGCTTCGGTTTTCCGCGCCACGCCGGCGATATCCAGGTGCAGCCAGGGCACCTCGCCCGCGAATTCGCGCAGGAAGGCGGCGGCGTGGATGGCGTCGGGATTGCCGGAGCCGGACAGGCACTGCTTGAGGTCGGCGATCTCGGAGTTCAGTTCGTCGCGCAGGCTCTGGCTGATCGGCAGGTGCCAGACCGGCTCGCCGGTGGCCAGACCCGCTTTGCGCATCGCTTCGGCCAGGGCGTCGTCATTGCTGAACAGGCCGGCGGTGTGGTTGCCGAGCGTAGTGATGATCGCGCCGGTCAGGGTGGCGAGGTCGATCATGGCGCGCGGCTTCTGCTGCCGCGCGGTCCAGGCCAGGGCATCGGCCAGCACCATGCGGCCTTCGGCGTCGGTGTCGATCACCTCGACGGTGCGGCCGGAATAGGTGCGGATCACGTCAGACGGCCGGTAGCTGGAGGCGCCGAAGGCGTTTTCCGCCAACGCCAGCACGGCCACGGCGGGACAGGGCGAGCGGCGCAGCGCCAGGGCCAGCATGGCGCCGGCGCAGGCGGCGGCACCGCCCATGTCGCCGGTCATAGCCTCCATGCCCACGGCGCCTTTGATCGAGATGCCGCCGGTATCGAAGGTGATGCCTTTGCCGACGAAGGCGACCGGTGCTGCTTTCAGCGTGCCTTTCCAGCGCAGCACGACGAGGCAGGGCGGATGCGCCGAGCCCTGGCCGACGGCCAGCAGCGCGCCGAGACCCTGTCGCGTCAGTTCGGCCTGATCGAGTACGGCGACGCCGATGCCATGCTGCGTCAAGGTTTGCAGCCGGGCGGCGAAGGTGGCGGGGGTGAGAATGTTGCCGGGCTCGGCGATCAGGTCCCGCGCAAAGGTGGCGCCGGCAACCCCGGCGCTGCGGGCGCGCCAGGCGAGGCGGGCGGCATCGGGAGAGGAGGACAGCACGTCGATCGCGGTCAGACGGGGAGCGTCATCCTCGGGGCGGGTGACATAGGCATCGAAGCGCCAGGCGCGCATGGCGGCACCGGCGGCAAAGCGGGCGGCGTCCTCGGCGCTGAGGCCGCGGGCATCAAGGGCAACGCGCGGCAGGCGCAGCAGGGCGGCCACCCCGGCGGCGCCGGCGGCGCGCATGTCCTGCCGGTTGCCGGCGCCGGTGAGCAGCAGGCGCTCATCGGGCGCGAAGACCTCGCAGGTTTCGCCGAGTTTGCCGGCGAAGCCGCTGATCGCGACGGCTTTGCGGGCCGAGTCAGGCGGGGCTTCGCCCTCGGCGACGGGGATAATGCGGGCCAAGGCTTCGGGCGCGGTGGCGCCGATCTGGATGCGGATCATCGGGGGTGGTTATCGGAAGGAAGGAAGGGTGTTCTTTTTGTGAACAAAAAGAACCAAAAAAACTTTTCACTCTCCGCCAAGTGTTCGAGGTGCGCTAAGTAAAAAGCGTGGATTGCTTCGCAAGGGCTCGCAATGACGCTCTGGGTCGAACGCCGGGGGCAGAGGGGGGAAAGGTTTTTTTGCTCCTTTTTTTGCAAAAAAAGGAGTGCTTGCCTTCCCCCGCCTTCGCCGTCCCGGCTTGGATAGGTCATCGACCGTCAGGCCTCGTAGTTGTCAGCCACCAGACGATCGAGCAGCCGCACGCCATAGGCGGTCGCGCCTTTCGGCACGGTCGGAGCGTCTTTGCTGCTCCAGGCGGTGCCGGCGATGTCGAGATGCGCCCAGACCTTGCCGTTGACGAAGCGCTGGATGAACTGCGCCGCGGTGATCGCGCCGCCCGGGCGGCCGCCGACGTTTTTCATGTCGGCGATGTCGCTGCGGATCTGCTTGTCGTAGGCGTCGCCCAGCGGCATGCGCCACAGCAATTCGCCCGAGGCGGTGCCGGCGGCGGCAAGCTGGTTGGCCAGCGTGTCGTCGTTGGCGAAGAAGCCGGCGTATTCGTGGCCGAGGCTGATGATGATGGCGCCGGTGAGGGTGGCGAGGTCGATCATGCAGCGCGGGTTGTACTTCTGCTGGCAGTACCAGAGCACATCGGCGAGCACGAGGCGGCCTTCGGCGTCGGTGTTGATCACCTCGATGGTCTGGCCGGAGTAGGATTTCACCACGTCGCCCGGGCGCTGGGCGGTGCCGGAGGGCATGTTTTCCACCAGGCCGACCAGGCCGATGGCGTCAACCTTGGCTTTGCGGCCGGCAAGCGCTGCCATCAGGCCGATCACCGCGCCGGCGCCGGCCATGTCCCACTTCATGTCTTCCATGCCGCCGGCCGGCTTGATCGAGATGCCGCCGGTATCGAAGGTGACGCCCTTGCCGATGAAGGCGATCGGCGCGGGCTTGGTGGATTTCTTCCCGGCCGGGGCGCCGTTCCAGTGCATCACCACCATGCGCGGCTCCTGGGCGCTGCCCATGGCGACGCCCATCAGGGCGCCGAAGCCAAGCTTGGTCATTTCCTTCGGGCCAAAGATCTCGACCTTGACGCCGAGGTCTTCGAGCTTCTTGCAACGCTCGGCCATCGCCGCCGGGGTGAGCACATTCGGCGGTTCGCTGACGAGGTCGCGGGCGAGGAACACGCCGTTGGCGACGCCTTTGCCACCGGCCCAGGCATCTTTCGCCTTGGCGGCCTCGGCGGTGAGCACCGTCAGCTTGGCGAGCTTGGGCTTGTCGTCGGCCTTCTCGGTGGTGCGGTAGAGGTCGAAGCGGTAGGAGCGCAGCACAGCGCCGAGGGCGATGGCGGCGGCCTGGGCGCCGGTTAGCCCGGCGGCGGAGACAGCGGCAGCGGGCTCGCGGGCGAGCAGGGCCTGGGCCTGACCGCCGGCATCCTCGGCGAGTTTCGGGGTCAGGCTGTCAAGCTTGCCGAGGCCGATGGCGACCACGCGGGTGAGCTCTGCGCCGGGGGCGAGCACGGTAACGCTCTGGCCGCGCTTGCCGGTGAACTCGGCGGCGGCGAGGGCGCGGCTGACCGCGCCTGTGGTGGCGGCGTCGGCGGCGGCGAGCAGAGTGCCGGTCGCGCCCTCGGCACCGTCGCCCTCGGCCAGCAGCAGCGCCAGCGCGCCGGACTTCGGCAAGGCGGACTTGGCGAAAGCAATGTCGAGCATAGCGGCACTCCTGGCGGGAAATTGTCTGAGGATTGACTGTAGGCACCCAGCCGGCACTTTGCCAGACCGGGAGGCCGTTCTATGAGGATCGGATGACCGACACAGAACTCCTCGACCTCGCCATGGACCTTGCCGCCCGCGCCGCCGGCGTGATCATGCAGGTGCGTTCCCGCGGCTTTATCACCCATTCGAAAGACGATCTGAGCCCGGTGACGGCGGCGGATCATGAGTCCGAGGCGGCCATTGTCGGGCCGTTGCGGGCGGCGACACCGGATATTCCGGTGATTGCCGAGGAAGAGGTGGCGGCGGGGCTGACGCAAGTGGATGCGCCGGCGTGCTGGCTGGTCGATCCGCTGGATGGCACGCGGGAGTTCAGCAAGGGGTTGGACGATTTCTGCGTTTGCATCGGCCTGGTGCGTCACGGCAAGCCGGTGCTGGGCGCGATCTGCGCGCCGGTGACCGGGCTGGTGTGGGGCGGGCTGATCGGCAGTGGCGCGGTGCGGCGCGATGCCGGCGGGACGCGCGCGATCCGTGCGCGGGCGGTGCCGGCCGAGGGGCTGGTGGTGGTCGCGTCGCGCCATCATGCCGACGATGCCAGGCTGGGGCCGTTTCTGGCCGGGCGGCCGATTGCCCAGGTGATCAACATGGGATCGGCGTTGAAATTCTGCCGGGTGGCCGAGGGCGAGGCGGATCTGTATCCGCGTTTCGGGCCGACGATGGAGTGGGACACCGCGGCGGCGCAGGCGATTGTCGAGGCGGCGGGCGGCGTGGTGACCGACATGGCGACCGGGATGCGGTTGGCCTATGGCAAGCCGGGCCGGCTCAATGGCGACTTCCTGTGTTCCGGGCGGGAATGACGGAACGGCTGACGGCTGACGCGGCGGGGATCGCGCGGGCTGCCGCATTGTTGCGGGCGGGCGGGCTGGTCGCATTCGGCACCGAGACGGTTTATGGACTGGGGGCGGACGCGACCGATGCGACAGCGGTGGCTGCGGTGTTCACCGCCAAAGGGCGCCCGCATTTCAACCCATTGATCGCGCATTACCCGGACGCCGGGGCGGCGTTTGCGGATGTGCAGGAAACTGCGCTGGCGCGGGAGTTGGCGGCGGCGTTCTGGCCGGGGCCGCTGACCATGGTGCTGCCGCGCCGGGCCGGTTGCCGGGTGGCGCTGCTGGCGGGGGCGGGGCTGGATACGCTGGCGGTGCGGGTGCCGGCGACCGCGAGCGCGCGGGCGCTGCTGACCACGGTGGGTCGCCCGGTTGCGGCGCCGTCGGCCAATCGCTCGGGCCAGGTCAGCCCGACCACATCAGCGCATGTGCTGGCGGAACTCGACGGGCGGATTGCCGCGGTGCTGGATAGCGGGGCGTGCGGGGTGGGCGTGGAATCGACGGTGATCGACCTTGCCGGGGCGCATCCGGTGCTGCTGCGGCCGGGCGGGGCGACGCGGGAGGCGATCGAGGCGGTGATCGGGCCGGTGGGCATCGGCATGACGCCGGACGGTGCGGGCTTGCGGTCGCCGGGGCTGCTGGCGTCGCATTACGCGCCGGGGCTGCCGGTACGGCTGGATGCGGTCTCGGTCGGCGCCGATGAGGCGCTGCTGGCGTTCGGGCCGCCGCTGCAGGGCGCGGGGGCGAGCTATCAGTTGAGTGCGGCGGGGGATGTGAGCGAAGCCGCGGCACGGCTGTTCGATGGGCTTCGGGCGCTGGACCAGGCCGGACGCGAACGCGGCCTGCGCGGGATCGCGGCGATGACGGTGCCGATGCAGGGGCTGGGGCTGGCGATCAATGACCGGCTGCAACGTGCGGCGGCGCCGCGCGGATGAGCGGCGGGACGCTAGCGCCGGGCTGGGGCGGATGTGTCGGCCAGACGCCGGCGGGCCAGGGCAATCCAGGTGAGGCCGGTGGCCAGCAGGGCGATGTTCGGCAGGGTGAGCACGCGATCGATGGCGGTCAGGCGGGGGGCCGGTTCGGCGAACGTCATGCTGAATTCGGGCAGCACGAAGAGATCGGCGATTTCCGGAGCCGGCGCTTCGCTGACCGCCGCGGTGGTGGACCGCGCGGGGGGCTGCTTGATCACGCTTGCCTGGCACGGCAGGCTGAGGCCGAGGACGGCAAGCGGAACGAAGGCAAGACGCGCAAACATACGGCGGGTCTCCTGGTCAATAAACCGACGATTTCAATGTATACAAGAGTCGTGCCAGCGCATGAATTCAATGACTTGCGCCGGCGCCTTCGTCGATCTGTAAAATTCCATGACATCAGGAATATTCCGTATGTCTCAGCTTCAGGACCAAGCCATGGCTGATCTGCCCGCCCTGCTGCGACGCCTGCAGGAGATTCTCGGCCCGGCCGGAATGCTGACCGAGCCTGCCGATACCGCGCCGTTCGTGGCGGATTGGCGCCGGCTGTACAGCGGCCGCACTCCGGCGGTGCTGCGGCCGGCCAATACCGCGGAACTGGCCAGCGCGATGGCGGCCTGTGCGGCGGCGGGGGTCGGCGTGGTGCCGCAGGGGGGCAACACCTCGATGGTGGGCGGCGCCGTGCCGGACGAGGACGGCAGCCAGGTGGTGCTGACGCTGGCGCGGATGAACCGGGTGCGGGCGGCGGATGCGGTGGACCAGACGCTGACCATCGAGGCCGGCGCCACGTTGAAGGCGGCGCAGGATGCGGCCGAGGCGATTGGGTGTCTGCTGCCGCTGTCGATCGGCTCGGAGGGCTCGGCGCAGGTCGGCGGGATACTGGCGACCAATGCCGGGGGCAACAACACCGTACGTTACGGCAATGCGCGCGACATGGTGCTGGGCCTGGAGGTGGTGCTGCCGGACGGGCAGGTGTGGAACGGGCTGCGGCGGCTGCGCAAGGACAACACCGGCTATTGCCTGCGCCAGTTGTTCGTCGGCAGCGAGGGGACGCTGGGCATTATTACCGCCGCCGTGCTGAAGCTGGTGCCGCGGCCGCGGGAGGTGGAGGTGGCGCTGTGCGCGGTGGCGAGCCCCGAGGCGGCGCTGGCGCTTTTCCATCGTTTTTACACCAATGACCCGGCGGCGGTGCAGGCGTTCGAATACATGGCCGGCACCGGGATGGATTTCGTGCTGCGGCATATAGAGGGCGCGGTGCTGCCGCTGTCAGAGCGGGCAGCGCATTACGTTCTGGTGGAGTTGGCGACGCCGCGGCCGCAGGCCGGGCTGCGCGGGGCGATGGAGGCGGTGCTGGAGGCGGCGCTGGAGGCCGGCGAGGTCAGCAATGCGGTGATCGCCGAAAGCGGGGCGCAGCGGGCGGCGATCTGGCGGCTGCGCGAGGAGCATTCGGAGGGGCAGAAGCGCGAGGGGGCGAGCGTGAAGAACGACGTCTCGGTGCCGGTGTCGAAGGTGCCGGAGCTGATTGCGCGGGCCTCGGAAGCGTGCCGGGCGTTGATGCCGGGGATCAGGGTGGTGCCGTTCGGGCACATGGGGGATGGCAATATCCACTTCAATCTGGAGCAGCCGGTGGATATGGACGCCGCGGCGTTCCTGGCGCGCGACCATGAGATCATGGATACGGTGTGCGCGGTGGTGCGCGACCTGGATGGCAGTTTTTCGGCCGAGCACGGCATCGGCAAGCTGAAGCCCTACATGATGCCGGACTGGCGCGGCGGGGCGGAGCTGGGGCTGATGCGGGCGATCAAGGACGCGATCGACCCGGCCGGGTTGATGAACCCGGGAAAGGTATTGCCCTGTGTCTGACTGAAAATACGCGCGATGGCCGGCATCGCTGCATTACCGTCCGACACGGAGGGGTGGTGGCGTCCGTTCCGCGCCTGTAAGCTAGGCCATCACGTCAGGAAAACCCATGTTGCATCGCCGACGCCCCGCATGACCCTCGCCGCGACCCTGTCGCTCTACGTGGCGCGTGTGTTCAGTCTGCACATGATGGCGATGCTTTCGGCGTTGACCGGGCTGTCGGGGTTGTTCGACTTCATCGAGCTGCTGCGGCGGGCGGCGAGCCGGCCGGATGTCGGGTTTCCGGTGATTGCCAGCATCGCGCTGATGCGGTTGCCGTGGCTGGCGATGCAGATCCTACCGTTTGCGGTACTGCTGGGCGGGATCATGGCGTTCTGGCGGCTGACGCGGTCTTCCGAGCTGATCGTGGCGCGGGCGTCGGGGATTTCGGTCTGGCAGTTTCTTGCGGCGCCGGTGTTGTGCGCGATGGCGCTGGGGGCGTTTGCGACGACGGTGCTCAGCCCGGTCTCGGCAGCGATGCGCGCGGAGGCGGAGCGGCTGGATTCGGCGTATCTGAAGGCCGGCGGCGGGCCGCTGGCGCTGAATGGCGGGCAGCTCTGGCTGCGGCAGTCCGACACCGGGCTTGATCCGAAGGGGGTGGCGATCCTGCATGCCTCGGGCGTGTCGGTGAAGGATTCGCAGCTCACGGCGGGCAGCACCTCGGTGTTCAGGCTGGACGGGCAGGACCATTTGCTGGAGCGCATCGAAGCCGGGCGGACGACGCTGGAGCCGGGGGCGTGGCGGCTGGAGCAGGCGCGGGCGATCCTGCCGGACCGGCTGCCGGATGCGGCTTCGACCCGCAGCTTGCCGACGAGCATGACGGTGAACCGGGTGCAGGACAGTTTTGCGCCGCCGGATACGCTGTCGTTCTGGTCGCTGCCTGGGTTTATCTCGTTGCTGGAGCATTCCGGGTTTACCGCGGTGCGACATAGGCTGCATTTCCAGTCGTTGCTGGCGCTGCCGCTGCTGGCGGGGACGATGGTGCTGTTGGCGGCGTGCTTCTCGATGCGGCCGTCGCGGCGGGGCGGGGTGGCGCAGATGATCGGCAGCGGCGTGCTGGCGGGGTTCGCGCTGTTCGTCGTCTCCAAGATCGCCGAGGAGTTCGGCCAGTCCGGCGCGTTGCCGCCGGTGCTGGCGGCGTGGGCGCCGGCGGGGTCCGGCCTGTTGCTGTCGCTGGCCCTGTTGCTGCATCTGGAGGATGGCTGATGGCGCGCAGGCGGCTTTATTCTGGGCTGTTGCGCGGCCTGGCGGTCGGCGGGTTGGCAGTGGGTGCGCTGGCCAGCGCGGGGTTGGCGCTGGCGCTGGCCCAGGCGCCGCCGCCGGTGACGCCGGGGGTGCCGCCGAAAGGGCCGCGCGGGGCGTCGAGCCCGATCGAGCAGGACAAGCCGGCGTATTATCAGGCCGATCAGGTTGAATATGATCGGGATCAGGGTGTCGTCACCCTGACCGGGCATGTCGAGTTCTGGCAGAACGACCGGGTGTTGCTGGCCGACCGGGTGACGCATGACCGGAATACCAACGTCACCGCGGCGAGCGGGCATGTGGTGCTGCTGGAGCCGGACGGGCAGACGATGTTTTCGGACTACGCCGAGCTGTCGGGCGGGATGAAGGAGGGCGTGCTGGCCGGGCTAGGCACGCTGATGGCCGAGGGCGGAAGGCTGGTGGCCAATGGCGGGCGGCGGACCTCGGGGGCGATCAACGAACTGAGCCGGGCGGTGTATTCGACCTGCGATCTGTGCGCTGACGATCCGAGCCGGGCGCCGCTGTGGCAGATCCGCGCCCGCGAGGCGGTGCAGGACAAGGAAAACAAGAAGATCGAGTACCACGACGCGGTGATCGAGATGTTCGGTCTGCCGGTGTTGTGGCTGCCGTATCTGACACATCCCGATCCGTCGGAGAAGCGCGCGAGCGGGATCCTTCCGCCGAATATTGGCTACAGCAAGCGGCTTGGGCTGTTTGCCGGGGTGCCTTACTACTGGGTGCTCGATGGGCAATCCGACGCGACGATCACGCCGATACTCGCCTCGAAGAACGGGCCGGCGGTCGAGATGCAGGACCGCCGGCGCTTCAACGATGGCACGCTGACCATCAACAGTTCGCTTGCCAACGAGAAGGGCGAGTTGGGCGGGCATCTGTTTGCCAAGGGCCAGTTCGCCATCGATGAGACCTGGCGCTGGGGGTTCGATATCAATCGCGCTTCGTCGAGCACCTATATGCGCGATTTCCGCGTGCAGGGCTGGGCGGACGTGCTGACCAGTCAGCTCTATATGGAGGGGTTCGGCCAAGGGTCCTATGCGCGGGTGGATGCGCGGCAGTATCAGGGGCTGACCAACTCGATCATTGCGCGCAAGCTGCCTTCGGTGCTGCCGCGGGCAGAATACAGCCTGATCGGACCGCAGGATGGGCTGGGCGGGCGCACCACGGTCGACATGGATGCATTCAACGTCGTTCGCGACGAGGGCGCGCTGACGCGGCGGCTGCATTTCAGCACGCAGTGGGATCGTCCGGCGATCGGCCCGGTTGGCGATGTGTGGAAGCTGTCCGCCCGGCTCGACAGTGCCGCCTATGACGCCAACAAGTTCAATTATCAGCCGAATTATGGCGCGTCGGGCGATGCTCGCTCGGCGCAGGCGATGACGACGGTGGCGGTCGAATTGCGCTGGCCGCTGGTGCGTGGCTCGGCGTCGGGCAGCACGCAGGTGCTGGAGCCGATCGTGCAGGTGATCGCGGCGCCGCGCTCGACGAATTATGTGACCGCGCTGATCCCCAACGAGGACAGCCTCGATACCGACTTCACCGATGCGAACCTGTTCAGCCTGAACCGCCATACCGGGATCGACCGGCTGGAAGGCGGCATGCGCGCCAATGTCGCCCTGCATGGTGCGTGGTATCTGCGCAACGGCACTGTGCTGGACGCGCAGATCGGCCAGGCGTTCCGGATGCAGCGCGACACCAGTTTCGCCGCCGGGACCGGGCTGGAGAAGACGGCGAGCGATATCGTGAGCCATCTGACCGTCGCACCGATGCCGGGACTGGACGTCACCACCCGGCAGCGCTTCGACCATACCAGCGGGCGGTTGACCTATATCGACGCGCTGACGGGTGTGGGCGACACGCTGCTGCGGGTCACCGGCGGCTACATCTATTCGGCAACCAATCTCTACAACTATTACGATACGGCTCCGACCGTCCCCAAGATCAACCGGCCGCGCAATGAGCTGACACTTGGCTTTACCTCGGGCTTTGGTGCCTGGAAGCTGCATGCCGCGGCGCGCCGCGACATGGCGCTCAACAAAATGACTAGCCTGAGTGCCGGTTTCAGCTATGAGGACGAATGCTTCGTCTTCGACGCCAGCCTCTATCGGCGCTATACCTCGATCAACAACGACCACGGCACGAGCATGATCCTGTTCCAGATCACGCTGAAAACCGTGGGAGAGTTCGGCTTCCACGCCCTTTAAGGGCGGACCTGCGGAGTTACCACGCCCCCATGCCCCGTCGCCTCCTGTTCGCCGCTTCGATCACCCTGATGTCCGCCCTCGCGGCCGGCGTCTCTGCACAGCCGGCACCGACTGGCACCGCCGCAAAGGCCGCCGATGACACCTCGCGCATCGTCGCCGTGGTGAACGGCGACGTCATCAGCGTCGGCGATGTCAACGCACGCCGGCGTTTGCTCGGTGTTGCCGCAGGCCTCGGCAACCAGCCTGATGCGATGATGCGCCTGACCCCGCAGGTGATCCGCCAACTCGTCGATGAGCGGCTGAGATTGCAGGAGATCCAGCGTCGCCAGGTGGTCGTCTCCGACAAGGATATCGCCAGCGCCTTCGGCGAGTTGGAACAGCGCAGCGGCCTGCCGCCGGGTGGCATGCGGCATAAGATGGCAGCTGACGGCGTCGATATCCGCACGATGATCGACCAGATTCGCATTCAGCTGGGCTGGTCGCGCGTGGTGCATGAGGCGCTGGGCGCGCAGGGCGAAATCAGCGATGCTGATGTCGAGGAACAGTCCAGGCTGCTGCTGGCTCAGACTGGGCAGGCCGAGTTCCGGGTCGGTGAAATCTTCCTGCCGGCGTTGACGCGCGCGCAGTCAAACGATGCGCAGAGCGCGGCAGAGACCATCATCACCCAGCTACGCGCCGGCGCGCCGTTCCCGCTGGTGGCCATCCAGTTCAGCCAGAGCCAGAACGCGATGCAGGGCGGCGACATTGGCTGGGTGCAGTCAAACCAGCTCGACCCCGAGGAACTGCGTGTTGTCTCACAGATGCCGATCGGCGCGGTCAGTAATCCGCTTCGGGTCCCGGGCGGGATCGCAATCGTCACCCTGCGGGCACGCCGGGTGATCGGCAAGGAAATGGCACTGACCGCCAAGGTGCGTCAGGTGTTCTTCCCGTTCACCGAGAAGCTGGACCCGAACAATCCGAACGCACAGCAGCGCCAGATGGTGGAGCAGGCGCGCACGCTGTCAAACAACGCCAAGGGATGCGCGGCGATGGACGCCGCGGCGGCCGCCACCAATGCCGGACGGGCCGTCGACCCCGGCGAAATCCGCATCGACAGTCTCGCCAACCCGGCATTGCGCCAATTGATCGCGACTGCGCCGCTGGAAAAGGCAACGCAGCCGGTGATCGCACAGGACGGCGTGGCGGTGATCATGGTCTGCGAACGCGGCGAACGGAATCTTGGCATCCCAAATAAACGGGACGTCGCCGAGCAGCTGCTCAATGATCGCATCGAGCTTGCCTCGCGCCGCCTGATGGCCGATCTGCAGCGGCGCGCGATCATCAACATGCGGTCATAGGCCATGGTACCGCCGCTGCGCGATGTCATCGCGCGGCACGGGCTGGATGCGCGCAAATCGCTGGGCCAGCACTTCCTGCTGGACGGCAATATCACCGCCAAGATTGTACGCGCGGCGGGGACGCTTGAAGGACGGAATGTTGCCGAAGTGGGCCCCGGACCAGGAGGTCTCACCCGCGCGATTCTGGCTTCGCCCGCGATGCACGTCACCGCCGTCGAGATCGACCCCCGCGCCGTCATGGCGGTCAGTGAGTTGGGTCAGGAGAGCCAGGGCCGGCTGAGCGTTGTCGAGGCCGACGCGCTCAAGGTCGACCTCACCGAGCTTCTGCCGCCGCCGCGGCAGATCATCGCCAACCTGCCCTACAACGTCGCCAGCCCATTGCTCGTCGCCTGGCTGCGCCAGGCTGGAGCCTGGGAACGCATGACCCTGATGTTCCAGCAAGAGGTTGGCGATCGCATCTGCGCGGCGCCCGGCACGCCCGCCTACGGCAGATTGTCGGTACTCGCCCAATGGTGCTGTCAGGCCAGCATCGCGCTGCGCCTGCCGCCGGAGGCCTTCACGCCGCCGCCGAAGGTCTGGTCGGTGGTGGTGTCGTTGACCCCGCGTGCGGAACAGCCGTCCTCAGCCTTGTTCACAACGATGGAACGGGTGACTGCGCTTGCCTTTGGCCAACGGCGCAAGATGCTGCGCAGCAGCCTGCGTGCGCTCGGTGGCGAGGAACTGTTGATCCGGGCGGGCATCTTACCGACCCGGCGCGGAGAAACCCTCTCCATCGCGGAATTCGACGCGCTGGTCAGGCTGGTTGAAGCGGGCGGCGCGGTTTAGCGCTATCGCCGATCCGATAGACGATCGGCCATCACTCTAACTCTCTGTTTTGGCGAGCATCTTTACCCAGCGGGTGATCCCGCAGGTCGGATGATGCTCTAAGGATCTTCGGAGTCCGGTCGACGAAAAGCACCCATCGGCGCGCCCTGGCGCTGAGCGTCGAACGTTCCTGGCGGAGCCGGGGTCTGGCTGCGTTGCGCCTGGGGCACAGGCGGCGTCGGGGCAGGGCCCACATCGACAGGCGTGGTGATGAATGTCTCGCTTGTCGTTTTCTTGACCGGCGCAATGGGCTTGGCGGTTGGAACCGCGGGCAGGGCCGTTGCGTCAGTGTTCCGCAATTTGTCCATCTCACGGCGGGCCGCCGCGAAGTCAGGCTGCAGTTCGAGCACGCGGCGGAATTCGGCGATCGCCTCGTCCCTGCGCCCCAACTGCGCCAGCGCCAATGCGCGGCCTTGCCGAACCATAGGGTTCTCCGGCGCTGAATCGATCAGCCGTTCGAAAAGCGTTAGGGCTTCCGTTGGGCGCGAGGCCGCCACCAGGGCATAGCCGCGGGCGGCCTGCGCCATGCCGTTCGACGGCTGCAGCCGCAGGCTGGTATCGGCGGCCGCAAGAGCTTCTTCACCCCGGCCGATCGCGCTCAGCAACCGTGCCTTCATGATCAGCGCGCTAACCCTCTCAGGCCGCTGGCGCAATTCGTCGTTAATCAGACCGATCGCGACGTCAGGACGCCCGCGCGCCAACATGACCGCCGATGCCGCTTCGAGGATGCCGGGTTGGCCAGGCGCACGCTCCAGCCCGGTTCGCACAGTGGTAGACGCTTCCTCAACCCGGCGCATCGACATGAGAGTCTCCGCCTCCAGCACGATCGCCGCCCCATCATTCGGGTCCAGCCGGCGGGCAACGCGGATTTCCGCCAATGCGTCGGCATAGCGGCGCACGCTCAGCAGCACCCGCCCCATGACCTTATATGACCAAGCGGAGCCACCATCGATTTTGCGGGCCTCCTCGGCCTCCAGCAGCGCTGCGTCAGGGTCGTCATGTGCGAGGAAGGCCAGCGCCCGGGCAAAATGGCCTGGCGCGTAGCGCGGCGAGCGCTTGATGAGCTCGTCGGCAAGTTCCATCGCCTCGTCGGGGCGTCCACCGCGGGCCATGTTGCGCGCAATTAAGAATTCAGCGGTGTCGCGCGTTGCCGTGTCGGCCACGCCGTTCGCGGGATCGGTGAGCAAAGCATGCAAGCCGGCCTGCAGCGCTTCGGGGCGCTGTTCATGATTGGCCAGATACCAGGCGTAGAGCCGCGGCGTGGCGGCTCGCAGAACCAGTGGCGCCGCACCCGCGACGACGCGGTTGAGATCCTCGGTGTTGAACCCCTCCAACGCTGCGACAGGCGCCCCACGGTTCATCCCCGTCATGTAAATACGCAATGACAGCTTGCCATCAGCGAGTTGAGTCACTGCTGCCGTGACTGTCCGCACCGGGCGCGGAGTGAGGCCGCGCAACCAGACCGCGATCGTGTGCAGAGTATCCGCTTGGGTCGCGAGGTCGAAGGACGGCTGACGTGAGCCCACATCGGGTTGCCACCGCTCGCCACGATCGATCAACGTCTCGCGCCGCGCGACGTCGATCTGGTCAATCAGCAACTGGGCAAGAACTTCGGGGGTACGCCCGGTTTTCGCAGTCTCCGCCGGCACCACGAACGGTCTGACCTCGATGCCGATATTGCGCATTTCCTCGACGATGAAATACCCAGGTACCAGGACCCCGAAAACGGGGATGACCACCAACATTACGATCAGCGTGACCTTGCGGAAGGTCTGCCCGGCTGGACCGGCCCAGCCCTTGGCGAAGCCGTCCCTCAGTTCACGGAGTACCGTCCGTGGCGGGCGGCGCACGCGCGTCGGCGCGTCCATCCGCATACCCGGCTCTGGTCCCGTGGAACGACGGACCTGGGGTTGCGGGCGATTGCTCTGTGGCGGGATCGGGGATTCGACCCGTACCCGCCGCGGCTTGAACCATGCGCCGATCACCGGCACATCAGCCCACCCGCTCTTCTTGCCCTTC
This sequence comes from uncultured Rhodospirillales bacterium, assembly GCA_903881515.1. Lineage (GTDB taxonomy): Bacteria > Pseudomonadota > Alphaproteobacteria > Acetobacterales > Acetobacteraceae > CAIRTN01. The sequence continues at coordinate 15,478 of CAIRTN010000175.1, read as the reverse complement.
CGGGCCTCGCGCTCACGCTGGAACTTCCGCGCCGCTTCCGCGGTTTGGATTTCGGCCTCGCGCCGCAGATCCCCAGGCGCCAGTGACCCGCCGCTCGACCGGCGCGTACCCTGTCCGACGCCCGGCGGCATCGGCGGCTGCACATAGACCCGTCGCCGGCGGCGGCGCTTCAGGCCCAGCAGGCGCAAAAGCATCTCAAGCATCAGCGCGCTCCAGCCATCGACCGTCAAACTCCTCGCCCAAGCGGGCACTCCGCACCATAGCCTCAGGGGCGACCTCATAGCACATCCTCAACTGGGGAATGCGTTGTGCGATCCTAAGATTCATCGGCTTTGTGCTGCACTTTGCTACTAGTCGGTGCGCCAATCGGTCAATCCAGCTAGGTGCTGGCCATTGATCTCGATCAAAGCGGCCGCTTCACAAATCTGCGAAACAGAATGCCGACACGCAGCGGCACCACCCCCCCCGGGTGTTCTGCTGGGTTTCCCCCAGGGTGCAGCGGCAATGCCGCCGCCCCAAACTCCATGGCGCGACGACGCGTCGTCGCCATGCGGCCCGGCAAGCAATTGCCGGGCCGTAATTTTAACCGATGAACGCCACAGCCGTCCCTAATCTTTACATCGTGTCGCATAGCTGGATACTATTTTCACGGATGGTGTTTTTCGTGACGGCGTGTGGCGTAAGCGGTGTCAATGCCTTTCGGGGCATTGGTGCGTTTGCATCTTGCTGGTGCCGGGCGTGTCCAGGCATGGTCTTGAGGTGAGGGGACAGGGCGAGCGAATGGCGTTTTCGACAGCCGCACCCGCGGACGGGCTGAACGTCAAAGCAGACGACGGAGACGGTCGTCGCCCAGTTGATGACGGCCTGTTTGGCCGTTTTCGGCTCTTTGTCGCCCCCGGGTTCGGCCGGCTATGGGCCGCTAGCGTGCTGGTTCCCGTCGTTGCCCTCGGGCTTGCTGGGCTCTGGACATGGGACAATGTCGTTGGCGCCGCCAAGGGCGAGATGGCGCGAACGCTCGACATGGTCAGCGGCCAGATGCTGCGCCTGCTGGAGACGCAGGAAGCCGTCATGGTCGCCATGCAGGCTTTTGTTTCCTCGATGTCCTACGAGGAAATGAGCAAAAGTGAGCCCGCGCATCAGTTTGCCATGAAGATCGACGGCGCCGCCGAAACCGTGATTACGCTGGGTGTTATTGACGCGACCGGCCACATCGCGGTCGCCAGTGAAGACGGCCCGCGCCCAACGATCGACCTTTCTGCGCGCGACTATGTCCAATATTGGCCGAAGGGCACCACCAAACCCCTGCGCATGTTCGTTTCGCCAGTGGTGATCAACAAGGTGCTGCTGCGCCAGGGTATCACCCAATTGCAGGTGCATACCTCGTACCCCCGCATGGGCCCAGACGATAAGCCGGATGGCGGCGTGGTGACCGCAGCGTTCAAGCCGAGCCAGTTCGAGGCCTTCTTCAAGCAGATCGCACAGACTGAGAACACGGGATTTGCCATCCTGCGCGACGACGGCAAGCTGCTTGCCCGCTACCCAGTGGGCGTGAAGATGGAAGACGAGACGCTTGAGAACGGGGACCTGGCATTGGAGGCCGCTGCCGACCTCAAGGCGACTCTGGCCGATCCCGCGCTCACCGCCAAATCGGTATTCAAGCAGGTCGGCACACTGTTCAGCAACTTCAACCTAATCGGTGTCCGCCGCGTTGGCGGCGACACGCTGCTGAACGGCAAGCGCGACCCACGCAAAGAATACGACATGGACATCATTCACCGCCTCGATCCGGCGGTGGCGCGGGATGCTTGGTTCCGCCAAATGATCTCCCCGGTCATCGGCTCGCTCGCTGCGATGACCCTGCTGCTTGTGCTGACGGCGCGGGCACAGGCCCGCACGGTGCGCGAACAGGCCGAATTGCTCGCCCGGACCGAGATCGCCGAGGAAGGCCAGCGTCTGGCGACCGAGCGCGCCGAAATGGAATCACGGCTGCGTCAGACCGAAAAAGTGGCGGCCCTTGGCCAGCTTGCCGCAGGTGTCGCGCATGATTTCAACAATCTGCTGCAAACCATCGTGCTCAACGGTGAGTTGCTGGAGGCCACCACGGCGCCAGAATCGCCGCAGGCACGCAGTGCCGGCCTGATCATCAAGGCCAGCGAGGGCGGCATCGCGCTGACCCGGCGGATGCTGGACTACACCCGCCGCGACGACCGGACCGCGCATGACATGCCGTTCGACGCCGCGGCCGCGCTGCGCAATGTGCAGGCGCTGCTGAGCGGCTCGCTGGGCATCCGCCATCGCCTGGGTATGTCGGTCGAGCCCGACCTGCCGATTGCGCTGGGCGGTGATGCCGAGTTCGAGTCGGTGATCATCAACTTGGTGATCAACGCCCGCGACGCGATGAACGATGGCGGCGAGATCATGGTCGAGGCGACCTCGATGGTGTTGCAGCCGAATGCCCGCAACGACGTGCTACCCGGCCGCTATGTCCGCATTTCCGTGATCGACACCGGCTCGGGGATGGATGCTGCCACCCTGGCACGCGCCGGCGAAGCGTTCTTCACCACCAAGGACCGCGGCCGCGGCACCGGTCTGGGGCTGTCGATGGCGCGCGGCTTCGCACGGCGTGCCGGCGGAGCACTCGATCTCGCCAGCACGTTGGGCAAGGGCACCACGGTGACCCTGTGGTTACCCGTCGCCAGTTGACCGGCGGGATATGACATTTGCGTTGATCCGCCGGACGGCCGATGTGCAGGCCGCGCCGATGCTGCCAGATTGCCGTTTCCGTTCATCCCAACCCGGCGAATTCCTCCCATGATCATTGCCCATATCACTGACCTGCATTGCCGCCCGCGCGGGCTGCCCGCGATGCGGGTATGTGAAACCAACACCCTGACCGAGCGGGCGCTGCGGGCGCTGCGGGATTTCAGCCCGAAACCGGATGCGCTGGTGATTTCGGGCGACCTGACCAACAACGGCCGGATGGACGAATACGCCGCGCTGAAGGAAATGCTCGATCGGCTGATCGATATCCCGGTCTATGTCATCCCCGGCAATCATGACCACCGCGCCAACATGCGCGCCGCCCTCGGCCACCTGCCGGGGGTCACCAGCCACCCACACTTCATCCAGTTCGCGGTGGAGAACCTGCCGGTCCGGCTGGTGATGCTAGATACGCATATCCCCGGCAAGACCGATGGTGAGTTGTGCGCCGAGCGGCTGGAATGGCTGGACACCACGCTGGCCGCGGTGCCGGACAAGCCGACCATCGTGGTGATGCATCACCCCAGCTTCGCCTGCGGCATCCAGCATATGGACGGCATCATCCTGCGCGAACCGCAGGCGTTCAACGCGATCATCGGGCGGCACAAGCAGGTCGAACTGGTGCTGACCGGGCACCACCACCGCCAGATCACCACCCGGATCGCCCAGGCCACCGCGATGATCGGGCCCGGCGTGGCGCATATCGTCGAACTCGACCTGTTCAGTGACAATCCCGGGGTGTGGAACCTGGAGCCGGCGTGCTTCCTGCTGCATTGCTGGGTCGAAGGCCAGGGCATTGTGACCCATACCGGCTTCGTCGAACGCTACCCTGGGCCGTTCCAGTTTATCGCCGATCCAGTATAGCGCATTTTGCCAACGCGCTGAAATCGGTCTTAAGGCAAGGCCAAGGGCTCTTGCCCTTGGAACCCGCCAAAGGCCGAGCGCCCTTGGAAACCCATTCACTAGAGCGATTGGCTCGGTGTTGGACGTGGCGCGGCGGAGCCATAAAGACTCTTTGGGCTTCGCCGCTGCATCCAAGTTGATGTTGATGCCGATGGATGTGGGGTCAAGGGGGTTGAGCCGCGAAGCGGATCGACGTCCCCTTGCGGGTCCAGGACAGAGCCCTGGCCTTACCTACCTTTCCTAAGTCATACCTTTCACAGGCTGGCGCTACAGCCCCAGATTGCGCGCCCGCGGCGGCGGGCGGCCGTGCGTGTCGAGCGCGTAGACCGCGGCGACTTCGGTGGCGCGGGCCAGTTCCTCGTGGCGCGCCGGCCGGGGTGGTTGGATGAAGCCGTAGGTGGCGTAGGTGGCGCCGCCCATCTGCCGCTGCGGCGTGTACCAAACTCGCACCGCCGACCAGTCATTATGCTCGGAGACGTCCACGACCAATTGGTCCTGATCGACCTGTCCGGGGATCCAGTTCGCCTGGGTCACCTGCACCGCGCGCGGGCCGAGGACGCGGGAGACCACCGCGACATGTCCCGAGGCCAGCCGCGCGGAGCGGCGGAACACCAGCACGCCGCCGGGGGCGGGGTCGCTGCCGCGGTTGTAGTGCCCTGCCGCCTGCGTCCACCAAGTATCGGCATCGCCGTAGAGCGGCAGGCCGGACAGTTCGCGCGCGAACGGCGCGCACATCACGCCGGGATGGCGCGAGGATGGCCCGGTGGCGACGGCGGGGTCGCCCTGCGGCGGCGGCGCGCCACCGCAGGCGGCGAGCAGCAGGCACAGACCCAACCATATGAACGTGTTGTAGCGCATGGCTCGCCCAGCTTAACAAAACCGCGTGGCAAACGGCAGCATTATCCCGCTAGCAATCCGAGCACATGCGCGCGATGCGCATCCAGCGCCGGGCCGGGCCAGCCCACCACCGATTCCGGCGCGTCACCATCCAACCGGATCGCCGGGCCGCAATGCAGCGTGTCGCCGATCAGCGGGTCGGAGACCGGCAGCACCGCCTTGCGGGCGCGGAAATGCGGGTCGGCGGCGATGTCGGCAATGTCGAACAGCCGGGACGACGGCACTTCGGCGGCATCGAGTGCGGATTCCGCCGCGGAGGCCGTGCGGGTGCGCGTCCAGCCGGCGATGATCGCATCGAGCTCGGCGGCATGGGCGCAGCGATCGGCATTGGTCAGGAAGCGCGGCTCGTCGGCGAGACCGGGCTTACCCATCGCCTGGGTGAGGCGGCGGAAGATCAGGTCGGAATTGCCGGCCACGCACAGCCATTTGCCGTCGCCGCTGGGATAGGTGTTGGTCGGCGCCGCCGTCGGCATGCCGGCGCCGAAGGGCTGGCGGATGCGGCCGTCCATCGCGTATTCCGGCAGCATGCCTTCCATCAGGCTGATAATGCTCTCGGTCAGGCAGACATCGACCACCCTGCCCTTCCCCGTCCCGGTCACGTCGCGCTGATACACCGCAGACAGCAGCCCGACCGCGGCGTAGAGCCCGGCCAGATCGTCGCCGATCGACACACCGCAGCGCGGCGGCGGCAGGTCCGACATGCCCGACGGATGCGCCGTCAGGTGCCGGATGCCGCCCAACGCCTCGCCGATCGCGCCGAAGGCCGGCTTGTCGCGATACGGGCCATCCTGCCCGTAACCCGAGACCCGGGCGATCACCAGGCGCGGGTTGATCGCATGCAGGGCCTCGGGCGACATGCCCAACTTTTCCAACTGCCCGGGGCGGAAATTCTCCACCAACACGTCGGCGCGTTGCAGCAGGCGCAAAGCGGTCTGCTTCTCCCGCTTCGGGTCGAGCACGATCGACAGCTTGTTGCGGCCATGAATGCTGAACCAGACCGGATGGCCGTTCACCTTGGCGCCCCAGCCGCGGATTGGATCGCCGCCGGGCGGCTCGACCTTGATCACCTCCGCGCCGAGATCGGCAAGTATCCGCGTGCAGAACGGCCCAGCGATATAATGACCGAATTCGACGATTTTTAGTCCGACCAGCGGGCCGGTGCGAGGCGGGGGGGTAGACATGCGGGGAGTTGTTCCGGTGATTGTTAATTCATGTCCAGATTACAAGAAATCGCGAAAGCGTTAACACTCCCTTAGTCTGTTCGGGCGCATATTGCGTCTCGAAGCCGGTTGGCTGGCTTCGGACTCCCTCCCTCACCGCATCCCGGCATGGCCGGCTCTTGCGGCACCTTTGGGCGGCGCGATCGAACGCGCCGCCCTTTTTTTATCCCGCGCGCCGTTGCAGCATGGTCCCTGGAAACATGGGGATCGATCGATGGACCACGAAATGATGCTGGGGCTGGCGCGTGCCGCTGGCCTGGACCGTGCGCTGGAACTGTTCCCCGACGATGTCGCCGCCGCCGCGAAGCAGGCCAGCGGCAACATCGCGGGCTTCAAGGCCCCGGTCGATCCGCGTGCCGAGCCTTGGCCGCCGATGCGTCCCGGCTCCGGCGCGGGAACCAGCCTGTGACCGAACGGCATTGGATGGGCGTCGCCGACGCCACACGCGCCTTCGCCGCCCGCACGCTGTCGCCGGTCGAACTGCTGCAATCCCTGCTGGACCGCATCGCCAAGCTCGACCCGGTGCTGAACGTGTTCATCACCCTCGATGCCGAGGCGGCGATGGACCAGGCCCGCGCCGCCGAGGCCGAGATCGCCGCCGGACGCATCCGCGGGCCGCTGCACGGCGTGCCGATGGGGGTGAAGGACATCATCGACGTCGCCGGGCTGCGCACCACCGGGCATTCGCGGGTGCTGATCGACAATGTCGCCACCGCCGATGCCGTCTGCGTCGCCCGGCTGCGTCAGGCCGGCGCGATCATGCTAGGCAAGGTCGCCACCCATGAATTTGCCATCGGCGGGCCGAGCTTCGACCTGCCGTGGCCGCCGGCGCGCAATCCGTGGAACCCGGATTTTCATCCCGGTGGCTCGTCCTCCGGCTCCGGCTCCGGCGTTGCGGCCGGGTTGTTTCCGGCGGCTTTGGGCACCGATACCGGCGGTTCCGTGCGCAATCCGGCCAGCGCCTGCGGCATCGTCGGGCTGAAGCCGACCTACGGGCTGGTCTCGCGCCGTGGGGTGTTTCCGCTGTCCTATACGCTGGACCATGTCGGGCCGATGACGCGCACGGTGGCCGATAACGCGCTGTTGCTCGATTGCCTCGCCGGCCACGACCCGGCCGACCCGGCCAGCCAGCCGACGCCGCGCACCAACTACGCGGCCCAGCTTGAACGCGGCGTGCGCGGGCTGCGCATCGGCTTCGTGCGGCATTTCCACGAGCGCGACGTGCCGGCCAGCCCCGAGGTCGCCGCCGGGCTGGAACACGCCGCCCGCGTGCTGGAAGCCGAGGGGGCGGAGATCCGTACCGTCACCCTGCCCAGCCTGAGCGAGTTCGCCGCGGTGAACCGGGTGTTGCTGTGCAGCGAGGCCTGGGCGGTGCATGCGCCGTGGCTGCGCGAGCGGCCGGAGCAATATGGCGAACTGTCCCGCCGCCGGCTGATGCCCGGCGCGTTCATGGCCGCCGGCGACTATGTGCAGGCGCAGCGCCGCCGGTTGCAGATGATCGCCGAGGTGGAGGACGCGTTCCGCGAGGTCGATGTGCTGTTCTGCGCCAGCTCGATGGACACTGCCTGCCGCATCGAGGATCCCGAGACGGTGGCGCGCACCTATTCGCGCCAGGCCCGGACGCCGTTCAACGTCACCGGCCATCCCGCGCTGGCGATGTTCGCCGGGCTGTCGAAAGAAGGTCTGCCGCTGTCACTGCAATTTGCCGGGCGCAATTTCGGCGAGGCCACGCTGTTCCGCGTCGCCCGCGCCTGGGAACGCGCGGCAGGCACCGCGTCGCGGCACCCGCCGATCGGTTAGCTCGGCAGGCGGGGCACCGTCGCGTCGGCGGTCAGCACCGGCGTCGCGCTGGTCCGGCGGCCCCAGACCAGGCTGGCGGGGGCGTGGCAGGCCGGGCAGGCCGGGTGCCATTGCGGCTGTTCGGCCTTGCAGTTGCCGCAGATCCAGGCCGGTTCCGGCTCGGCCGACGCGGCATGGCGCAGCGCCTCGACGGCGGCGGTGTGATTGCCGCCCTCCCCGGCTTCGATATCGGCCAGCAGCATGAAGGCGCGGCGGTCATGCGCGCCGGTGGCAAGCGCGGCCTTGGCGTGCCGCCGTGCCTCACCGGTCAGCCCGGCGGCCAGCGACAGGCGGCAGAGCAGCAGATGCGATTCGGGATGATCCGGGCGCTGCTTCACTAATCCAGTGGCAGCCCGCACCCGTCCGAGCGCGTCGTGCACCGGCGCCAGCGCGAGTTCGGCCAGTGCCGGATGGGCGGCGTTGGTCCAGGCTTCGCGCAGCACCTCCAGCGCCTTGCCCTCGCGCCCGGCGGCGCGCAGGCGGGTGGCGTAGGCCAGGGCGGCCGGAACGAAGGCGGGATCGGCGCGGAAGGCGCGGCGGGCGAGTTTCTCGCCCTCGTCGGCGGTGAGCGCATTGCCGCTTGCCGCGGTAGCCAGGGCCGCCAACGGCGCATCGGGGCCGGCAAGCCCGAGGGCTGGCAGCCAGTCTCCGGTGCGGGCGGCCAGTTCCAGCCGGGCCTGGCGCAACCAGGAGGCGCCGGGCTGGATCGCCTCGGCCTGCCGCGCCAGTTGCTGCGCCGCCGTCCAGTCGCCGCGGGCGGTGGCCTGGCGGAACAGGCCGCGCAGGCCGAGGAAGGCGGCGTCCGGCCGCTCGGCCATCAGTTGGAAGATGCGCGCGGCGGCATCCTCGTCATTGTCCAGGCGCGCGGCTTCGGCGGCCAGCAGCAGGGTCTGCGGCGTGTCACCCAGCAGACGGCGCGCCTTGGCTGACGCACTGCGCGCGGCGCGGCCCTCAGCGGCGGCCAGGGTCACCAGCGCGCGCGTCACCGCCGCATCGCCGGAGCGCCGGTGGCGCGCGGCGTTCCATTGCCGCAAACGGCGCGGCAGGAACATCACGAAGCCGATCGCCCGGATGGCGAAATACAGCAGAACCAGCGTTATCGCGCCGAGCAGGACGGCGACCGGGGCCGAAGCCTCGAACGACAGTCCCGCGACGGAAATCGCGACCTTGCCGGGCAGTTCCGCCACCCACCAGGCAACGGCGATAGCGGCGGCGGCAACCAGCAGCCAGGTGAGAACGCGGCGCATCAGCCGCCTGCCTTCGCCAGCGCGGCGCGTGCCGTCACAAAGCGCTCGGCGCGTGCCTTCCATGGCGCCATCGCCTGCGCGGCGCCGGGATCGATGCCGTCCAAGGCCTTCGCGGCACCGGCAATATCGCCGGCCGCAACCAGGCGCTGTGCCAGTTCCAGTGCGGGCGCAGCGGGTGGGCCGGACAACACGTGGTCGCCATCCTTCACCGTCACCAGCGACGAGATCTGGGCGAGGATGCGTTCACCCAGCGGCAACCCGGCGCTTGGCGCCCGGCTGGCGGCGGCGGCAAGGCGGGCGGCCTCGGGGAAGTCCAGCCGCAACGCCGCTTCCTCGGTGGCCAGCGCCAGCGTGGCACCGGCCAGACGGTCGAGCCGGGCGGAGAGCGCGTCAACGCGCGGATCTGCCGGCGGAGCGGCCGGGGCAGGTTTCTGCTCAAGGGCCAGAAGGCGGGATTCCAGGGGGGACAGGTCAACCGCCGCGCCCGTTGCCGCGGGGGCGGCGCGGCGTTCCACGGCGGTCAGCCTGGCTTCCAGCGGCCGCAGATCGGCCGGCGCCCGGCGCTCCAGCGCGGTGATCCGGCCATCCAGTGCCGCGAGTTGCGCGGGGTCAATGCTTGGCACCAGCAGGCCCGCGAATTTGGCGGAGAGTTCGTCCACCCGCATCGCCTGCCAGATGAAACCAACCGCCAGCAGCACCAGGGCAAGCATGGTCAGCGCCTTGGCCACGTTGCGCGGCTGCGGAGGTGGCGCGGGTGGTGACGGCGAGGGCGGGGGCGGAATTTCCGCCGGCACCGGGCTGGCTTCGCCTTCGTGGGTCTCGGTCATGGCAACAATCCCAACAGCACGTCCTGATTCGGCGCCGATGCAACACGGATGGCCCGCCAGGGCAAGCGAAACAACGTTGCCGACGTGGCGTCGGAAATCGCCAGGGCGTCGAGGGCACGCACATCGACCCCGGCGGCCTGGAACTGAGCGACGATGCGCCTGCCGCTGTCCGGCGAGAACACCAGAACGGCGCCGATCTCGCCTGCGCGCAGCGCGGCCAGCGCGGCGGCCGGCAGGTCGCGGGCCGGGCGGGCCGCATAGGCCACCCGGCGCACGACGCGAAAGCCGGATCCGCGCAGGTCGCGCAACAGGGGAAGGCCCTGCCCCTGGCCACTTGCCAGCAGCAGCGGTCCGGAGTCGGGGTGGCAGACCGCGCAGCTCAGCTTATGCAATGCCGCTGCATCGGCCCCGGCGCTGCGCACATCGGTAAACCCCGCGGCACGGGCGCGCGTCGCGGTAGCGTCGCCGACCGCGAGCAGGGGGGTGCTGTGCAAGGTTGCGGGAAGGGCCGGGATCGCGTTGCCGCTGGTGACCAATACGGCCTGCACATGGCGTGGTGCCGCAAGGGTTTGGGTTTCGATCCGCAGCACCGGCGCCATGACCGGATGCCAGCCGGACAGGCTCAGTCGCGCCGCTGTGTCGCTTGCGCCGGGTTCAGGCCGGGTGACCAGCACGCCGCGCGCGCTGGTCATGATCAGGCAAAGACGTCGCTTGGGGTATCCGCACGCAGGCTGGCACCCAGGCTGGCGCCGAGCTGTGCGGCATCCGCGGCGGGGCCTTCGACGGAACGGCGCAGCACGAAGCTGCCATCCGGCCGGGCCACCAGGCCAGTCAACAACAGGCCGCCCTGCGGCTGCACCCGCGCCAGTGCGCCGATCGGGGTGTGGCAGGTGCCGTCCAGCGCCGCGAGCATCGCCCGCTCGGCCAGCGAGACCGCCTTGGCCTCCGGGTCTTCGATACCCGTCAGCAACTGACGCAGTTCCGTGTTGTCGGCACGCACGGTGATGCCGACGATGCCCTGGCAGGACGACGGCACCATGGAGTCGGTATCCAGCACGGCACCGGCGTGGTGCGCGAGGCCGAGGCGATTCATGCCGACGAGGGCGAGCAAGGTCGCGTCGCAGAACCCCTCGGCAACGCGCTCGATACGGCGCATGACGTTGCCGCGCAGGGTGACGATCTTCAGGTCCGGCCGGCGGTGCAGCAGCTGGGCCTGGCGCCGCAGCGAGGAGGTGCCGATGGTGGCACCGCGTGGCAGCGCATCGAGCGGGTTGGCCGGGTCGACCGCGCCGCAGCGCGGGCCGAGAATCATCGCGTCGCGGGCGTCCTCACGCTTCAGCGTGCAGGCTAGCACGATGCCGGGGGGAAGCTCGGTTTCGAGATCCTTCAGGCTGTGCACCGCGAAATCGATGCGGCCATCGGCCAGGGCCTCATGGATTTCCTTGGCGAACATGCCCTTGCCACCGATATCGGCCAGGCGGGTGCCGGCTTCCTGCGTGGCGTCCCCGGTGGTGCGGATGACGTGTTCTTCGAACACATCCATCGTGCGCAGCACCGGACAGAAGGTGCGAAGCAGGCCGAGGAAGTGGCGGGTCTGCCACAGGGCCAGCGGGGAACCGCGGGTGCCGACGCGCAGCGGCAAGCCGGGGTTGTGGGACTTGCCGCGCACGGGTGGCACGCTTGATCCGGGATGGGCGTGTTGCATCTGCCTGTCCTATTACTGTCAGGTGCCGAAGGAAAGGTCAGAAATGTTGCGCCCTGTGCTCGCAATCGAAAGCAGCTGTGACGAAACCGCAACTGCGGTGCTGGCGGCCGACGGGCGCATCCTGGCCGAGGCGGTGTTGAGCCAGCGCGAGCATATGGCGTTCGGCGGCGTGGTGCCCGAGATCGCGGCGCGCGCGCATCTGGAGCACCTGCCGGGGATGGTGGCGCGGACGCTTGAGACGGCGGGGGTTTCGCCGCGTGACCTGGGCGCGGTGGCGGCGAGCACCGGGCCGGGGCTGATCGGCGGGCTGATTGTTGGCAGCGGGTTTGCCAAGGGGATGGCGATTGCGACTGGGGTGCCGTTCGTGGCGATCAACCATCTGGAGGCGCATGCGCTGACGCCGCGGCTGCCGGGGCTGGTGGAGGGGGGGGCGCCGTTTCCCTACCTGCTGCTGCTGGTCTCCGGCGGGCATTGCCAGTGCGTCGAGGTCAGCGGGGTGGGGCAGTATCGCCGGCTGGGCGGGACGATTGACGATGCGGCGGGAGAGGCGTTCGACAAGGTCGCCAAGCTGCTCGGACTGGGCTGGCCGGGAGGGCCGGCGGTGGAGCGGCTGGCGCGGGAGGGGGATGCGCGGCGGTATGCGTTTCCCCGGCCGCTGCTGGGGCGCAAGGGGTGCGATTTCTCGTTTTCCGGATTGAAGACGGCTGTGGTGCACGCGGTGGCCACACTGCCGGCGGGGGCGTTGCCGCGGCAGGTGGTGGCCGATCTCTGTGCTTCGTTCCAGGCGGCGGTGGCGGACACGCTGGCGGATCGGGTGGGCCACGCGCTGGCGATGATGCCGCAGGCGAAATTGCTGGTGGTGTCGGGCGGGGTGGCGGCGAACCAGGCGTTGCGGGCGGTGCTGGAACAGGTTGCGGCGAAGGCGGGGGTGCGGTTTGCCGCGCCGCCGTTGCGGCTGTGCGGGGATAATGCGGTGATGGTGGCCTGGGCGGCGCTGGAGCGGCTGCGGCTGGGGTATGCCAGCCCGCTGGATGCGGCGCCGAAGCCGCGTTGGCCGCTGGATGCAGAGGATATGGTGATCCGGCCATGAACTACCGCCATGCCTTCCACGCCGGCAATTTTGCCGACTGCATGAAGCACGCCCTGCTGGTCTGGCTGCTGCGCGCGATGCAGCGCAAGCCGGCAGGGGTCATGGTGCTGGATACCCATGCCGGGATCGGGCGCTACGATCTGGAAACCGGGCCGGCGCAGCGGACCGGGGAGTGGCGCGACGGGATTGCCCGGCTGCTGGCCGCACCGTCGGGGGCGCTGGCGGAGTATCTGGGACTGGTGCGCTCGCTCGGGCTGTATCCCGGTTCGCCGGCGCTGGTGCTGGAGATGCTGCGGCCGCAGGACCGGCTGGTGTGCTGCGAGCTGCATCCCGAGGATCATGCCACGCTGAAGCGCGGTTTCGGGCGGCACGCGACGGTGCATAAGCGCGATGCGTGGGAGGCGCTGGGCGGGTTGTTGCCGCCGGCGGAGCGGCGGGCCTTGGTGCTGATCGATCCGCCGTATGAGACGGAGGATGAGTTCGAGCGGTTGATGGAGGGGTTGAAGCTGGGGGTTTCGCGGTTCCGCAGCGGGGTGTTTGCCGCGTGGTATCCGATCAAGCATCGCGCGCCGGTGCGGGCGTTTCATCAGGCGCTGCGCGATAGCGGGATCCGGGATGTGGTGACCGCCGAGCTTTGGCTCCGGCCGCCGTTGGATGCGGCGCGGCTGAACGGCTGCGGGCTGGCGGTGATCAATCCGCCGTTCGGGTTCGAGGCGGCGGCGGGGGAAATGCTGGCCGCGCTTTCGGCGGTGCTGGGCGAGCTGGATGGCGGGTGCGCGGTGGAGCGGATCTGCGATGAATGAGATTGCGGTGATCGGCGCTGGGGCCTGGGGCACGGCGCTGGCGATCCAGGCGGCACGGGCCGGGCAGCAGGTGGTGCTTTGGGCGCGCACCGCGCCGCGCGGGGTGGTGCCGGCACAGGTGCGGGTGGTGCGGAAGCTGCCGAAGGCGGGGGTCGCGTTGCTGGCGGTGCCGATGCAGCATTTGCGCACGGTGGCGGCGGGATTGGAGGCGGCGACGCTGATTGCCTGCTGCAAGGGGGTTGAGGCGGGGAGCGATCTGCTGGCGCTCGAGGTGCTGGCGCAGGTGCTGCCGGGACGGGCAACGGGCGTTCTTAGCGGACCTAACTTTGCACACGAGGTGATCGCTGGCAAGCCGGCGGCGGCGGTGATTGCGGCGGTGGATGGCGGGGTGCGCGACGAGGTGGCGCGGTTGCTGGGGACGCCGGGGTTCCGGCTGTATGGCAGCGACGATCCGGTGGGGGCGCAGATCGGCGGGGCGGCGAAGAATGTGATCGCGATTGCCGCCGGCGCGGTGATCGGCGCGGGGCTGGGGGAGAATGCGCGGGCGGCGTTGGTGACTCGGGGATTGGCGGAGATCGGGCGGTTGAGCACGGCGCTGGGGGGACGGGCGGAGACGGTGGCGGGGTTGTCGGGGTTGGGCGATCTGTTGCTGACCTGCACGGGGCCGTCGAGCCGGAATTTCAGCCTGGGGCTGGCGTTGGGTCAGGGGGAAACCCTGGCGGCGATTCTGGCGGCGCGGAACAGCGTGACCGAAGGGGTGGCCACCGCGCCGGCTTTGCTGGCCCGCGCGGCGGCGGTGGGGGTGGATATGCCGATCTGTGCCGCGGTGGAGGCCGTGCTGCGTGGGCGGATGAGTGTGGCGCAGGCGATGGAGGCGTTGCTGTCACGTCGCCGGCGCGATGAATAGGATCAGTGGCTGAGTTCGCGGGCCATCGCGTCGATGCCGACGAGGTTCAGCGGATACATCCGGCCCTCCATGATCTCGTGGATCATGCCGACCGAGGAGGCGTGATTCCAGGCATTGCGGGGGCGGGGGTTGAGCCAGGCGGTGCGGCGGAAATGGGCGGTGAGGCGGCCGAGCCAGACGCTGCCGGGTTCGTCGTTCCAATGCTCGACGCTGCCGCCGGCGTGGCTGACTTCGTAAGTTGACATGGTGGCGTCGCCGACGAAGATCGCTTTGTAGTCCGGCCCGTAGGTGCGCAGCACCTGCTCGGTGGGGGTCAGGTTGTCGTTGCGGCGGCGGTTGGTTTTCCAGACGCGCTCGTAGATGCAGTTATGGAAGTAGAAATATTCGAGGTGCTTGAACTCGCCGCGCACGGCGGAGAACAGCTCCTCGCAGGCCTTCACGTGCTCGTCCATCGAGCCGCCGATATCGAGGAACAGCAGCACCTTCACCGCGTTGTGCCGCTCGGGGACCATTTTCAGTTCGAGGTGGCCGGCGTTGCGGGCGGTCGAGGTGATGGTGTCGGGGATATCAAGCTCGGTTGGCGCGCCCTGGCGGGCGAAGCGGCGCAGGCGGCGCAGGGCGAGCTTGATGTTGCGGGTGCCAAGCTCGACGGTGTCGTCGAGGTCCTTGAACTCACGCTTGTCCCAGACCTTGACCGCGCGGCCGTGCCGGCCTTCGTCCTGGCCGATGCGCACGCCCTCGGGGTTGTAGCCGTAGGCGCCGAAGGGCGAGGTGCCGGCGGTGCCGATCCATTTCGAGCCGCCCTGGTGGCGGGCCTTCTGTTCGGCCAGGCGCTGGCGGAGGGTTTCCATCAGCTTGTCGAAGCCGCCGAGCGCCTCGATCTTTGCCATTTCCTCGGGCGAGAGCAGCTTTTCGGCCAGCTTGCGCAGCCACTCCTCCGGCAGTTGCGCGACGTCGACGCCGCCGGGGGTGCCTTCGAGGGATTCGATGCCTTTGAAGCATTCGCCGAACACGCGGTCGAAGCGGTCGAGGTGCCGCTCGTCTTTCACCAGGGTGGCGCGGGCGAGATAGTAGAAATCCTCGACGCTGTATTCGGCGACGTTGGCGCGCATCGCGCCCATCAGCGTGAGGTATTCGGTGATGGAGGCCGGCAGCCCGGCACCGCGCAGCGCGAGGATGAAGGTGGCGAACATGGCGTGTCCCGGTCAGTCAGGATCGTGGCGGAGTTTGGTTGGAGCATGAGCGAAAACAAAAGGCCAGAGCCGATGGTGGGTGATTTT
>CAIRTN010000174.1 GCA_903881515.1 uncultured Rhodospirillales bacterium | reverse complement strand
GCTCACGGTCCACAAAGCGGCGGTGCCGGCCCACATCATGCAGCTCAAGGCGGTGCGGCGTGTCGTCTCGGTCATGGCGGGTTCCCCAGGGTTGTGAGGAGGTGACCGGCCATCACCGCGTTTTATTCACGCCAGATCGAGTTCCCATGTTTCGCTGACCAGATTCTGCCCGAACGCCTGCATCGGCTCGGCCGCCACCAGCGTGTAGCCCTCCGCCGCATACAGCTTGCGCGCCGCCGCCAGCACCTCATGCGTCCACAGCGTGATCCGCTTATAGCCCTTCGCCCGTGCGTGCCGCGTGCACTCCGCCACCAGCCGCGCGCCGATCCCCAAGCCACGTGCCGCAGGATCGACGATCAGCAGCCGCAGCTTCGCCACCTCCGCGCTCTGGCGAATCACGAACACCGAGCCCACCGGCACGCCGTCCAACTCGGCGATCCATGCCCCATCCACCGCCGGGTCGAACTTCTCCATCACCTCGCCGGCGATCTTCGCCACCAGATGCTCGAAGCTCACATCCCAGCCGAATTCCTGCGCATAGATCGCGCCATGCCGTGACACCACCCAGCCCAGATCCCCCGGAAGCAGCCCGCGCAGCACCCAGGCCCGTGGTGGCGCGTCGGCAAATGCGGCTTCGATCCGCCGCATCGCCAGCACAACATCGCGCACCGCCGCATCGGAAAGCCCGCTCAGCAGCCGCGCTGCCTGCACCGAGGAGCGGGTCTCGATCGGCACGAACGCCGCCATCCCCGCCTCGCTCAGCCGCAGCCGCGCCTTGCGCGCATCCGCCGGATCGGCGGTGCGGGCCAGCAGCCCCGCCTTGTCGAAACCGCGCAGGATGCGGCTGAGATAGCCGGTATCCAGATCAAGCTCGCGCGCCAGCTCGGCGGCGGTTACCCCATCGCGATGCGCGATCTCATACAGGATGCGGGTTTCGGTGAGCGAAAACGGCCCATCCAGCAGGCCTTCGCGCAGCACACCGATGCGTGCGGTCCAGAACCGGTTGAAGCGGCGGACGGCGGCGATGCGCGGGTCTAGATAGTCCATGGGCGCCTCCCGGAGTGTGATCGCTTGAGGCCGAAGGCCGGAAAGCGTGAATCACACGACCAAAAAAAGCCTCCTGTTGCGCGCCGTCGGCTTGCTTAAGCCAACGACCCGCAACAGGAAGGCGCCCATGTCAGCATAGTCGCTGACTAAGTCAACTACCGCTCAACACACAGCGCGACGCCCATGCCGCCGCCGATGCACAGCGTGGCCAGGCCCTTCTTCGCATCGCGCCGGCCCATCTCGTGCAGCAGCGTGATCAGCACCCGCGCACCGGATGCACCGATCGGGTGGCCGATGGCGATCGCGCCGCCGTTGACGTTCACCTTCTCGATATCCCAACCCATGCCCTTGTTCACCGCCAGCGCCTGCGCCGCGAACGCCTCGTTCGCCTCGATCAGGTCCAGGTCCTGGTGCGACCAGCCAGCGCGCGCCAGCGCCTTGGTGCTGGCCGGGATCGGCCCGGTGCCCATCAACGACGGATCGACGCCGGCGGTCGCAAAACTCGCGATCCGTGCCAGCGGCGTCAGCCCGCGCCGTGCCGCCTCGGCCGCGCTCATCACCACCAGCGCCGCGGCGCCGTCGTTGATGCCCGAGGCATTGGCCGCCGTCACCGTGCCGTCTTTGGCGAAGGCCGGGCGCAGCTTGGCCATCGCTTCGGCGGTGGCGTCGTGGCGGATATATTCGTCCTGATCGACCACCACGTCGCCCTTGCGGCCCTTGATCGTCACCGGCGCGATCTCGCCAGCGAACTTGCCGGCCTTCTGCGCCGCCGAGGCCTTCTGCTGGCTGGCCAGCGCGAAGGCGTCCTGCTCCTCGCGGGTGATCTGGAAGGCGCGCGCCACGTTCTCGGCGGTGTTGCCCATGTGGTAGCCGTTGAAGGCATCCCACAGCCCGTCCTTGATCATGGTGTCGACGAACTGCATGTCGCCCATCTTCTGCCCGGCGCGCAGATAGGCGCCGTGCTGCGACTGGCTCATGCTCTCCTGCCCGCCGGCGATCACCACCGTGCTCTCCCCGGTGCGGATCTGCTGCGCTGCCAACGCCACCGCGCGCAGGCCGGAGCCGCAGACCTGGTTGATGCCAAACGCCGTCTTCTCATCGGGAATGCCCGCCGCGCGCGCCGCCTGCCGGGCCGGGTTCTGCCCCTGGTTGGCGGTCAGCACCTGACCCAGGATCACTTCGTCCACGTCGCCAGCCTCGATCCCGGCCCGCGCGATCGCCGCCTGGATCGCCGCCGTGCCGAGCACATGCGCCGGCACGCTGCCGAAGGCGCCGCTGAAGCTGCCGACCGGCGTGCGGGCGGCAGAGACGATAACGATGTCGTCCATTCTGGCTTCTCCCATTCGGACCGCGTGGTCCGGGTTTATCTTGCCCGCTCTATATACGAGGCCGCCCGCCGCCTAAAGCCCGGCGATCCATGCGCCCAGCGGACGCCAGAGCGCTCTTTCCGCTGTGGCACCGGCCGCCATGCCGATATGCCCGGCGCTCGGCGTATGCAGCACCGCGCCTTGGATCAGCGCGGCCAGCGGTGCCGCGCTCTCCGGCGGCACGATCCGGTCGCGCGCCGGCACCGCCACGAAGGCCGGCATCCCAAGCGCGGACGGGTCCACCGTGGCCCCGGCGATCCGCCACTGCCCCTTGCCCGGTGTATTCGCCCCGTACCAGCCGGAAAGGCACTCCCGCGCCACCGGGGCGGCCAGCGGCACCCCGTCGTTCAGCCAGTCCTCCAGCGCCACGAACATCCGCGCCCGCTCGCTGTCCTGCTCCAACTTGGCAAAACCACGATACTTGTCGGCGATGCTCCAGGGATCGAGCATGGCGAACAGCACCTGCAACGCATCGATCGGCACCGTGCCGGTCAGCGCCATCACCGGCTCCAGCAGCGGCACCAGGCCGCCGATCTGCGCCGCGCGCTCGCCGTCGGCCGCATGGAAATCCCACGGCGTCGCCAGCAGCGCCACCGCCCGCACCCGATCCGGCCGCCGCAGCGCCGCCGCGACCGCCAGCAGCCCGCCCATGCAGTAGCCCGCCAGCACCACCGGCCCCGGCAGCGCCTGCAACGCCCGTTCCAGCCGCCCGGCGATATAATCGGTCAGGGTGAAACCGCGCTCGACCTCCCCCGGCCAGCCCCAATCCAGCAACAGCGCCCGCGTGCCGTTCGCCGCGAAATGCCGCAGCATCGAGCGTCCGGGCGCGAGGTCCAGCACATGCGCCCGGTTCACCAGGCTGGGCACGAACAGCACCACCGGCCCGGTGCCGCCATAATCCAGCACCCGGCTCTCGCCCTCGCGCCAGATCGCCGGCGGCTCGTCCATCTCTCGCCGCCAGGGATGCCGCCGGTAGGCAGCGATGCCGGCGATCAGCCCGCGATCCTGCGCCAGGACCTCTTCCAGCAACGCTGGCGGAAACGTCTCAGCCCCGCCGGCGAGGCTTGCGAGGATGTCCTGTGCCTTTGCCGCCATCTGCGGCGTCGTCAAGCCGGCGTTCGAGTTCGGCCAGCCGCTCAGCGAGGCGGCGGATTTCAGCATCGCGAGGGTCAGGTGCAGCAGCAGCGGGCGGGGCCCCCGCCGGAGCTCCGTCACGTCCGGGCGCCTTGGGCACGGCGTTGACCATCAGCGTCGCCGCCCCGGCCCATAGCCCGAGCAGCGCACGCCAGGTCTCCTGCGCCTCGCGATCCGCCGCGATCGCCGCCAGTTCGCTCTGGACCAGCGTGATCCAGTCGCGTGCCAGCGCCTGCAATTCCGCGGCCCGGTCCTGCTCCGCCATGCCCCATAGCTCCTCCGAGCACGGACCATACCGGCCCGCGCGCCGCGTTGGAACCTTGAAGCGTCCGATCCGGCGCTTCTTTGTTGCGGCGCATCATGCTATGCATAACCACCACTGGACGCGACAAAGGGAAGTCTATGCCCCACGCCGACGAGCCGAAATCCGCCAATCCGCATGCCGGCAAGCCGCCGGTTGTGGTGAAGAAATACGCCAACCGCCGCCTCTACAATACGGAAAGCTCCAGCTATATCACGCTGGATTCTCTCGCCGACATGGTACGCGACGGCCGGGACTTTGTGGTCTACGACGCCAAGACCAGCGAGGATATCACCCGCTCGGTCCTGACGCAGATCATCGTCGAGGAGGAAGCCAAGGGCCGCGCTTTGCTGCCCACCGGCTTCCTGCGCCAGTTGATCGGGTTTTACGGCGATTCCATGCAGTCGATGGTGCCGAAATACCTCGAAAACGCGATGACCGCGTTTTCCCGGCAGCAGGAAAGCCTGAGCCGCGCGATGCAGCAATCGATCGGCCCGTTCTTTCCGCCTGGTCTGGAAGAGGTCAGCAAGACCAATCTGGCGATGATGGAACGCGCGATGACGCTGTTCACCCCGTTCCTGCCACAGGCCCCGGCGCCCGCCGCCAGCCCCGAGGAGCAGGAGATCGACCGCCTGCGCAAGGAAGTCGACCAGCTTCGCGAGGCGCTTGCCCGCAACACCAAAGGCTGAACCACAGATGACATGGCCGACGGCACAAGGCGTCTACCGCCTGGGCGATATGCCTGTCCAAAAGGGCGGCGCCATCCGTGACGCGAAGATCGTCTGGAAAACCCACGGCACGCTGAACGCGGCGCGCGACAACGTCATCCTCTACCCCTGCTCCTACTCGGCGCAGCACCCGGGGATGGAGTTCCTGATCGGACCGGACGGCATTCTGGACCCCTCGCGCTGGTTCATCGTCATCCCCAACATGTTCTCCAACGGGCTGTCCTCGGGGGCGGCGACCACGCCGGACTGGCCCGCGATCGTCACCTTTTACGATCTGGTGCACGCGCAGAAGCGGCTGCTGAACGACGTGTTCGGCATCAGCAAGCTCGCCGGCGTATACGGGTTCTCGATGGGTGCCGGACAGGCCTATCACTGGGCCGCGCTGCATCCCGAGATGGTTGCCCGCGCGTTCATCGCCTGCGGCAGTGCCCGCACCGCGGTGCATAATCAGGTGTTCCTGCGCTCGCTGCTCGCCACGCTGGAAACAGCCCCCGAGCATCTCGGCGGCGGCCATTTCTCCCGCGAGCCGCGCGCCAGCCTGAAAGCCTTCGGCACGATCTACGCCTCCTGGGCGCTCAGCCAGGATTTCTACCGCGCCGGCCTCTACAAGACCGTGCTCGGCGCCCCCGACCTCGACACCTTCCTGCGCACGGATTGGGAGGAACGCTACTACACGCTGCGCGCCGCCAATCTTTACGCCCAGGCCGTCACCTGGCTGCACGGCGATATTGCCGACAACAGCCTGTACCACGGCGACCTGACCAAGGCGCTCAACGCGATCGAGGCGCAGATGATCCTGCTGCCGGGCAGCACAGATCTGTATTTCCGCGTCGCCGACAATGCCGACGAACTGCCGCATCTCAAGCGGGGCGTGTTGAAGCCGATCGAAAGCCCTTGGGGCCATCGCGCCGGCAACCCGAACCCGGCGCTGCTGCCGGCCGAGTTCGCCCACGTTAGGGCTGCGGTGCGGGAGTCGCTCGACACCAACTGACGGCCAACAATCGCTTGCGGCAACGCCGCGCGAACTGCCAAATATCGGCATGCCCGAAGTGCTGAGCGAGATCATGAGCCTGCCGGGCGGCCCCGCCCGGGTCGAGTGGCGCCGCAGCAGCCGCGCGCGGCGGGTTTCGCTGCGCGTCAACCCGGCCGACGGCGCCGTGATCGTCACCCTGCCGATGCGTACCGGGCGGCAGGCCGGCCTGTCGCTGCTGATGGACCACGCCGACTGGGTCGCCCAGCGTATCGCAGCCCTGCCGCAGGCCGTTGCGCTGAGCGATGGGGCGGAGGTCGATCTGCATGGCATCCCGCACCGCATCCGTCACACCGGGCAGAGCCGCGGCGGCGTCCGCGTCGAGGGCAGCGAGATCCTGGTGAGCGGCGGCGCCGAGTTCCTGCCCCGCCGCGTCACCGACTTCCTGCGCAATGAGGCCCGCACCCGGCTTGCCTCCCTGGCCTTGCAGAAGGCCGCCATGGCGGACGTGCACCCCAAGCGCGTAGTGATCAAGGATACGCGCAGCCGCTGGGGCTCCTGTGCGCCGGATCGCACGCTGTCGTTCTGCTGGCGGCTGATCATGGCGCCGGATTTCGTGCAGGACTACGTGGTCGGCCATGAGGTGGCGCATCTGCGGCACATGAACCACGGCCCGCGCTTCTGGGCACTGGCCGAGACGCTGACCGCCCATCGCGACGCCGCCGATGCCTGGCTGAAGCGCGAAGGCTCAAGGTTGCTGCGCGTCGGATGAAAGCGATCCTCTCCCCCGGCGCCGGTGGCGCGCTTATCGACAGCGATGTGCCGGAGCCGGGGCCCGGCCCGCGCGACCTGCTGGTGGAAATCCGCGCCGTCGGCGTCAATCCGCTCGACCTCAAGCTGCACGGCCGGGCCGAGACCGAGCCGCGCGTGCTCGGCTGGGATGCCGCCGGCATCGTGCGTGCGGTGGGCGCCGAGGTCATCCTGTTCGTGCCGGGCGACCGTGTGATGTATGCCGGCAGTGCCACCCGGCCGGGCTGCCACAGCGCACTGCATCTGGTCGACGAACGGCTGGCCGGGCGGATGCCGGCGAGCTTCGGCTTCCCGCAGGCCGCCGGCTTCCCCGCCGCCGGGCTCACCGCGTGGGAAATGCTGTTCGAACGCTTCCGCCTGCCGCGGCAGGGCGATGCCGGCACGCTACTGGTGATCGGCGGCGCCGGCGGGGTCGGCTCGATGGCGATCCAGTTGGCCCGCGCGCTGACCCGCGCCCGCGTCATCGCCACCGCCAGCCGCGAGGCGAGCCGCGAATGGTGCCTCGGCCTCGGCGCGCATGAGGTGATCGACCATAGCGGCGACATGGTGGCGCAGCTCAAGGCGATCGGGCTACGCCGGATTCCAGCGATCTTCTGCACCACGGGCTCGGATCAACACTGGAAAGCCATGCTGGCGCTGGCGGCGCCGATGGGGGCGATCGGGCTGATCGACGATGGCGCGCCGCTCGATGCCCGTGCCCTGCGTCCGAAAGGGCTGAGCCTGCATTACGAAGCGATGTTCGCCCGCGCCATTTTCGCGCTGCCCGACATGGCGGTGCAGCACCATGCGCTGAACGAGATCGCCGGCCTGGCCGAGGAGGGGCGGATCCGTGGCATCGCCACCGAAATCCTCCGCCCGCTCGGTGCCGCGTCGTTGCAGCAGGCCCTTGCCAGCGTGGCGACGTCGCGCACGCTGGGCAAGGTTGTTGTCGAGGTTTAGCCGGCCTGCTGGATCGCCGACAGCAGCCAGTGTCCGCCCGGCGCGCGTAGGAATGTCCAGACTTCCGTGGCCTGCGAACGCACCGTCGCATTGCCGTCAACCACGCGGCCGGCGGAATCGCGGGTGACGTCGATCATCGAGAACTTCATCGCCACGCGGGCATATTCGCGCCCGTTCTCGGCCCAGGCATCGGCCAGGTCGCCCTGGTCCAGCTTCACGTCGGTGACCATGTTGCGTACGCCGCGGCTGACCTGATCGGAAAGCTGTTCGGCGAAGTAGCTGGCCATTTCCGGGGTCGACATGCCCGACAGCGCCCGTACGTCATGGCTCGACCATGCCGCCTGCACGCCCTGCAGCAACTGCTCGAACGCCTGATAATCGGCGGGCGCGATCTGCACCACCGGCTGCGCCGGGGCGGCTGAGCCGCCGCCGATCGGCATGTCGCCGGGGGTGAACATCGCCGGCCCGCCGGCCATCGCCGGCTGGCGGTGGCCGAAGAACAGGCGGATCACGAAGCGGACGATCACCACCACCAGGAAGATCTGGATCAGCAGGCCGAGGAAGCCGCCGAAGCCGCTGACGCCATGGAACATGCCGCCCCCGAACAGCATGCCGCCGATGCCGGCGCCGATCAGGCCGCCCATCAGGCCGGACATGAACGGCGAGCCGCTGAAGAACCCGGGCCGTGCCGGTGCGGGGGCCAGCGCCGGGGAGGACGGCGCGGTTTGCGGCGTCATCGAGCGTTGCATCGGGGCTGCGGTGGACGGCGCCGTGCGGGTGGTCGGCGGCGCGCTATAGGTGCGGGATCCGCTGCTGCCCATCGAGGTCGAGGCTCCCGCGCGTGCTTCGGCGAGTGCCGGCGCGAAGGCGATGGCAAGGGCGAACAACGAAGCAAGAATGAAGCGGCTGGCGCGCATGGTGCGTTTCACTGGTTGTTGATTGCGGACGGATATAGTGCATTACGCAGCCGGAAACGAGACCTACCCTGGCAAGCTTGCAAACACTTAATCTCAGGCCCCCGCCATTGTCAGCCCGTCCACCCGAATGGTCGGCGCATCGGTGCCGCGGCGGAAGCGCAGGTCGTTGGCGGGCGTCAGGTTCAGGAACATGTCCTGCAGCCGCCCGGCGATGGTGATCTCGGCCACCGGCTCGGCCAGTTGCCCGTCGCGGATCATGAACCCGGCGGCGCCACGGCTGTAATCGCCGGTCACCATGTTGATGCCCATGCCGATCAGTTCGGTAACGTAGATACCGAGCTTGATGTCGGCCATCAATTCGGCGGGGCTCAGCGGGCCCGGATGCATGTAGAGGTTGGTGGTACCAGGCGAGGGCGGCCCGCCAGTGCCGCGGGCGGCGTGGCCGGTGGTGGTCAGGCCGAGCTGACGGGCGCTGCGGCTGTCCAGCACCCAGCTGGTCAGCACGCCGTCTTCGACCAGATTACGGGCGCGGGTCGGCACCCCTTCCCCGTCGAAGATCTTCGAACGCAGGCCGCGCACCCGGCGCGGATCGTCGGTGATGGTGATGCCGGCGCGGAACAGCTGCTTGCCCATGCTGTCCTTGAGGAAGCTGGTGCCGCGCGCGATCGAGGCGCCGTTGATGCCGCCGGCGAGATGGCCGACCAGGCCGGCCGATACGCGGGGGTCGAACACCACCGGCAACTGGCCGGTTGTGGGCCGAAACGGGTTGAGCCGGCGCACGGCGCGTTCGCCGGCGCTGCGGCCGATCGCCGTTGCGTCTTCGAGATCCCCGAGATGCACGGCGGAGGAATAATCGTAGTCGCGCTGCATCGCGGTGCCGGTGCCGGCGACGGCGGAAGCGGAGATCGAATGCCCGGTGCGGATGGTACGCCCGGCGAAGCCGGCGGAGGTGACCAGCACCACCTCGGTGCGGCCCCAGCTGGCGTCGCCGCCTTCGGAATTGGTGACACCTGGCACCGCGACGGCGGCTTCCTCGGCGGCCGCCGCGCGGGCGATCAGGGCGGATTCCTCGGGCTCCTGCGGGTCGACGAGGTCGAGCGCGATGTCCTCGGGGGGGGCTGCCTGTTCGCACAGCCCGGCATAAGGGTCTTCCGGCACCACCTTGGCCATCGCGATCGCCTGTTCGGCCAGCCGGGTGAAATTCGCGGGATCCACCGCAGTGGAGGAAACGATCGCGGCACTGCGGCCGACGAACACGCGCAGGCCGAGATCGCGGCCCTCGGCGCGTTCCAGATGCTCGATCCGGCCGAGCCGGCGGGAGACCGAAACCGAGTTGCCGGAGACCAGCACCGCGTCCGCGGCATCAGCACCAGCCGCACGGGCGCGGGCCACGAGGTCTGACAGAAGGTTCAACATGTCCATGTTCATGCCGCCAGTCGCGAGGTGATCTCGCTCAGTCCGGGAACCAGCTTGGCCGGGCCCATCGTCGCCAGGGTCGGGGCGCCGCGGAAGATGCGGGCGGCGACGGCGGCGACCTGCTCGGGGGTGACTGCCTCGATCCGGGCGACGGTTTCGGCGGTGGGGATCACCCGGCCGAACACCTGGATCTGCCGGGCGAGCTGTTCGCAGCGGCTGCCGGTGCTTTCCAGCGACATCAGCAGGCTGGCCTTCACCTGGGCGCGGGCACGGGCCAGCTCGGCATCGGTCACGTGGTTCTGCACCTTCAACAGTTCCGCCAGCGTCACCGGCATCAGTTCGGCGGCTTCGCTTTCGCCGGTGCCGGCATAGATGCCGAACACGCCGCCATCCATCGCCGGGGCAGTGAACGAGTAGATCGAATAGACCAGCCCGCGCTTCTCGCGGATTTCCTGAAACAAGCGCGACGACATGCCGCCGCCGAGCAGGGTGGAGAGCATCATCGAGGGGTAGTATTCCGGATCGCCGTAGCCGACGGTGGGGAAGCCGAGGACGATGTGCACCTGATCCAGGTCCCGCGCCTCGCGGAACTCGCCGCCCGCGTAGAGCCCCGGCAGCGCCGAGGGGGCGGCGGTGGTCGGCAGGTCAGCGAAATGCTGGGCCGCAAGTTCGACGACGCGATCGTGCTGCAGGTTGCCGGCGGCGGCGACCACCGTGTTGCCGGCAACGTAGTGGTGCTTCATGAAGCCCATCAGGGAATCGCGGCGCATGCCGCGGATCAGCTTCTCGGTGCCCAGCACCGGGCGGCCCATCGGCTGGGTGGGGTACGCGGTTTCCTGGAAATGGTCGAAGATGATGTCGTCGGGGGTATCGTTGGCCTGGCCGATCTCCTGCAGGATGACGCCGCGCTCGCGTTCCAGCTCCTCGGGGTCGAAGGCGGAGTGGGTGAGGATGTCGCCGATGATGTCGGCGCCCAAGGCGAGGTCTTCCTTCAGCAGCTTGACATAGAACGCCGTCTGCTCGCGGGCGGTATAAGCGTTGATGTGGCCGCCGACGGCTTCGACCTCCTCGGCGATGGCGGCCGCGCTGCGGCGCTCGGTGCCCTTGAACGCCATGTGTTCGAGGAAATGCGAGGCGCCGTTTTCCTCGGCCAGTTCATGGCGGGTGCCGGAGGCGACATAGGCGCCGAAGGAGACAGTCTCCACCCGGTCCATCCGCTCGGTAACCACGGTCAGGCCGGAGGGCAGCGTTGTGACGCGGATGGCGCCGTTCTTGTCGGTCATCTCGATTCCTAGTTTACGCGGCGTTGCGGCGGGCGACGGCGCGGACGAATCCCTGCACAGCCGCGATATCGTTGGGCAGACACGTATACTTCTCCAAACGATCATATAGGTCGGCGAGGCGCGGCGGCAGGGGGGGGCGCTGGCCGGTGGCCTGTTCCATCGCATCGGGGAATTTCGCCGGGTGGGCGGTGGCCGCTGCGATCACCGGCACGCCGGGCAGCGCATGGGCGCGGGCGGCAGCGATGCCGATCGCGGTGTGCGGGTCGGCCAGGTAGCCGGAGGCGGCGTAGAGGCGGCGGATCTCGGCCAGGGTGGCTTCGTCGTCCAGCGTGAAGCCGGTGAGCAGGGAGCGGGCGGACTGCCAGACGGAAGCGTCGACCGAGAGATGGCCGGTGGTGCGGAAGCCAAGCATGGCGGTGCGGGTTTTCGTCGCATCGCGGTCCATCAGTTCGAACAGCAGGCGTTCGAAGTTCGAGCTGACCTGGATGTCCATGCTGGGGGACAGGCTGGGTTCCACCGGGCGCATGCTCATGTCGTTGGCGTCGAGGAAGCGGGAGAGGATGTTGTTGCGGTTGGAGCCGATGATCAGGCGTTCGATCGGCAGGCCCATTTTGCGTGCGACCCAGGCGGCCAGCACGTTGCCGAAATTGCCGGTGGGGACCGCGACGCTGACCGGGCGGTCGGGCGCGCCGAGGGCCAGGGCGGCGGCGACGTAATAGGGGACCTGGGCGGCGATGCGGGCCCAGTTGATCGAGTTCACCGCCGAAAGCTGCATCTCGCCGCGAAACGGGACGTCGGCGAACATGGCCTTCACCATGTCCTGGCAGTCATCGAAGGTGCCATCAAGTGCGACGTTGCCGACGTTGGGGGCGAGCACGGTGGTCATCTGCCGGCGCTGCACCTCGCTGGTGCGGCCGTTGGGGTGCAGGATGACGATGTCGACCCGTTCCTTGCCGGCGCAGGCTTCGATGGCGGCCGAGCCGGTGTCACCGGAGGTGGCGCCGACGATGGTGACCCGGCGGTTCTGTTCGGCCAGGACGTGGTCGAACAACTGGCCGAGCAGCTGCATCGCCATGTCTTTGAAGGCGAGCGTTGGGCCGTGGAACAGCTCGAGCGACCATAGCTCGGTGTCCAACTGGACCATCGGCGCGATGGCGGGATGGCGGAAGCCGGCATAGGCGGCGCGGCACAGCCGGGACAGGGTTTCGTGCGAGAGGCTGTCGCCGACGAAGGGGCGCATGACGCGGGCGGCGAGTTCGGCATAGGGCAGGCCACGCAGGGCGCGCCATTCGGCGGGCGAGAAGGAGGGCCAGGTTTCGGGCACGTAAAGGCCGCCGTCGTCGGCGAGGCCGGCCAGCAGCACGCCGGAGAAATCCAGCACGGGCGCCTGCCCGCGGGTCGAAATATAGCGCATGCCGGAGGGGTCCTGCTTGCCGGAGAGATATATTGCCTAATTGGGCCAAGCCCGGCGATCGATCAATGCCCCGCGGCCTTGGCGCAGATCAATGCACCCACCCGCCTGCCGCGCGAGAGTGGGCTCCCGCATGATCCGGAAACTCTTGCATGACCATCCTCGCGCCCGTCGACCTGCTCAGTCGCGTTGAAGCCTTGCGTGCCCAGGTGCGGCAGGACGGCATTGCGCTGTTCGAGCAATGGCATAGCGCAATCGCCATGCGGCGGCGGTTTCTGCCGGCGGCGCGCAATCTGGCCGATTATCTGGCGCTGCGGCGGCTGGATCTCAGTCATCTGCAGGAATCGCTGGCGGCGTATGGGTTGTCCACGCTCGGGCGCAGCGAGGGGCGGGTGATGGCCACGCTGGATGCGCTGTCTACGACCCTGGCCCTGATCGCGCGACAACCGGCGCCGGCCTATCCGCCGGCACGGCGGCTGACCGACGGGCGGCGGGCGCTGCGGCATGCTCAGGTGAAGCTGTTCGGTGAGGGACACGATGCGCCGAACACGCATGTGATGGTCACGCTGCCGAGCGAGGCGGCTACCGACAAGGTGCTGGTGGGGGCGCTGGTGGCGGCGGGGATGAATTGTGCGCGGATCAACTGTGCGCATGACGATGCGGCGACCTGGAAGCGGATGGCGCGCAACGTGCGGCGGGCGGCGGAGAAGGCCGGGCGGGATGTGCGGATCCTGATGGATATCGGCGGACCGAAATGCCGGATCGAGACGGTGCATGCCGCCGATCGGGTGCGGCTGTTCCGGGGCAACCGGATCGTGCTGGTGGACAAGCTGGCCGATGCGCTGGCGAGCGATGCGGTGATTATCACCATCAGCTTTCCGCAACTGATCGGCAATCTGGCGGCTGGGGCCGAGGTGTGGATCAATGACGGGCATATCGGCACGCGGGTGGTGGAGAACAGCAATGGCCGGGTGGTGCTGGAAGTGTTCAGCGCGCGGAGCAAGGGCGAGCGGCTGAAGATCGAGAAGGGGGTGAATTTCCCGGGCACCGAACTGGAGATCGACCCGATCACCGAGCAGGACCTGGCGGACCTGGATACCGTGGCCGTGATCGCCGACATGGTGGGGTTCTCGTTCGTGCAGCGGCCGGGGGAGATCGTGCGGCTGCACGATGCGCTGGCCCGCCGGCGGCCGGGGCGCAAGCCGTTGGCGATGGTGCTGAAGATCGAGACGGCGCTGGCGGTGCGTAATCTGCCGCGGCTGATTGTGCAGGCCGGGGCGATCGGGCCGGTGGCGGTGATGATCGCGCGGGGCGATCTGGCGGTGGAACTGGGGTTTGCCCGGCTGTCGGAGATCCAGGAGGAGATCATGTGGCTGTGCGAGGCGGCGCATACGCCGGTGGTTTGGGCCACGCAGGTGCTGGAGACGCTGGTGAGCGACGGGCAGCCGACGCGGGCGGAGACCACGGATGCGGCGATGTCGCAGCGGGCGGAATGCGTGATGTTGAACAAGGGACCGTTCCTGCCGGAGGCGGTCGGCTTCCTGAGCGATGTGCTGCACCGGATGGACCGGCATCAGTCGAAGAAATCGGCGCGGTTCGGGCCGTTGAACTCGTGGCCGGCGGCGGATTTGGCGATCTAGTTGCTTATACGGAACAATTAGAGCGTGAGTCGGCATGTGCGCCGATTTGTCGCATTTTTTGGACTGGGCGGAAGGTGGCTCGGGGAGCGGGGTTGGGCTGGCGCAGCGGCTGGGGCGGGTGATGCGGCTGCGGCGGCGTGGATTGTGTCGGCGCGGGGCGCGCCTGGAGTGCGTTGGACGCACGGGGGGTGCGGCGTTGGCGCGGCCGGGCGGAGTACGGGCGTGGGGCGCGCGTGGGCGGGACGGCCGAGGCGGGTTCTGCCTGGGCGGGCGCGGGCTGCGGCGGTACGGGCAGCGTGCCGGCGCGCCAGGCGGTGAACAGGGCATCGAGCGCGGAGGTGAGGCGACGCAGGTGCAGCCACAGCAGAATCAGAGCGCAGGTATCCCACGTGCGTTCGGCGATAGTACCTTTCAGTTCGGTGAGGAGGCGTCCAAATCGGTTCATGGATGCGTTATATGATATGGTTAGATGAATTGCAAGGAAAAAAATGCGTTCAATGTGATTTTTTTCTGGTTTAGATTAAATAGCGCTGGGTGAGGTGGGTGGTGAAATCCGTGGGGTCGAGCGGCTTGCCGGTGGCGGCGCGGAGGAGTTCGTTGAAGCCGAGCAGGTTGCCGCGGGCGTGGATTTCGCGCTTGAGCCAGGTGAGCAGGGGGGAAAAATCGCCCTGGCCGAGGGCGGCGTCGAGCCCGGGTTCGGCGCGGCGGGCGGCGGCCATCAGTTGCGCGGCGGCCATGGCGCCCAGGGAGTAGCTGGGGAAATAGCCGAAGATGCCGACATACCAGTGGATGTCCTGCAACACGCCTTCGCGGTCGTTCGGGGGCGTGACGCCGAGAAGTTGCTGCATTCCGTCGTTCCAGGCGGTGGGCAGGCCGGCGGCGTCGAGGCTGCCGGCGAACAGCGCCTGTTCCAGGCGGAAGCGCAGGATGACATGGGCGGGGTAGGTGAGTTCGTCGGCGTCGACCCGGATCAGGCTGGGCGTGGCGCGGCGCCAGAGCCGTCCGAGGTTTTCCGGCGCGTAGGCGGCCGCATCGCCAGCGAAGGCGGTCTGCATCTCGCCGGCCATCCAGTCGACAAAGACCTGTGACCGTCCGGCCTGCATCTCCATGATCAAGGACTGGCTTTCATGCACCGCGGCGCCGGCGGCCATGCCCACCGGTTGGCGCAACCAAGCGGCGGGCAGACCGTTGGTGTAAAGCCCGTGCCCGGTTTCGTGGATCAGCGCCATCATGCCGCTGGTCGGGTCTGCCGCGTTGAACGCGCCGGCGATCCGCACATCGCCGGGCAGGCCGCCGCAGAACGGATGCATCGTGGAATCCAGCCGGGATTGGGTGGGCGCGAGGCCCATCCCCGCCATGAGCTTGCGTGCAAGCGCCTCTTGCAGCGGGATTTCCACCGGACACAGGGGAAGCGGCGCCGGGCGTGCCGCCTGCAGTGCCTCGGCACGCGGCAGGGCGTGGCGCAGGAAGGTTTGATAGGCTTCGAATACCGGGGCGATGTCGGCGGCCAGGATACCGCGCTGCGCGCCGTCGGCCATCGCATCCCAGGCCGACAGGCCGAGGACGGCGCCGATCGCCTCGCCCTGCTGGCGGGTCAGCCGGAGCACTTCTTCCAGCGCTGGGCGGACCAGGGCGAAATCGGCGGTGCGGTGTGCGTCGCGCCAGATCGCCTCGCAGGTGTTGGTGGCGCGCACGGTGGCTTCGACCAGATCGCCGGGGACGGCGGTGGCCCTGGTATGGGCGCGGCGCATCAGCGCCAGGTTGGCGGCCAGCCAGGGATCGTCGCCGGGGCCGGCAGCCTCGGCGGCGGCAAGGTCGTCGGCCGTTGCAGGCGCGACCATCATCTCATGCGTCAGGCCGGCGAGAACCGCCAGATGTTCGCCGCGCGCGGCGGAGCCGCCTTCCGGCATCATGGTTTCGGCGTCCCACATCAGGATGCCGGCGGCCTCGTCGACCGTGGCCATGCGGGCGAAGCGCGCGGCAAGGCGTTCATAAGCGCTCATCGTGCTCTCCTGCTTTTCAGTGCAAATGCCATGACCACCCCGATCAATGCCGCCGCGAGACCAAACCAGGTCAGCGCATAGGACAGATGGTCATTCGGCGGACGTGGCAACAGTCTCGCCGGATCGGGAATGCTGGCCGGGCCGAGGGCCACCAGCACGAAGGGAGCGGGGTTCGCGGCACCCAGCGCCGGGCCGATGCGCGCGGGGTCGAGGGTGTAGAAACGCAGGGATTTCATATCATCGGCCGGGGTGAACCAGCCGGGCACGGCGGGCGGGTGCATCCAGCCTTCGACATCGGCCTGCCCCGGCGCCGGCAGCGCGGCGCCAGGGGCGACCCAGCCGCGATCGACCACGACGGGCGGGCCGTCGGCAGGTTGCAGCACGCCCAGCAGATGCGCGCCCATCAACGGGTTTCCGTTCACGCTGCGGCCCTCGGCGCCGTAGAGCGCGGTTTCCGCGCGCCAGCGCCCGGTGATGCGCACCTTGGCATAGATCGGCAGGCCGGGCGCGAGCGGCACCGCGGGCCGGGCCTCGGCCGCGTCGATCTGCTTGAGCAGTTCGGTTTTCCAGGCGAGCCGCTCCAACTGCCAGACGCCCAGGGCGATCAGGATCGCCAGGGCGGTGGTGATCGCCAGGATGGATGGGAGGCTGCGACGCATGGTGGTGTTTGCTCGGTCCAAAGGGAGGAAAGTTTTTTGGTTCTTTTTTTCAAAAAAGAACAAAGAAAGCTTTCTTCTTTTTGTGAACAAAAAGAAGCAAAAAAACTCTCGTCTATAAGCCCATTTCCGAGGCGCGGTGCTTGAACTGGAGGGCGACCAGGGTGGCTTTGAAGGGGCGCATCAACAGCACCGTCAGCGGGACGGTGACGACGGGCCAGAGTACGATGTGCACCCAGAGCGGGGGTTCCAGGTGGAATTCCACCCAGAACGCGGCGCCGACGATGATGGCACCAACGACCAGGATCAGCAGGGTGGCGGCACCGTCGCCGGTGTCGACGGCGCGCAGGTCGAGATTGCAGGCGGGGCAGGAATCACGAACGGTCAGAACACCCCGGTAAAGGGGCGCCTGACCGCAGCGTGGACACCGGCAGGCGAGACCCGCCTGCCACCATGTGGGTGTTGTCACTCGCCGACGATGACGCCGTGCCCCCACCAGTAAATGCAGATGAACAGGAACAGCCACACCACGTCGACGAAGTGCCAATACCAGGCCGCGGCCTCGAAGCCGAAATGACGCTCGGGGGTGAAGCCGCCACGGATGGCGCGGATGGTGCAGACCAGCAGGAACAGGGTGCCGATGATGACGTGGAAGCCGTGGAAGCCGGTGGCGAGGAAGAACACCGCCGGATAGACGCCGCCGTTGATGAACTTGAACGGGGCCTCGGAGTATTCCAGCGCCTGGAAGCCGGTGAAGGACAGGCCGAGCACGACCGTAAGCACCAGCCCGGCAATCAGGCCCTTGCGGTCACCATGCACCAGGGAGTGATGCGCCCAGGTGACGGTGGTGCCGGAGAGCAGCAGGATCATGGTGTTGAGGAACGGCAGGTGGAACGGATCGAAGGTCTTGACGCCTTCGGGCGGCCAGATCTCGTTCAGGCCGTGCCAGGCTTCGGCGCTGAGCACGTGTTCCGGCATCAGGGCGAAGTGGAAATAGGCCCAGAAGAAGCCGACGAAGAACATCACTTCGGAGGCAATGAACATCACCATGCCATAGCGCAGGCCGAGGCGAACGATCGGGGTATGCAGCCCGGCGGCGGCGCTTTCCTTCAGCACATCGCGCCACCAGAAGAACATGGTGGCCAGCACGATGGCGAGGCCAAGGCCCAGGAACAGGTAGTTGCCAAAATGCGCGGCCATCACGATGCCGAACAGGGTCAGCCCGGCACCCACGGCGCCGACCAGCGGCCAGGGGCTGGGGTCAACCAGGTGATATGGCTGCTTCAGCCCGGAAAGGGTGATCGCCGGTGCGCCGTGCGTGTCGCTGCTCATGCCGTGTCCAATCGCGAAAGTCGCCGTTAAAGGTCCATATCCAAACCGGGCCGCCCCGGCAATCGTCTTCGTCCGCTATCGAAGAATGGGTTTCCAAAGGCCCACGGCCTTTGGCGGTCGGTCGTGCGAAGCACGCTTGCGCGTGACGGCAGCGCCCTGGCCTTGCCTTTCCTCTAAAGCTTCTCCTCAGGTTTAGTACTCAGCAGCGTGCCGACATGCGGCCCCGCCTTAGCGAGGGTTCCGTTGCGCGCCGCGTCGTCGAGCGAGCGCATGAAGCTGTAGGACAGGGTGATCTCGCCGATATCGGCCGTGTTGGGGTCGGTGGCGATTTCGGGATCGACGAAGAAGCTCAGCGGGAACTGCATCGCCTGTCCGGCCGCCAGGGTCTGCTCGTTGAAGCAGAAGCAGGCGGTCTTGTGGAAATACTTGGCGGCCTTGTCGGGGTTGACGTTGTAGAGCGCCACGCCGGTGACCGCCTCGTGCGCCAAGTTGCGGGCCTGGTAGAAAGCGAGGTTGTCGACGCCGAGTTGCACCGTCACGCGGGCCTGTTCGGGCTGGAAGGCCCATGGCAGGTCGGGGTTGGTGTTGGCGTCGAAGCGCACGGTGATGCGGCGTTCGGAGGTGCCGCTGGCCTCGGCGGGGCCGATCTTCGGGGTGCCGCCGTAGCCGGTGGCCTGACAGAACAGTTTGTAGAGCGGCACCGCGGCGAAGGACAGGCCGGCCATACCGCCGATGACTGCCAGCAACAGCAGCGCGATGGGCCCATTGCGGCGGCTCACGGGGTGCCGCCCTTGAGGATCGCTCCCATCTTCACCATGGCGATGGCGTAGAACAGCAGGGAGATCGCAGCCAGCACGCCGAGCATCGCCCAGTTGCGGCCACGCCGGCGCTTCTTCAGCGCCGCGTCTTCGAGCTTGAGGGCCGCATGATCCACCATCGCTGCCTCAGTGCACGAAATGGTCGACGGCGAGCGCCGCGAACAGCACGAATAGATAGGCGATGGAATAGCGGAAGGCGGCGCGGGCGGGCGCGTCCTTGGTCTGCGACACGCCGGCGGCGTTTTGCCGGTCGGTCAGCACACGCCAGGAATGCCAGATGAAGCCGAGGCCGAGCGCGAGTGCGGAGATGCCGTAGACCGGCCCGGTGAGCCCCATTGCCCAGGGCGCCAGGGTCAACGGCACCAGCAACACGGTGTAGACCATGACGTTGCGGCGGGTGTGTTTGGCGCCGCGCACCACTGGCAGCATCGGCACGCCGGCGCGCTTGTAGTCGGCATGGGCGTAGAGCGAGAGCGCCCAGAAATGCGGCGGGGTCCAGAAGAACACGATGAGGAACA
This sequence comes from uncultured Rhodospirillales bacterium, assembly GCA_903881515.1. Lineage (GTDB taxonomy): Bacteria > Pseudomonadota > Alphaproteobacteria > Acetobacterales > Acetobacteraceae > CAIRTN01. The sequence goes on along the minus strand of CAIRTN010000174.1, from coordinate 1,655 downwards.
GCAGCACCGGCATCACGTCGATGCCGCCGGTGACCGCGGCCCACCCGATCACCGGGGGGAAGGCGCCGGCGGCGCCGCCGATGACGATGTTCTGCGGTGTGCGGCGCTTCAGCCACATGGTGTAGATGAAGACGTAGAAGCCGATCGACAGCGCCAGCACGAAGGCGGCGAAGATATTGGTGGCGAGTGCCATCAGCATCACCGAGCCGACGGCAAGCGTAATGCCGAAGCCGAGTGCTTCGCCGGCCTCGATGCGGCCGCCGGGGATCGGACGGCGCGCGGTGCGGCTCATGATCGCGTCGATATCGCGGTCGTACCACATGTTGATCGCGCCCGCCGCGCCGGCGGCGACGGTGATCGCGAGCACGGCGGTAAAGCCGAGGACCGGATGCAGCGTGCCCGGCGCCATGAGCAAGCCGATCCAGCCGGTGAACACCACCAGGGTGAGCACACGCGGCTTTAGCAGCGTGATCCAGTCAGCAGCGCTGGAAATGCCCGACACAGCCAGGGGGGGCGTGCTGCCCCCCCTGCCGTCGTCGATCACCGCGGTGGCGGTCTCGTTCATCGAATACCCTCTTAGCGAATACGCGGCAGTTCCTCGAAGGTGTGGAACGGCGGCGGGGAGGACACGGTCCATTCCAGCGTCGTCGCACCCTCGCCCCAGTAATTGTCAGCCACTGCTTCCTTCGAGGTGAAGGTCTTGAAGCAGATGTAGAGGAACAGGATCACGCTGACGCCGCCGATATAGGCGCCGATCGAAGCCACGTGGTTCCAGCCGGCGAAGGCTTCGGGATAGTCAGGATAGCGGCGCGGCATGCCGGCCAGACCCAGGAAGTGCATCGGGAAGAACGTGACGTTCACGCCGATGAAGGTGAGCCAGAAGTGGATCTTGCCCAGCGTCTCGGGATACTGCCGGCCGGACATCTTGCCGATCCAGTAGTAGAAGCCGGCGAACATCGAGAACACCGCGCCGAGGCTGAGCACGTAGTGGAAATGCGCCACCACGTAGTAGCTGTTGTGCAGGATCTGATCGAGGCCGGCGTTGGAGAGCACGACGCCGGTGACGCCGCCGACGGTGAACAGGAAGATGAAGCCGATCGCCCACAGCATCGGCGTCTTGAACTCGATCGAGCCGCCCCACATCGTGGCGATCCAGGAGAAGATCTTCACGCCGGTCGGCACCGCGATCACCATGGTGGCGGCGATGAAATAGGCCTGGGCGCCGGTCGACAGGCCGACCGTGTACATGTGATGCGCCCAGACGACGAAGCCGATCGCGCCGATCGAGACCATGGCGTAGGCCATGCCGAGATAGCCGAACACCGGCTTCTTGGAGAAGGTCGAGACGATCTGGCTGATCATGCCGAAGCCGGGAAGAATGAGGATGTACACTTCCGGGTGGCCGAAGAACCAGAACAGATGCTGGAACAGCAGCGGATCGCCGCCGCCTTCCGGCGCGAAGAACGTGGTGCCGAAGTTGCGGTCGGTCAGCAGCATGGTGATGCCGCCGGCCAGAACCGGCAGCGACAAGAGCAGCAGGAACACGGTGACCAGGATCGACCACACGAACAGCGGCATCTTGTGCAGGGTCATGCCCGGCGCGCGCATGTTGAAGATGGTGGTGATGAAGTTGATGGCGCCGAGGATCGACGAGG
>CAIRTN010000173.1 GCA_903881515.1 uncultured Rhodospirillales bacterium | reverse complement strand
CCCCATCACCGCCAGCGCCGTCATCGACTTGCCACACCCGCTCTCGCCCACCACCCCAAGCGTCCGCCCGGCCTGCAGCGTCAGGCTGATCCCATCGACAATCCGCACGGCATCGCTGCCGCCAAGATCAACGGTCAGCCGGTCAATTTCCAGCAACGGACTGGGCACGCGGGACATTGCCCCCCTGGTGAAAGCCTCAAACCCTTATGTGCGGCTTCCCAGCGGCTTGGCAACACCGCCGCGCCCCCATAGCCTCCCCCGAGGCTTTTTCGGACGGAACACATGGGCAGCAACGCATTCGGCCAATCCCTGACCCGCAAGGAGGACGCCCGCCTCCTCACCGGCCACGGCCGCTTCACCGCCGATCTCCTGCGCCCCGACATGGCCTGGGCCGGCATGCTGCGCAGCCCGCACGCCCATGCCCGCATCCGCGCCATCGACACCTCGGCCGCCGCCGCCATCCCCGGCGTCATCGCCGTGCTCACCGGCCAGGACTACGCCGCCGACGGCCTCGGCGGCATCCCCTCCGGCAGCGACCTGATCAAATTTCCCGGCACCCCCGCCAATCAGGGCTTCCGCTTCCGCCCCGAACACCCCGCCCTCGCCCGAGACCGCGTCCGCTTCGTCGGCGACACCGTCGCCCTCGTCATCGCCGAGACCGAATCCATCGCCCGCGACGCCCTCGAAGCCATCTGGGTCGATTACGACCCAATGCCACACGGCACCGACACCGCCACCGCCACCACCGCCCCCGCCGTCTGGGACGAAGCCCCCGACAACATCAGTTTCGTCTGGCAAGCCGGCGACCGCGCCGCGGTTGACGCCGCCTTCGCCACCGCCGCCAAAACCGTCCGCTTGGACGCGCTGAACAACCGCATCCATGTCGGCAGCCTGGAAACCCGCGGCGCCATCGGCGAGTTCGCCGCCGGCCGCTACACGCTCACCACCGGCACCCAGATGCCGCACGGCCTGAAAGACGCGCTGGCCACCGCCGTCTTCCGCACCGACCCCGCCAACATCCGCGTCATCGTCACCGACGTCGGCGGCAGCTTCGGCATCAAGAACGCGCTCTACCCCGAACAGGTCCTCGTCCTCTGGGCCGCCCAGCGCACCGGCCGCATCGTCGCCTGGGTCGGCGAACGCAACGACGGCTTCCTCTCCGACTACCAGGCCCGCGACAACGCCTATTCCGGAGAACTCGCCCTCGACTCCGAAGGCCGCTTCCTCGCGCTCCGCGTCCGCTCCACCGCCGCCGTCGGCGCCTACCTCGCCCCGAAAGGCCAGCTCTCCCCCACCTCTAATATGCCCGCGCTGGCCGGCGTCTACCGCCTGCCCGCGATCCACGTCGAAGTCACCGGCGTCTTCACCCACACCGCCCCCACCGAGGTCTACCGCGGCGCCGGCCGCCCGGAAGCCGTCTACCTCGTCGAACGCCTGGTCGATCACGCCGCCCGGAGCTTGGGCATCGACCGCCTGGAACTCCGCCGCCGCAACCTGCTCACCCCTGCCGAACTGCCCTACCAGACCGGCCTCGGGCTGCGCTACGACAGCGGCGACTTCCCCACCATGCTCACCACCGCGCTCACCCGCGCTGACGCCGCCACATTCGAATCCCGCCGCGCCGAAGCCGCCCAACGCGGCATGCTGCGTGGCCTCGGCTGGGCGCATTACTGCGAACGCGTCGCCGGCTCCTGGGACGAACACGCCTGGCTCGAACTCCACCCCGACGGCCGCGTCACCGCCCTCGTCGGCACCATGTCCAACGGCCAGGGCCACGAAACCGCCTACGCCCAGCTCGTCGCCGCCCAACTCGGCATCGACCCCGCCGACATCGACGTCGTGCAAGGCGACACCGACCGCATCCCCTCGGGTCACGGCACCGGCGGCTCCGCCTCCATCCCCATCGCCGGCGCGGCACTGGCCGAAGCCTCCATCGACCTCGTCGCCAAAGCCAAACCGCTCGCCGCCGACGCCCTCGAAGCCGCCATCGCCGATATCGAATTCGCCGACGGCCTGTTCCGCATCGCCGGCACCGACCGCACCATCGCCCTGCAAACCGTCGCCCGCACCTTGGCCCCCGAAACCATCCTCGCCGGCCAGGGCTGGTGGAAACCCTCCGGCCCCACCTTCCCCAACGGCTGCCACATCGCCGAGGTCGAGATCGACCCTGAAACCGGCGACTGGGCGCTGCTGCGCTACACCATGCTGCATGATTTCGGCCGCGTGCTGAACCCGATGCTGCTCGAAGGCCAACTGCAGGGCGGCGTCGCCCAGGGCGTCGGCCAGGCCCGCTGCGAACGCGTCATCCACGACCCCGAAACCGGCCAGGTCGTCACCGGCTCGCTGATGGACTACCAGCTCCCCCGCGCCGACGACCTGCCCAGCCTGCAACTCGAATCCCTGCCTACCGCCGCCCCCGCGCACCCGCTCGGCATCAAAGGCTGCGGCGAAGCCGGCGCCGCCGGCGGCGCCCCCGCGGTGATGAACGCGATTCTCGATGCACTCGCCCCCGCCGGCGTGCAAAATCTCGACATGCCGGCGACGCCAGAGCGAATTTGGCGCGCATTGTGCGCTGCGAAGAATTGACACAACGCACGACCGACCCGACTGTAACCTGAACCAACAATGGAGAACTGGACATGACGGAAAAGCTCGCGCTCTCGCGCCGTATGCTGCTGGCAGCCACCGCCGGCTTCGCCACCATGTCGCTGGGCGACATCGCCAACGCCGCCCCCAAGCGCGGCGGCCGGCTGATCTACGCCCGCTACGCCGACAGCCTTGAGCTCGATCCCGTCTACACCGACGCCAACGTCGACATCTGGGTCATGGGCAGCATCTACGACACCCTGCTCCTGCCCACCCCCGATGGCCTCGGCGTGCAGCCCGGCCTCGCCACCAAGTGGGACCTGTCGGACGGCGGCAAGACGCTGACGCTGACACTGCGCCCCGGCGTGAAATTCTCCGACGGCGCGGCGATGAAAGCCTCCGACGTGAAATGGTCGCTCGACCGCGCCCGCAACCCGAAGAACGGCCCCTGGGCCGACACGGTCGGCTCGATTGCCGAAATCACCGCCACCGAACCGAGCACCGTGGTGCTGAAGCTGAAGCACCCCGACCCCACCCTGCTGCCCGCGCTCGCGATGTTCAACACCGGCATCCTGCCGCAGGGCCCCTACGAAGCCACACCGGCCAAGGACGAGCAGGAGCGCTACAAGAAATTCGCCGAACACCCCATCGGCACCGGCCCGTTCATGCTCGCCGAATGGCAGCGCAGCCAGCGCATGCTGCTCAAGCGCAACCCGCATTACTGGGACAAGGCGCCCGACGGCCAGGCCTACCCGCTGATGGACGAGATCGAATTCCAGATCATCCCTGATGACGCCACCCGCATCCTCAAGCTGAAGGCCGGCGAAGTGCACGGCACCGAATTCGTGCCCTACGCCCGCGTCGCCGAACTGCAAGCCGATCCGAACCTGCGCATGGAGCTCTGGCCCTCCACCCGCGTCGCCTATCTCACGCTGAGCGTGCGCGAAAAACTCACCGACGGCACCGCCAACCCGCTGTCGAACAAGAAGTTCCGTCAGGCGCTGAACTACGCCGTCAACAAAGACGCGATCATCGCCATCACCACGCGCGGCCTGGGCAAGCCGATGAAGTCCTTCATGTCCTCCTCCACGCCGCTGAACTCCGGCACCGGCCCGCTCTGGCCGTTCGACCTGGCCAAGGCCAAGGCGCTGATGGCCGAATCCGGCATCGCCGCGGGCGTCGAGCTGTCCTGCATGACCGTCGCCGGCAACCAGGACAACCTGACCAACCTGACGACGATCCAGCAGATGTGGGCCGCCATCGGCGTCAAGCTGAAGATCGAGCAGATGGACAACCCGTCGCTCACCAAGAAGTACCGCGCCGGCGACTTCCAGATGCGCAGCGGCGCCTGGACCGACGACATCGCCGACCCCTCGGAAATCACCTCGTATTTCGCTTACTCGCCCAACATCGGCGCCCTGCATTCGGGCTACGAGGATAAGCGGGTCAACGAACTCTACCTCGCCTCCAACGAGGAAAACGACCCGGCAAAGCGCAAGGCGCAGTACAAGGAACTGCAGGACCTCTACAACGAGGCCGCCACCATCGTGCCGCTGTACGAAACGCCCTACCCGGTGTGCTGGCGCAAGAACGTCAAGGGCTTCACCCAGATCCCGCTGGGCAACAACTACTTCTTCGCCACCGCCCCCGAGGCATGATGCGACTGTCTGACGGATCCCCCGCGGCATGAGCCGCGGGGGCTGGCTTGTCCTGCGCCTGTTGCAGATCATCCCGACCTTCCTGCTGATCGGGGTCGCGGTGTTCGTGCTCGCGCGCCTGATGCCCGGCGACATCGTCTCGGCGATGCTGGGCGATCGCGCGTCGGACGAAACCATCGCCCGCATCACCCACGACATGGGCCTCGACCGCTCGATCTTCGCCCAATTCATCTCCTGGCTCGAAGCCATCGCCCACGGCGATCTCGGCAACTCGATGGCCTTCCACATCCCGGTCACCCGCCTGGTCGCCGAACGCCTGCCCGTCACCGCCATGCTGGCCGCCATGTCCACCGTCATCGCGCTATCCGTCGCCGTGCCGCTCGCCTTCCTCGCCGCCCTCACCGCCAATCGCTGGCCAGACGTGGTGATCCGCGCCGT
>CAIRTN010000172.1 GCA_903881515.1 uncultured Rhodospirillales bacterium | reverse complement strand
TCCCCTTGACCCCACATCCATTGCCAAGAACACCAACGCTAATGCAGCGGCGAAGCCCAAAGACTCCTGATGGCTCCGCCGCTCCACGCCCGACGCCGAGCCAACAGCACATCCTTATGAATGGGTTTCCAAAGGCCCACGGCCTTTGGCGGGTCCAGGGCAGAGCCCTGGCCTTGTCTTCCTGCTCTACCCCCAGGGGGTTGTTACGCCACCAATCGAGCGCATCTTCTCCGCGAAGGTTTTCCGATAACGTACGGGCGAACAGCCTGGATGAGGGTCTGATGTCACGATTTCTAAATCTGCTGGCGGTGTGCGCGCTGCTGTGTCCTGGCGTCGCGCGGGCGCAGGACAAGATCACCTTTGGGCTCGACTGGCTCGCCGAGGCGGAATATGGCGGGTATTATCAGGCGGTAGCCAACGGCATTTATGCGAAGCATGGGCTGGACGTCACCATTCGCCAGGGTGGTCCGCAGGTAAACCACATGCAGTTGCTGATGGCCGGCCGGCTCGATTTCAATCTCGGCGGTGGTCGGGCGATCGAGTTCGCGGCCGAGGGCTTGCCGTATATGGCGGTGGCGGCGATTTTCCAGAAGGAGCCGGCGGTGCTGATTGCGCATCCCGGCACCGGGGCGGACAGTTTCGCGTCGTTGAAGGGCCGCCCGGTGGCGATTGGCGCCGACACCCGCAATGGCTGGTGGCGGTTTCTGGCGGCGAAATACGGCTACAGCGACAGCCAGATCCGGCCGTACACCTTCAATCTCGCCCCGTTTCTGGCCAGCAAGGATCTGGTGCAACAGGGCTATCTCGGCTCTGAGCCGTATCTGATCCAGAAGGAAGCCGGCTTTGCGCCACAGGTGCTGCTGCTCGCCGATGGCGGCTATCGCGGCTATGCGAATATTATTACCACCTCGGCCAAGCTCGTGGCGCAGAACCCGAAGCTGGTGCAGCGCTTCATCGATGCCTCGATCGAGGGCTGGTACTCCTATCTGTATGGCGATCCGGCATCGGCTAACCGGCTGATCCGCGAGGCCAATGCCGACATGCCGCAGGACATGCTGGACTACGGCCGCAAGGTGATGAAGGAGCACGGCATCGTCGATTCCGGCGACGCTGAAACCTTGGGCATCGGTGCGATGACCGATGCGCGCTGGCAGGCGTTTTACGCCTCGATGGCCGATGTCGGCGTCTACAAACCGGGCATCGACCTGTCGAAGGCCTACACCACCCAGTTCGTCAACCACCGCGCCGGCATCGAACTGAAGCGCTGATGTCCACCCCGCCCTGGAAGGGTCTCGACACCACCCGCATGCCGCATTTCATCGGCTACGACCAGGCCGAGCGGATGGTGGGCGCGCTGATGGAGCGCGCCACGGCATGGCGGCCGGATGCCGTGGTCGGCATCATGCGCGGCGGGCTGGTGCCGGCGACGATGGCCGCCGCCATGCTCGCCCGCCCGCTGGCCATCGTCGGCTGGAACCGCGCCACCGGCGCCGTCGAATGGCTCGGCCCGCGCCCTTCCGGCCGCCTGCTGGTGGTCGATGATTGCTGCGCCACCGGCGCCACCATGCGCGCCGTGCTGGCCAGCCTCGGCGACCAGCCGGCGCTCAGCCTGACCATCGTGCACGACCCCGAAACCACCGGCTACGTGCCTGACCTTTCGCACCCCATGCGCGCGTTCTTCCGCCTGCCGTGGGAGCGTGGCGAGGCCACCCCCGCCGCCCGCGCCCACCGCGCGCTGGGCGAACCCGCCGACATGGCGTACGAGCACCCCTTCATCGGCCTCGATCTCGACGGCGTGTTCCTGCCCGACATCCCTGCCGCCGACTACGATACCGACCTTGCTGACGTGCTGGTGCGCCGCCACGCCCTGCAACCGTTCGACGCGTTGCCCGGCTTCGACCCCGCCCGCGCCGTGGTGATCACCGCCCGGCCCGAGACCGACCACGCGCAGACGCTGGAATGGCTGGCCCGGCACGGCCATGCCGGCCTGCCGTTGCAGACCCGCCCGCCGCACATCCCCTACAGCCTCGACACCGTCAGCCGCTACAAGGCCGAGGCCGCCACGCGCTGGGGCTGCACCCATTACTACGAAAGCGAGCCCGAGCAGGCGATCCGCATCGCCGCCGCGGCGCCGCATCTCCTGGTGCACTGGTGGAGCGCCGCCGATGCCCGCGCCTGGCTGGTCGGGGCGGCGGCGGGATAAAAAAATGATCGGACCAGTATTTTTTCCTTGCCAACGATAGTAAAGTTAGTTAGAAGCACATTTATGGCTATAATGCCCCCGGCCCTCATCGCGACTGGCCACCTCAAAACCCTCGTCGCCTGTGTGCGGCACGCCGGGGGAACTGTGTCCGAGGCGATCCTGCTCTGGTTCGCCTTGCGCCGTCTGCTCGAAAGCCTGGAAACCCTGTTCAACGCCTGGCGCGGCGGCGCACTGCCGCCTATGGCGGTTCCACCCGTCCCTCAACC
>CAIRTN010000171.1 GCA_903881515.1 uncultured Rhodospirillales bacterium | reverse complement strand
TCCTGGCATCTTCCGCGACCCCGAGGAGTTCCGGGCTGAAGTGACCGCGTTCTGCGACAGCCTGCGCGCGACGCGGCCGGCCGATCCTGCGCAGCCGGTGATGGTGGCGGGGGATCCCGAGCGACGGATCGCGGCGCGGCGGCGTCAGGAGGGGATTCCAGTGGGGCCCAATCTGCTCAACAAGGTCAAGCAGGTGGCGCTGGCTTCGGGGGCGGAGTGGATTATGCAGTAAGGGCCCTTCTTTTTGAAGGGCGACGGCGAAGGCACCGCGCCGGAAAAGAAGCAAAAAACTTTTTCTCGAAAGATCAATTTCGATGACTGTTGGGACTTACCGTTATCCGAATATGGATCGGGTGATTTATGGGCAGCCGTTTGCGGCTGCCCTGGCGTCGGAGTGCCGGCGCAAGAGTGCTAGCCGGGTGTTTCTGATGGCGGGCGGGACGCTGTCGCGGGAGACCGATTTTGTCGATCAGGCGCGCGCGGCGCTGGGCAATCACCTCGCTGGCGTCTGGACGCAGATGCCGGCTCACACGCCGCGCGCCGCCGTGGTCGCCGCCGCCAATGCCGCCCGCGATGTCGACGCTGACCTGATCGTCACGCTGGGTGGCGGCTCCGTCACTGATGCCGCGAAAATGGTCGGCATGTGCCTGGCCAATGATATCGCCGCCCCGCGCGAGCTGGACCGGCTTCGCGCGAGCATCAGCCCGGATGGCAACACCCAGCGGCCACCGACCAAGCCCGGACGTGTTCGCACCATCTCGATCCCCACCACGCTTTCTGCCGGCGAGTTCTCGTCCTTCGCCGGCTGCACCGACACCGAGGCGCCAGACGGCATCCCGCACAAGGAATCCTACGCGTCGGCCACGATGATTCCGGAAATCGTCATTCTCGATCCCGCCGTCACCCTGCCGACACCTGAGTGGCTCTGGCTGTCCACCGGCATCCGGGCGGTGGATCACGCGGTGGAAGATCTTTGCTCCACCCACAGCCAACCAATGTCCGACGGCGCCTCGCTGCATGCGCTGCGTCTGCTCTCGGCCGGGCTGCGCGCCTGCAAGGCCGATCCGTCCGACCTGGACGCCCGGCTGAACTGCCAACTCGGCGCCTGGATGTCGATGCTGGGCTCGCAGAACAATGTGCCGAAAGGCGCCAGCCATGGCATCGGCCACGTGCTCGGCGGTACCGCCGGCGTGCCGCATGGCTTCACCTCCTGCGTCATGTTGCCGCACGTGCTGCGCTTCAACCGGCCGGTCACTGCCGCGCGCCAGGCGTGGATTGCGCAGGCGTTGAACTACCAGGGCGATGCGGCCGACGCGGTGGCCGCTCTGATCGCCGATCTCGGCCTGCCGGGCACGCTGCGCGCCGTGGGCGTGCGGGCCGAACAGCTCGACAGCATCGCCGTGGGCGCCATGCATGATCGCTGGGTCCATACCAATCCGCGCAAGATCGACGGGCCTGCCATCGTGCGCGAACTGCTCGACGCCGCGTGGTAAGCCGGGCCGCAGCGCGCCGGATTGCCCTGGCCGCTCAGGGGTTCGGCGCGCCGCGCCCGGACGTGGTGTCCCGCCGGCATCTGACCGCGCTGGCGCAGCGGCTGGGCATGTTCCAGATCGATTCGGTGAACGTGCTGGCGCGCGCGCACACCATGCCCGCGTTCTCCCGGCTGGGGCCGTATGACCATGCGCATTTCGAACAGGCCGCCTGGGGCCGTAAGCGCGCCTGGTTCGAGTATTGGGGCCACGAGGCGTCGCTGATCCCGCTCTCCGCCTGGCCCAATCTGCGCTGGCGCATGGGCGCGCTGCGCACTGGTTCGGCGGGCGAGACGGCGAAATTCGCCGCGGAACGGCCTGACTATATCGCTGCGGTGCTGGCCGAGATCCAAGACCGTGGCGCGCTTGCCGCAGCCGATCTGTCCGAAGCCGGCGCCGCGCGCGGCAAGTGGTGGGGCTGGAGCGACGGCAAGAAGGCGATGGAATACCTGTTCATGACCGGGCAGGTCACCGTCGCGCATCGCCGTGGCGCGTTCGAGCGGGTCTACGACCTGCCTGAGCGCGTCTTGCCGGCCGATATTCTCAACGCCCCCGAAGTGTCCGAGGCCGAGGCGCAGCGCGCGCTGATCCGCATCGCCGCGGCGGCCATGGGCATCGCCACCGAGGGCGATCTGCGCGCCTACTGGCGCCTGAAGCCCGCCGCCAAACCCCGCGTAGCCGAACTGGTCGAAACCGGCGAACTGCTTGAGGTCAGTGTCGAGGATTGGAAGCAGCCGGCCTATCTCTGGCACCTCGCGCGCACTCCGCGTTCGCTGCATGCCCATGCCCTGGTGTCACCGTTTGATCCCTTGCTGTGGGAACGTGACCGCGCCTTGCGCGTGCTCGATTTCCATTACCGCATCGGGCTCTACACCCCCCGCGAACTGCGCACCGATGGCTATTACGTGCTGCCCTTCCTGCATGGCGATCGCGTCGCCGCACGGGTGGACCTCAAGGCCGACCGCGCCGCGCGCACGCTGATCGTGCACGCGGCGCATCTGGAACCCGGCGCGGAGATGGCGGTCACCGCTGACGCCTTGGCGTCGGAACTCTCAAGCGTTGCGGTTTGGCTCGGGCTGGATCAGATCACCGTTGCCCCGCGCGGCAATCTCGCTCCCGCGCTCAGCCGCAGCGCACCGTCATCCCACCGTCCACGACAATCTCCGTCCCGGTAACGAAGCGCGCCTCGTCGGACGCAAGGAACAGCACCGCCGCGGCGGTATCCCGGCCGTCGCCCATGAATCCCACCGGGATGCGGGAGACCCGCTGTTTCAGCAGCGCCTCGACATCGCCGCCCGCGCGCTGCCCGGCCAGGCGGGCTTCGACCATCGGCGTGTGCAACTGCCCCGGCACCCCGGTGTTCACCCTGATGCCATGGGGCGCATATTGCATCGCGATCACCTTGCCCATCTGGATCACCCCGGCCTTGGTCGCGGCGTAGGCCACCTGCGCCGCGCCGATCCAGCGCATGCCCGATGTCGAGGCCAGATTGACGATCGCGCCTCTGCCCTGTGCCTGCATGATCGGCAGCACGTGTTTGCAACTGAGGAAGACGCTTTTCAGGTTGAAATCCACCTGACTGTCCCACACCGCCTCGTCCATCTCCACCGGTCCGCCCGCTGCCGAACCGCCGACGCAGTTGACCAGCACATCCACCCGGCCCCACGCGGCCATGCAGGCCTGCACCATTGCCGCCACCGCGGCGCTGTCGGTGGCATCGCACAGATGCGTCTTGACGGTTCCGCTCACCGCGGCGATCCGCTCCAGGGTTTCGGCCATGCTGTCGGCATTGCGATCCACCGCGAACACTTTCGCGCCTTCTTCGGCGAGGCCAACGGCGATCGCCCGCCCGTTGCCCCAGCCCGGCCCGACGCAGCCGGCACCGATGACGATCGCCACGCGATCCTGAAAACGCTTGTTCATCCCTGGCTCCCGGCAAATCGGTAAAGTCGCTGCGGATTATCCACCAGCAGCGCCTGTCGCGCTTCTGGCGTTGGCGCGATGCGTTCGATCAGATCGACCAGCGCGCCGTCATCGGGGACGGGGCCGGCATGGTTGGGATGCGGCCAGTCCGTGCCCCACACCACGCGGTCGGGGCAATGGGCCACCAGGCGGCGTGCCATCTGCACGGCGTCGTCGTACGGCGGGCCAGTGCGTGTCGCCCGGTCGCAGCCACTGACTTTCACCCAGATCCGTTCGTCTTCCAGCAGCCGCAATAGGTTGGTGAAATCGTCGCCCGCCGCGATCCGCGCCATATGGTCGATCACCACCGGCACTTCGGATAGCAACAGCACCGGCGCGATATCGTCCAGCAGCACGGGGTCGAAATGCACCTGCAAATGCCAGCCCAGCGGCGCCAGACGCGTGCCGAATGCGATGACCTCCTCGATGCCAGCCGCCTGCGAAAGATGCGCCATGAAGTTGAAGCGCACGCCGCGGAAGCCCTGCGCGTCCAATGCCTGCAAGCTGGCCGTTTCGGCCGTTACCGGCAGCAGCGCGATGCCGCGGTAGCGTCCACCCTTCGCCGCCAGCGCATCGGCCACCACCCGGTTATCGAAGCCGTGGCAGCCGGATTGCACGATGACGCAGCGCTCGATGCCGAGCATGTCGTGCAGCGCGAACAGCTTCTGCTTCGGCGCGTCCGCCGGACGGAAGCGCGCATCCTCGACATAGGGAAACACGCTCTGCGGTCCGAAGACGTGGCAATGCGCATCGCACGCGCCGGCGGGCAGCTTCAGTGCCGGGGCAGAGGGCGATGGGTGGTAGGAGGGCAGGGGAGTCATGCCGGCCGCTGTGTCGCAGTGATCGCCGGGTGCCGTGCGGTCATTTCTTCCAGCCAGGCGACCAGCCGTGGGTGCTCCGCCCGCCACGCCACCGGCTGCCGCCAGTCGAGATAGCCCAGCGCACAGACCAGCCCGATCTGCACCAGCCCGAGGCTGGCGACCGGCGGCGGCGCGCGCTCGAACGCCGCCAGTGCCCGGGCGATCTTGCCG
>CAIRTN010000170.1 GCA_903881515.1 uncultured Rhodospirillales bacterium | reverse complement strand
GGCGCCGCAGCGGCCAAGAAGAGAGCCGCCAGCAATAAGCCGGTCAGCCGTTGGATGAGCCAGGCCATGCACGGAGCCTCCACCGGTGGTCACGATCGCCTGATATTGCAACGGGGCACGGACTGCTCCACAGGCTTGTGCGGCTGTGCACCCTCTCTCACAATGAAATGAAGGAGAGCGATGAAATTCATTCAAGCAGGTCGATGTAAAATTGCTTTATTTGGCCAACGCATCCGAAAAACGAAAAATAATAACGCGTATGTGATAGGATGCCAACGGCGCCAGGGTGAAATCATTTGCCCTGAACAGCAAAGAAAATCCATATGCAATTCCCTGTCTGGCTGAAGCCCACTCTGTGGGGGGCGGTCGCCGGCGCTATCGTCATTTCGATCATTGGCTTTTCGCAACTCGGCTGGAGCACCAAGAAGGCCGCCGACCAGATGGCACAGGATCGTGCCGAAACCGCGGTCGTCGATGCCCTCGTGCCGTTCTGCGTCGCCAAGGCGCAGATGGACCCGGACAAGGCCAACTTCCAAAAGGTGAAGGCCGAAGATTCCGCCTATACCCGCAGCGAAATGGTCTCCAAGGCCGGTTGGGCCACGCTCGGCGCCGCCACCGCGCCGGAATACGCCCTGGCGCGTGCATGCTCGGAAAAGCTGCACGCCCTGCCCGCGATCTGAGACCGGAGCAACGCTTCCCGCGAGCCGTTTCGGGCTCGCAGGAAGCGCTGACATCCCAAGCGTCAGCCCATCGCGGAATACGGCGTCGGCAGCAGCAGGATCGACTCCATCTCGACCACAAAGCCCGCCGTGCGCTGCAGGAAGACATGCCAATCCGGGTCCTGGAACAGTGCCTTGCGCATCGCGATGCGGGCATCGACGCTGCTGTAGTTCCACATATGGAAGCCCTCGTTGGGCTGCGGCGCCTCGCCGGTCCACAGGCCTACATTGTGGCCGTATTTTTCGCGCGCGGGCATCACGTCCATATAGGCCTGGGCCCAGGCCGGCGCCTTGCCGAGCGCGGTACGATACATCCGCAGTTCGTAGATCCCGCCCTCGGCCTTCGGTGGGGTGATCGGCTTGGCGGCGTTGAGGAAGCGGATATCCTGACGATTGATCAGCGGGCGGATGGCCGGGATGTATTCCTGGGTCCAACGCTCGTTGTTCTGCAATTCCGCGCGCAGACGGGTGCGCTCGGCATAGCTGTCATAGGTCCAGAGGTGCCAGATCTGATTGAGAGTGCCGAACTCGGTGTACCAGTAACCGTGATTGGTGCCGTAGTTGTTGCCGCGGGCAGGGCGGCCGATGGTCTCGGACGCTTTCATATAGGCTGGCAAAGTACCGGGATTGAGCGTGTAGGTGCGCAGTTCGTGAAGCATGACGGTTCCCCATTGAAGCAGCGAGATTAGCGCGCGACGAGGGGAATTCAATGTGGCGCGGCGGGCTACCGGCGCTAGATTGTTGCGCGTGAAACGACGCAGGGAGGCGGCGATGGGCTTCAGCGGGCGGATTGCAGTGGCAATCCTGGCAAGCGGCTTGGCGGCGGGCGCGGCCCGGGCGGAAGAGCGCGGCAACCTGACCTTGCGCGATTTCGGCTCGTTTCATGTCGGCGGAAGGCTGGCCACGTTGAGCGGGCAGCCAGTGAAGGAAATCATGCTCACTCCCGGCGGCGCGCCGATCAAGGTGGACCCGAACGGCAATTACATCGTCGAGAGCGTCTATGTGCAGTATTTCCTGCCGGCCGATCGGCGCGGGGCGTATCCGCTGTTGATGTGGCATGGCGGTGGGCTGACCGGCGTCGAGTTCGAAAATACGCCGGATGGGCGGCCGGGGTGGCTGGACTATTTCGTCCGCCAGGGTTGGGACAGCTACAACAGCGATGCCGTAGAGCGAGGCCGGGCCGGATTTCCGCCGCCTGGCGTGTTCCAGGGCGACCCGATGTTCGTCACCCAAGGCCGGCCGTTCGAGCAGTTCCGCATTGGCGCCGGGCCTGGCAGTTGGAACGACGATCCGGCGAAGCGCCGGCAGTTGCCTGGCAGCCAGTTCCCGATGGAGGGATACGACAACTTCATCCGCCAGCAATCGCCGCGCTGGGTGACGACCGATGAGGCGATCCTGCGCGGCTATATCGCCGAGATCGACCGGGTCTGCCCGTGCGTCATCCTCTATCACATCCAGGCCGGGCAGTTCGGTTTCCGCGCGGCGCAGGCAAGACCGGACAAGGTGAAGGCGCTGGTGGCGGTTGAGCCGTCGGGATTCGGCGAGCCGGATAAGGCTGGGTTGCTGAAGGATATTCCGACCCTGGTGGTCTATGGCGACTTCATCGACCAGGACGCAGCTGGCCGACGATCCGCGGCAACGGGCTGAAATGGGTGGAGCAGCAGCGCGCTGCCGGAGGCAAGGTCGATGTGATCCAATTGCCCGAGCGCGGCATCCGCGGCAACGGGCACATGATGATGATGGACAAGAACAACCTGGAGGTCGCCGCGGTGATCCAGGACTGGCTGAAGTCCAAGGGTCTCGCGAAGTAAGCTACGGGCCACCCAAACAGGGCGGCCCGCGCCTTTGCCTCAACCGGTGATGAACGGCTTAGCCTGCACGTCGTAGGCGGGATAGCCAAGGGTGTCGCGGAGTTCGTCGATCGGCAGGGCTGCCGACGAGGCAGCTTCGCCGGCCAGCAGGGCGGCAAGGCCGGCCTTTATGCCGGCAATCGCCGGGGAGAGCATACCGGTGGGATAGGTGCCAATTCTCAGCCCTAGCGCCTCGGCCTGAGACCGTGACGGAATCGCGCGCAAGCCACCGGGGGAGAGCACGGCAAAGGACGGCCGGCCGGCCGCGGCGGCCACGGCGCGACGGATTTCCGGGTCATCGGCCGGTGAGTCAAGGAACAGGATCTCGGCCCCCTCCTCGACATACATCTCAATGCGGGCGACGGCCTCGTCGATGCCCTGAGTCGGACGGCAATCGGTACGGGCAAGGATGACGATACCGGATTCCTTGGATGCCTCGATGGCGGCGCGGATTTTCATCCGGGCTTCCTCGCGCGGCAGGCAAGGCTTGCCGGCCGAAGTCAGGGCGCGTGGCGTAATCTTGTCCTCAATCAGGATCGCTGCGGCGCCGGCGCGGCCATACGCCCTCACGGTGCGCTGCACGTTCATTGCGTTGCCGTAGCCATGGTCGCCATCGGCGAGGATCAATGTGTCAGGGGCGGCATTGAGCGCCATGGTGAACGAATCGAACATCTCGCCAAAGGACACCAGGTCAAGATCAGGCCCGCCGAGGCGACTGGCGGCAACGCAGGAGCCGGAGAGAAAGGCGGTTTGGTAGCCAGCTTCGGCGGCGAGCTTGGCGCTGATGCCGTCCCACACGGCGGGCATGGTGACGAAGCCGGGTGCGGCCAGCAGGGCGCGCAGGCGGTCAGGCGGGGTCATGGTGTTTCCTTGAGTCGTTCTTGCACAGCGACGATATGCGCGATCGCCGAGAGGTCAAGCTGGGCTGCGGGTCTGGCAGACCCGCAGCCGCTCAGTTGATCAGCCGGGCGCGTCGGCGGTGCCGGTCGTCCGGCTGGCCTGGGCATTCTTGTGCAGCAACGTATTGTCGCCAACGATGGCGAACGGTGCCCAGAAGAACGGATGCTTGTAAGCGATATTGATGCGCGCGTTTTCAAGATACGCCAGTTGCTGCTCTCGCAATGCAGTCGGGAGTCCCTCGCCCTTGCCATCCACCACCCGTTTGAGGGTATCCGGCACGATGGCGAACACCACGTTGTCGTTGGCTTCCCAGTGGGTGATCATCAGCGATCGGGTGCCGGCGTAGAAGAAGCTGCGCGCGAGGCCCGAGAGGCTCTCACCGGCCGAGGTGCCGTCGGCGCCGCCGGTGTTACAGGCTGACAGGATGACAGCGTCGGCGTTTAGCTTCATCGACAGCACAGTAGAGGCTGTCAGGAACGCACCCTTCGCATCCGTGGCACCTGCCGGCGTCGAGGTGATCAAGGCCGGCTCGGACTGGCAGGCAAGATCGGTGGAAAGCAGGGCGTGCGTGGCAAAATGCACAATGCGGTAGTTGGCAAGCTGCATCTTCATCACTTTTTCGGCGGTGAAGTCAGCGTTGCGAACGACGTCGCGGGCGCTGCCGCCGGTGAGCGAGCGGGCTTCCTCAAGTTCAGGCACCGAAGCGGGAAGCAAGGGAAGATTGGCCAAAGTGGTCGCGTCGCTGCCGCAGTTCGGGCCGAAAGACTGGCTGGCCTGACGCAGCGTGGGCGGACGGAAATCCCCGAAACCCACCCAGTTCTGCGTGCGGGCGGCCATCTGCTTGTCACCGAACTTGCGCAAAGAGACAAGATTAGCGGCGGACGGCACATGCGCGACCGGGAATTTACGCAGCAGCCAGGGCGCCTTGTCGTAGCCCAGATCTCCCTTCGGCTGGGTCAAGAGTGCACCGAACGGCACCGAGAGGAGCGAGCCGGTGGGTGCGACGACAAGCGACGTGGCACCATCCAACATCGATCCGACACCGCCAAGCGTGGTGACATAGAGATCGTAAGCTGCCTTGCTGTCGAAGGTGTCGCCACTGCTCGGAGGGGCTTCAACGCCCTTGCGGAAGGATGCAACGAGCGCGTCGATCCTTGCCGAGCCGCCTTCGACCCGGGCAGCGGCAATTTTGCCGTCGCGCAGCGCCAGAACCCATCCGCCTTTCGCGCCGATCGAGAAGCTGACGAACACCTCGCCAGGCTGAAGGGCGGCGAAGATATCTTGAGCGGTGACGGCCTGCTCGACGAGCTGGCCGTAATTGGAGTTGTTGTCGATGAAATCGCCGGCTTCCGAAATGGTCTGGCTGGTGGCGGCCAATTCTTTGTCGAGCGAAGCGGCACGATCGGCGGTCGTCTGCTGACCGTCAGTGGTGTCGAGCGCGGAGCGTTGATCGAGCAGAGCCTGCTGGCGCTTCTTGGCGTCCTCGAAGCGCCGGATGGCCTCCGACAGTAGCGGATTACCGCCGCCGAGCGACAGACGCTCGGTGGCGCGCTGGATGTCCTGGCTGGTGACACGGCTACGCCGCAGCTGGGCCATCGAGAACATCTCGGCCAAGCGCTGCTGGTCCGTGGCCTGTGCTCCGTAGAGATCGAGGCAGGGTTGCAGGACTTCAGCGTCAACACCCGTCTTCAACCGGGTCAGCACCTGAGCCGCCTCGCGGCATTGCTGCAGGGCGCCGGCGGGATCGGCGAGCGCGGAGCGGCTCTCACCGCGGCGTAGCTTCGTCTGTGCGCCAGGGATGGAGTCCCCAAGCGCCTTAATGAAGGCACTGTCGGCATTGCCGAGGTGGCCGTCAGCCGCCTTCCAGTTGCCGGTGCCGGCGGAGGCAAGCCCTTCGGAGCGATAAACATACGAGATGATCTTGGGCTGGCTCATACCGCTATCGATAGCGAATCGCTCAGCAGAACCGGCAGCAACCACGCTTTCAGCTGGGCGGCTGAGCAACCGCATCGCCCAGGAGCGATTGCGACGGATCTCAATAATACCGGCCAGCGCCGAGCACCGCTGCGGATCGACTGCACAGGACTGCCGACCACCGGCCTCGTCGGCGACACGCAGGCGCAGGCCGTTAACCTGGACCAGTTCCTGCATTTGCTTGACCGCGGCCGTGTCGCCTTCACCGAGATCACCGACGCGTTGGAGATAAAGCGCTTCGGCTTCATCCAGCAGCGGCAGCGCCGCGTCTGGTTTGCTCTGATTCAACAAATGAATGGCGCGATAATGTTTAAGGCGTGCGTTGGCGTTTACGTCCGCGCTGCGCCCGACCAGTGCCTCGGCGCGTGCGAATTCGGAGTCGGCATCGGCGAAACGATGCTCATTGGACAGCTGTACGGCGAGAGACATGTATGTCGTGGCCAAAGCCGGGTCATCCGGGGCGGCCTTCGATGCGCCGGTGCTGAGCCGGACAATGATCTTGCGCCATGCGTTTTCCGATGCGACCGGGTCACCCTCGCGATTGGCACGGGTAGCGATTTCGACGAGGTCGGCAACTGTGAGGTCGTCGCCTTCGGTCGATTTCGCAATTGCCGCGGCATTGTCCTGTTTCGCCGCTGTGGGTGCGGCGCGACCGAGCATGATGCCGATCGCCTTCTCGATCGCTGGACGGGAGGTGTCCAGGCCGTCAGCGTACCAAACGGTGCCATTCGCGCTGGCGACCATGGCCACCATCTGCACCGGATAGATACGGTTCCCGCAGTTGAGCACCTGGGCGGGAACGTCACCGAGGATGGTGGTTGCCTGCGGCGCAGCACAGGTCAGGCGCTTGTCGAGTTCGGTGCGCCAGGTGCTTGAGGTCACCAACGTTCCGAGATCGCCGGCGGTCTTGGCGTCGGCGGCCCGCAGGCGGGCGCTCGTGCGCTCGCTGCGGGTGCTGCAGTAAATCTCGCCGCCGAGACCGCGCGCCCGCATCGAGCACGGGCTGCCGGTTGTGCTTGCGCCGAGATCGACGAGACCCATGTCGGCCGGCACCGGCGAGGTTGTCGAGACCTGGGTCTGCGAGGTCGCGCAGGCGGCAAGCGCCAAGGGAGCGATCAGGACGAGCGAGGCGATAAGCTTGCGCATGTCAGTAATCCAGATCCGAGAGGGTCGGCAAGACGACGTCCGGGTCCGTCAGCACGTCGAACACCGGCATCTTCGGCAGGTTGATCGTTGGATTGCGGATTGGCACACCTTCACGGGTCACCAGCACGCAGTTTACCGAGGTGATGGCGCAGGCATTGATGCGCAGGAACTGGCTGGGCTGGAACAAGGCGCCCGAACCGGTGAGGAAGGTGATGTTGCCGAGCGAAGCCGCGGGCTCACCGAGGAAGCGTTGGCCCGAAGCACTGAGCAGCGTGCCAAGCAGATTCACCCGCAATGCGGTCGGCGTCGTGCTGTAGAACACCGCTAGGTTTTTTGCATCCAGCGAGCCGGTTACCGTCCCGGACGCTCCAATGCGCATGATCACGCTGGAGGGCGCGACCAAGGCGTCCGAGCCAGTCGGCGCCTGCGCATTCAGGCTGGCCAGGGTCAGCGCACCCGTCTCTGCGACGAAGCGCAGCAGCGGGTTGTTTGTGCTGGTGCTGGCCAGAGCACGGACATCCATCACCCCGGTCTGGGTGATCGACCCGCCCAAGGCGGTGAAGGTTGCGCCGAGTGCGGTGGAAGGCGCACCCGACCAAGGATCGGTGGCGAATATACCCGCTGGCGGTCGCGTGTAGTTGTCGCCTGCGGTGGTCACGGCAAGGTTGTTCAATGTCATTGAGCCTGCTGTGACGTCGAGCCTGCTGGCTGACCAATTTGCCCCAATCGTGCTGGCAAGCCCGGAGCCAACACTCAACGAACCACCGACGGCGATGGTGATCGCGCCCGCATCCGCCGATACCACGTTGCCGAAGGTCACAGTGGTCGGGCTCGACCCGACCGGCAGCAGACCGGAAACAACCGGAGTGCCGACCGATAGGTTTCCAGAGCTACCGACTGTCAGAGCGTTGGTCGCAGTGAAGTTAGCCAGCACACCGATGTTGTTGGCGGTGGACACCGTGCCGAGCGATGCTGAACCAGAAGCCGGAACTGTCCAGCCAAGCAGCGCCGGGCTCCAGCCAAGCGCGGTCAGGCCCGGAGCAGGCGACCAACCGGCGGGGACACCGGCACTGCCGGTCAGTACATCAACGTTCAGTGTAGCCGCGCCCGTTTCGGCAATGTTCGATTGTGCATACATCGCAAGGGTGCTGGCCAGCACCGGGTTAGATGCACTCAGACT
>CAIRTN010000169.1 GCA_903881515.1 uncultured Rhodospirillales bacterium | reverse complement strand
GCGGCAGGTCATCAGGCCGCCGATCTCGTAGTGCACGCGGGCGACCACCTGCCCGCCGCGCACCAGGCACCAGCCGCCTTGCATCTCGGCCAGCGTGTTGACGGCGAGCGCCATCGCCGCGTCGGACGAGCCGCAGACCCAGATGTTGTGCTTGTCGTGCGAGACCGAGCAGGCCAGCGCGGTATCGGCGGTGCGAGGGCCGCAGCCGAGCCAGAACATGCGGGCCACACCGCCCTGCCCCGAGAAGCGGTCGACGATGGCGAATTTGGTGATGTTGCGATCGGGGTCGCGCTGCACTGCGCCGGCGGCGACCGGCAGGTCCATGGTGATGAAGCCGTCGGCCCAGTGAAACGGGCGCAGCACGGCGGCGTGCATGGCCTCGCGGCCGGGGGCGGCGTCGATGCGGAAATCGTTAGGGGTGAGCGGGCGGGGGATGTTGACGGTCTGCGTGGCCCAGGACGGCCAGGCGATGTGCGGGATCGGGCCGGTATAGGTGGTGCCCTCGCTGGCCCTGGTGCCGTCGGCCCAGACCTTGGCGATCTGCAGGGTGGCGACGTCGGAGAGCAGCACGATGTCGGCGAAGCGGCCGGGGGCGAGGCTGCCGACCCAGGGGGTCAGGCGCATATGGCGGGCGGGGTTGAGGGTGACGCACTGGAGGGCGATTTCGGGCGACAGGCCGTGCTGGATGGCGGTGCGGGCGTTGTAGTCGGAGCCGCCGAGTTTCACCGTGTCCGACGCCGAGCGGTCATCGGTGGTGAAGGCGATCTGCGACCAGTCGGGCAGGTTTTTCGCCAGCAGATAGGGGATGATCTGGTCCATGGAATAAGGGCGCAATTCCATGAAGATGCCGCGGGAGAGCTTGTCCCACACTTCCTCAGGCGTCCAGGCTTCGTGATCGGAGGCGAGGCCGGCGGCGGCGAAGGCGGAGATCGTCGCGATGTCGCGCAGGCCGGCACCGTGGCCCTCGATGACGCCACGGCCGGCGAAGGTGGCACGGATCATCCCCCAGAGCCGGTCGTAGGAGGGGCTTTCGGGGTTCCAGACCGCCGGCCAGTCCATCACCTCATCGAGCCCGGCGACCATCGGGCTGCTGGCGAGGAAGTTTGCCTGTTCGTTGAAACCGAAATAGCCGCCGCCGGATTCGTAGGCGGTGGGGGGCACGGCGGAGCCGGGCAGCGGGAAGATCTTCAGCGGCGAGCCACGGCGGCGGGCTTCGAGCCAGAATTCGCGGTTGCGGGGGCCGTTGACGTTGGAGAATTCGTGCGAGGCCTCGCAGGTCCAGGTATTGCCGCGCGGGATGACCAGGGCGGCTTCCCATTCGGGGGTGAGGTGCGAGGATTCGATGTGCTTGTGCACCTCGCCGAAGCCGGGGACGGCGGCGAGGTCGGGTTCGTGATGGTGTTCGGCCACGGTGCCGGGATAGGCGCCGGCGGGGCCGACCCAGGCGATGCGGCGGCCGGAGATAATGATTTCCTGATCGTCGCGCCAGGTTCGGGTGTGACTGTCGAACAGGCGGCCGACGCGCAGCGATTTGTCGGCAGGGCGTTTGCCGAGGGCGACGAGGACCAGATGCTGGCGGATGCGGGTTTCGCTGTCGGCGGTGATCAACAGGTCGTCAGGCGGCATCGGTGCATCCCCGGGCAATGCCGCAGTATTCAGCCATACACCAAATTGGGCAAATACATTGCGATGCCGGGGAAGATCGACAGGATCACCACCGCGATCGCCATCAGGATCACGAAGGGGATCGTGCCCCAGATGATGGCGCCGAGGCCGATATCGGGGGCGATGCGGTTGATGACGAAGATGTTCAGACCGACCGGCGGGTGAATCAAGCCCATTTCCATCACCACGGCCATCACCACGCCGAACCAGATCAGATCGAAGCCTGCGGCCTTCAGCGGCGGCAGGATGATGGGCGCGGTCATCAGGATGATCGAGACCGGGGGCAGGAAGAAGCCGAGCATGACCACCATTAGCAGCATCGCGGTCAGCAGCAGCCATTTCGACAGATGCAGGCCGACGATCCAGGCGGCGGCGTTTTGCGAGATGTGCAGATAGGACATCACGTAGCTGTAAAGCAGGCTCATGCCGATGATCATCAGCAGCATGCCGCTTTCGCCGAGCGTGCCGAGGAAGATCGGCTTGATGTCGGACAGGCGGAAGGCGCCGTAGACGATGGCGATCAGGGCGAGTGCCATGATGGCGCCGAGGCCGGCGGTCTCGGACGGGGTGGCGATGCCGCCGTAGAGCGCGACCATGACGCCGGTGAGCAGGATCAGGAACGGCATCACCCTGGGGAGGG
Organism: uncultured Rhodospirillales bacterium; assembly: GCA_903881515.1. Lineage (GTDB taxonomy): Bacteria > Pseudomonadota > Alphaproteobacteria > Acetobacterales > Acetobacteraceae > CAIRTN01. Next base: position 7,725 of record CAIRTN010000169.1, on the reverse strand, counting down.
CGGCGAATTTCTCGGCCAGGGTGAAATGCTCCTGCTTGAGCATCTCGCTGTCGGTGCCGTCGGCAGTGCGGGTGGCCAGCGCCCTGGTGTATTCGGCCTTCCAATGGACCATCGCATAGGCCGCGAAGAGCACCACCAGCAGCACGCCGGGGCCGATGCCGGCGAGGAACAGGCGGCCGAGGGATTGCTCGGCGGCCACCGCGTAGAGGATCAGCACGATCGATGGCGGCAGCAGGATGCCGAGCGTGCCGCCGGCGGCGACCAGCCCGGCGGCGAAACCGGGGGAATAGCCGCGGCGGCGCATCTCGGGGATGCCCGAGGAGCCGATGGCCGAGCAGGTGGCCGGGCTGGAGCCGGCCATGGCGGCGAACAGGCCGCAGGCGATGACGACGGCGACGCCGAGGCCGCCGGGGACCCGGTGCAGCCAAGTGTGCAGCGCGTCGTAGAGGTCCTTACCGGCGCGGCTTTTGCCGATGGCGGCCCCCTTGAGGATGAACAGCGGGATGGTCAGCAAAGTGATGCTGGCCAGTTCCTCGTAGACGTTCTGCGCGATGGTATCGACCGAGGCCGCCGGCATGAAGATCAGCATGAACAGCGTGGCGACGCCGCCGAGGGCGAAGGCGATGGGGATGCCGGAGAACAAAGCGAGCAGCGTGCTGCCGCCATAGAGCAGGCCGAGTTCGACGGGGCTCATGCGCGTTTCACCGGGCCGCGCAGGGCCTGTAGCAGCAATTGGGCGGTGAGCAGGGCCATGCCAGCGGTCATGCAGCCATAAGGGATCCAGAGCGGCGGGCCCCAGGCCGACGGGGAGGTTTGGCCCTCGTCGAGGGCTTCGAGCAGAAGCTGGAAGCATTTCCAGCCGAAATAGCCGCAGAAGGCGCAGGCGGCGATATCGGCCAGCCAGCGGCGGGCGGCGTCGGCGGCGGGGGGGCAGGATATGGGCCAGCGCGTCGATACCGACATGGCCGCGGCGGGCCTGGGTCCAGGCGGCAGAGGCGAAGGTGGCGCCGATCAGCAGCAGGGCGGAGAACTCGTCCTGCCAGTCGGACGCGATCTTCAGGAAGTAGCGGCCGATGACCTCCCAGGTCAGCACAGCGCCGGCGGTGAAGATCGCGATGCTGGAGAGCACCGCCATCGCGTTGTTCAGCCAGGTGACGACAGATTGTGCCGCGCCAAGGGGGCCCTGGCGCGGCACATCGGTCGGCGTTTTGCCGTCGGACAGGACCGCGTCGGTCATGCCGTCGCGGGGACCTTCTCGGCCATGGCGAGCAGTTCGGCGCAGGCGGGCGAGCGGGCGGCGAAGTCTTTCCAGGCGGTGTCGCGGGCGACCACCTTCCACTTCTCCAGCGCCGCGGCGTCGAAGGCTTTGGTGGTGGCTTTGGCCTTGGCGTAGATCGCCGAGAGGTCCTTGTCGTCGGACTTCGCGGCGTCGAGCGCGAAGGATTCGAGGGAGGCGCCGACTTCGGTGATCACAGCCTGCTGGGCGGGGGTGAGGCCGTCGAAGATCTGCTTGGACATCAGCAGGGGCTCGAACATGAACCAGAAGCTGCCGTCGATGCCGGAGGTGACCGCCTTGCTGATTTCCTGCAGGCGGAAGGAGATGAGCGAGGTGGACGAGGTGACCGCGGCGTCGAGCGAGCCGGTCTGCATCGCGGCGTAGATTTCGTTCGACGGCACCGAGGAGATGATGCCGCCGGCCTGTTTCAGCATCAGGTCCATCTCGCGCGAGCCGCCGCGGATCTTCAGACCCTTGACGTCGTCGGGCGAAACCACCGGGGCGGCGCGCGAGGCGACGCCGCCGGACTGCCAGATCCAGGTGAGGATTTTCACGCCGCGCTTCTCCAGCAGGTCGGTGAGCGCCTTGCCGATCGGGGCGTTCTTCCAGGCCATGCCCTGGGCGTAGGTGGAGACCAGGCAGGGCATCAGGCCGATATTGACCTCGGCCACCTCGCCGCCGGCATAGGCCAGCGGGTAGAGGGTGAGGTCGAGCGCGCCGCGGCGCAGTGCGGAGAACTGGGCGACGGTCTTCATCAGCGAGGAGTTCGGATAGATCTCGAAATCCAGTTCGCCGTTGGTTTTGGCTTTCACCGCGGCGGCGAATTTCTGCGAGAGACGGTCACGGAAATCGCCCTCGTCGATCGTGCCGCCGGGGAACTGGTGGCTGATCTTCAGGGTTTTCGCGGCCGCCTCGCTGCGGTGGGAGGCGATGATGGCGGGCGCGGCCAGGGCACTGGCCAGGATGAGCCGGCGGGTAGCGATCATGCGTTTTCTCCCGATTGAAGCTTTTCCGTCATATCTCGCGAAATTGTGAGGTTCCGCAAGGGGAAATGGCCGGTTTCAGCCTACGAGCGTCACTGTGGGCGGGGTGCGCAGGGTTTGCAGGATGACGCAGTAGCGTTCGGTGGTCTGGATCAGGCGTTCGAGTTTGGCCGCGTCGGCGTCGCTGTCGATATCGAATTTCAGGGTGATCTCGGTGAGGCCGACGGGGGTGGCACGGTCGATGCCGAGCGTGCCGCGGGCGTCCCAGATGCCGTCGGCGATGACGCGGCCGGAGCGGATGGTGATGCCCATGGCGGTGGCGACCGCGCGCAGGGTGACGCCGGCGCAGGCGACGATGGCTTCGAGCAGCATGTCGGCGGAGCAGGCGAGCGTGCCGTCGCCGCCGGCGGCGGGGTGCAGGCCGGCGGTGACCGGGCCGGTGCGGCCGGCGATGGTGCAGGCGATGGCGGCAGGGTCGAGGATGGCTTCGGCGTGGGCGGGGATGCGCGCGGCCTCGGGGGTGTCGCGGTATTTCTGCTTGATCGGTGCCTGGAGGGCGCGGAGGTCTTCGGCGTTCATGGCGTTTCCCCTGGGTGGTCGCTGGCGGTTATGTGCGGCGCGCGGGAGATTGCGCAAGATTTCTGGTTTTTAGTTCGTTATCGTAACAATTAAGGCGCAGGTTTCCGACCCCGCTCAGCCGGTTTTTCGTCGTCGTCGCTTGCGCAGGCGCGGAAAGGTGCAGCGCGCCAGGACGGGCGCGCACAGCAGCAGCGGCAGGGTTTGGGGAGGCGGCACCGGCGCGATTGCACGCAGCGCCGGGCGTTCGCGGCGCGAGGCGACTTTACCGGGTTTGCGGCTGCGCGGGGTGGATTTCGGGTGTGCGGCGCGGACGCGCGGCGTGGGCGCCGGGATGGCGGATGATGGTACCGGAGCCGACGCCGGCGGCGGCAGGGCGCCGGCTTTCCAGGCGGTGAACAGGCTGTCCAAAGCTGTCGCGAGCCGGCGGAGTTGGAACCAGAACAGAAGCATGGCGGGCACGGAGGCGCAGGCGCGCCACAGAGTGGTGGCGTTGGCGATTTTAAGCTCGGAGATGATGCGTGCCCATGTGTTCATGTCGTCGTTATAGGTTACCGTTAGAAATTATACAAGGAAAAAATAGCTTTTAATGAATTTTTTTCCCATCTCTGCATCTGCAGGAGAACGCGGTGATCCTCCGCGGTGCTTAGGCTGCCGATCGACGGGGTGGCGGCACCCGAAAATCCCTGGATTTGCAATGACAAGCGCGTGCCAACGCGACAATTCGATTGCCGAAGGCGTGGCAGAGCGAAGACACTCGCCGGCAGGACTTCAACAGGGGCGTGTTGCCGAAATGGCGAAGATCAGTCTGCGCTTCTGGGGCGTGCGCGGCAGTATTCCGACGCCGGGCGCGGCAAGAATGCGCTATGGCGGCAATACGCCGTGCGTGGAGCTGCGCTGTGGGGAGCATCTGCTGATCCTGGATGCGGGCAGCGGGTTGCGCGAGCTTGGGCTGGCGCTGACGGGGCGGGCAAAGCCGTCCGACCCGGTGGATGCGGACCTGCTGCTAAGCCATGCGCATCTGGATCACATCATGGGCCTGCCATTCTTCGCGCCGATGTTCGATCCGGCGGCGCGGCTGCGGCTGTGGGGGCGGGACATGGAGGCCGCGCTGCGGATGTCTTGGCGGCATCCGTTGATGCCTGACCTGCAAGACGCCTTCCGGGCGGGGATCAGCCATCATGACATCGCGCCAGGCAGCGAGGTTGCGTTGCGGCCGGGGGTGCGGGTGAGCACCTGTGCGCTGCGGCATCCCGGGGGGACGCTGGGCTATCGGATCCATCATGCCGGCGCGTCGGTGGCGTATGTGGTTGACCAGGAGCATCCGCAGGAGGGCCTCGACGCATTCGTCGCCGGAGCGGACGTGATGATCTACGACGCGAGCTACACGGAGGCGGAATACAGCACGCGGGTGGGGTGGGGGCACTCGACCTGGCAGGAGGGCGTGCGGCTGGCGGCGGCAGCGGGGGTGGGGCGGCTGGTGCTGTTTCACCACGATCCTGATCACGACGATGCGACAATGGACGCGATCGAGGCGGCAGCAGCAGCGGCGCGGCCAGGGACAGTCGCGGCACGGGAAGGCATGCTGATCGAAGTCTGAGCGCGCGCGCCGACCGGCCAGCGGCGGGTGCACCGCTGGCCGGTCGGTTCAGCCGTTCAACCGCGCCATCGCATAGGCATCGACATAAACGCCATCGCGCAGCGCGTAGCCGCGATGGGTGCCCTCCACCGCGAAGCCGAATGAGCGATAGAGCGCAATCGCGGGAGCATTGTCGGTGTAGACGGTCAGCTCGATCCGCTTCAGCCCCAGCCAGCCATCGGCCAGGTCCACCAGCTCGCCCAGCAGCCGCCGCCCGACGCCGCGGCCGGTCCAGTCGTCGTGCACACCCATGCCGATGCTGCCGACATGGCCGCGCCGGCCGCTGTAGCGGTCCAGCCCGGCGATACCGACCAGCACGCCGCCGGCGACGGCAAGCAGCGTGTGATGGGCGTCGGGCATGTTCTCGAGCCAGCGGCGCACGACCTCCGGCTTCGGGTAGGGCAAGCGCAGCGTGCCGAAGCGAACGCCGGGCAGGGATTGCAGCTCCGCGATCGCCTCGGCATCGCCGGGGCGGGCAGCGCGGATGGTCAGAGCGGGGGGCGTGTCCATCACAGTCTCCTCATGGGATGCCGGATGTACAGGGGCGCTACCGCGGCCCCATCCGATCCGGCGGGGCCTTGGCGATTATGCGGCTGGGATCAGCACACACGACGCCACGACCCGCCGAGGCGGTTCATCGTGACGGTCGAATGCTTCATGGTTGCGCGCATAGGCTGAGTGCAGCCGGTTTTTCCGCGGTTGTAAACCCGTCAGCCGACGAGGAACTCCGGGTCCACCGGAACCTGCATCGCGGTGACCAACGCGTTGGTCTGCCCGGCCATGCCGACCACGGCGAGAAATTCGCCGTATTGGGCGTCGGTCATCCCCTTCGCCCGCGCCGCCGCGGTGTGCGAATGCACGCAATAGGAACAGCCATTCGCGGTGGAGACCGCGATATAGATCAGTTCCTTTGTCAGCGGATCGAGCGCGCCAGGCGCCACCATCACCTGTTTCAGCGCGCCCCAGGTGCGTTCCAGCTGCGCCGCGTCGTTGGCCAGAGCGCGCCAGAAGTTATTGACGAAATCCGATCTGCGGGTGGCGCGGATGTCGTCGAACACCGCCTGGACGCGGGCATCGCCTGCCACTTCGGCATCAGTCCAGAGCCTGACCGTCGACACCCGCCCTGCCCTCAGCTGTTCTTGCGCAAGGCTTCGGGGCTGACGCAGTAACCCGGATCGAGCGTGCCGTCGAAATACTCGATCAGGTTCAGCGCCGCCCGGCGGGACATCTTGGCGTAGGTCTCCAGCGCCGCGGCGGCGTTGTGCGGCGCCAGCACGATGTTGGGCAGCTTGAACAGCGGGTTCGCCGGATCGGGCGGCTCGACCACCAGCACGTCGACGCCGGCTGCCTCGATGGTGCCATCGGCCAGGGCGGCGGCCAGCGCCGCCTCGTCGACGATACCGCCGCGCGCGGTGTTGATCAGCCAGGCCGTGCGCTTCATCGACTTCAGGAACGCGGTGTTCACCATCGCCTTGGTCGCCTCGTAGAGCGGGCAATGCAAGGTGACCACATCGGCCTGGGCCACCGCGGCCATCAGGTCCGGCGCCGGGGTGTGCCCGTCGGCGGCGATGCGCGGGGTGGGGAAATTCGGGTCGTGCACCATCACCTCCATGCCGAAGGCGGTGCAGAGTTTGGCGACGCGGGTGCCGATGCGGCCATAGCCGACCACCAGCACCTTGCGCCCGGCGAGCTCGTGCATGCGCCGGCCGGATTGCAGCATCCAGGTGCCGGCGCGCACGGAGGCGTCCATTTCCAGGGTGCGGCGGGCGACGGCGAGCATCAGCATCATCGCGTGTTCGGCCACGGAGAGATCATTGGCGCCGTTGACGACGCCGACGGTGATGCCGCGGCGGGTGCAGGACGCGATGTCCAGCGTGTCGAAGCCGACGCCGAAGCGGCTGATCACGCGCAGATTGGGCGCGGTGGACAGCAATTCGTCGCTGACCTTTTCCAGGCCGACCATCACGCCATCGGCCCCGCCGATCGCGGCGGCCAGCTCCTTTTGCATTGGCGGGCCGCGGAACTGGTCCGTCAGCACCTGCAACTCAATCTCCGGCCGTGCGGCCAGCATTTCCATCGCCGTCGGGTGCAGCGCCCGGCAGAGAACGATTTTCGGCATGCGTTTCTGTCCCGTCTGGTTCTTCCTCGCCATGCTTGCACCATCCGAAGCGCCCGACTAGGGTGCCTCGCATGGTCGCAATGACGCGCTCTTCGAACTCATCCGCCGGCAACTCGATGCCGCGGTTCGCGCGCGCCCTCCTTCTTCTCCTTCGACTTACCCACCCCTGGGCGTGACGCCGCGCATCTAGCCGGCATCGCTCAGGGGAAGTGGGCGCCCCTTTGCGCCCCAAGTCGGGCAACGCACTTCAGCGAACGAGAACCACCATGAGCTTCGAACATCCGAACTTCGGCAAAATGCCGGACGACCGCGTCATCATCTTCGACACCACTTTGCGCGACGGCGAGCAGTCGCCTGGGTTCTCGATGAACCTCGCCGAAAAGCTGCGCATGGCCGAGGCATTGTCGGCCCTGGGCGTCGATGTGATCGAGGCCGGCTTCCCGATCGCCTCGCCCGGCGATTTCGAGTCGGTGCTGGAAATCGCCAAGGCGATCAAGGGCCCGGTGATCTGCGGCCTGGCCCGCACCGGGCGCGCCGACATCATCCGCGCCGGCGAAGCGATCCAGCCCGCCGAGCGCAAGCGCATCCACACCTTCATCTCCACCTCCGCGCTGCATATGAAGTACAAGCTGCGCATGGAGCCCGAGGCGGTGCTGGAGGCGACGACCGACAGCGTTACCCTGGCGCGGCAGTATACCGACGACGTCGAGTGGTCGGCCGAGGATGGCAGCCGCACCGATCCGGACTTCCTGTGCCGCACCGTGGAAGCGGCGATCCGCGCCGGGGCGACCACGATCAACATCCCCGACACCGTCGGCTACAGCTATCCGACCGAATACACCGATATCTTCCGTGATCTGATCGAGACCGTGCCGGGCGCGGACGAGGTGATCTTCTCCACCCACTGCCACAATGATCTCGGGCTGGCGGTGGCCAACAGCCTGGCCGGGGTGATGGGCGGGGCGCGGCAGATCGAGTGCGCGATCAACGGCTTGGGCGAACGCGCGGGCAACGCCGCCCTGGAAGAGGTGGTGATGGCCCTGAAGGTGCGCGGCGACAAGCTGCCGTACCGCACCGGGGTGGTCAGCGAGCACATCACCCGCGCCAGCCGCTACGTCTCGGCCATCACCGG
>CAIRTN010000168.1 GCA_903881515.1 uncultured Rhodospirillales bacterium | reverse complement strand
GGTAGCCCCCTGTTGGACAGCTGGAAAGCGGTCACGCCGCCGCGGGCGAGGCGGCTTTGCGGGCTTTCCGGTCCTGTGTCACGATCCCTGCCAACGAGTTCAAAAAGGGAGGAGCCACCATGCGCGTGGGTCTTGTCGCCATCTGTGCGACCGTCGGACTGGTGAGCGCTGGCACACCCGTGCAGGCAGCGCCGGCATGCAGTGTGGAGGCGTTGAACGCCCTTGGCGTGCCGGATCTCAGCGTCACTGCGGCAAAGCCGGTGGCAGCAGCCGGACTGAACCCAACCTACTGCGAGGTGAGCGGCACAGTCGTCACCAGAGGCGGCGGTGTGGCCGACGGTCTCGCGCGGTTCTCCATGCAACTCCCCGACGCCTGGCAAAAGCGTTTCCTGTTCCTTGGGGTCGGTGGCAACGCGGGCAACTTGACGCCCTCGGCGAACGCGACCGACCGCGCCATGGCGCTGGGCAAGGGCTACGCGACCATCCTGACCGATACAGGCCATATCGGCGACGGCACCACCGCGAAATGGACCCGCCTACCGGACGGCAAGCCAGACCGGGTGAAGATGGTCGATTTCTTCCATCGCGCCGCGCATGCAGTCACGGTCGCCGGCAAGGCTTTCTCGCAGGCCTATTACGCGGCGAAAGTAGAGCACGCCTATTTTGACGGCTGCTCGACCGGCGGACGCATGGCGATGATGGAGGCCGAGCGCTACCCGGAGGACTATGACGGCGTGATCTCCGGCGATCCGATGATGAGCTTCCACACCTACACCGCCCGCGCCGTGGTGCAGCGCGGGGCTCTGTCAGTGCCGTCGGCGTATATCCCCGAAGCCAAGCTGGCGGCGATCGATGCACGCGTCACCGCGCAATGCGACGCGATCGACGGCGCCAAGGACGGCCTGGTCCAGGCGCCCACCGCCTGCCCCGTGCGTGTCAAGGATCTGCTGTGCCGTCCTGGCGAGACCGGCGCCTGCCTGAACGCCGATCAGGTGCGGGTGCTACAAAGCTACACCTCGCCGTTTCGCGACAAGCGCGGCCATGTCGTGTTCGGCCCCTGGGCGATTACCAACCTCTCGGGCGCGCAGGGCGCCGGCTACAACGTCACCGGGCTCGCGGCGCCCAACCTATCCGACCTCTCCGCACCCTGGAAGGCCGATCCCAAGCTGGCGCCGCGGTCCTGGGCGCTGGTGCAGGAGATGGTAACATCCTGGCTCGGGCTGGGGCCGAACGCATCGGTCGCCGATCTTGATATCGACCCACGCACCAACACCGTCGGCGACAAGATGCTGGCGATGATGAACGCGACCTATGCCGAGGGGAACACGCGCGATCCGGCCAGGCTGAAAGCCTTCATCGCGCAGGGCCGCAAGATGATTTTGTATCATGGCGCCAGCGACCCCTCGATCCCGGCGTCGCAGTCCATCGCGTTCTTTCGCGCACTCGCAGCCCAGCAGAAGGGCGTCGCGCGGGCGCAGTCAAATGTGCGGCTGTTCCTCGTGCCGGGCATGCATCACTGCAGCGGCGGTATCGGCCCCGACCAGTTCGACACGCTGTCGGCGCTCGAGGCCTGGGTCGAGCATGGCAAGGCGCCAGAATCGATCCTGGCGAGCACCAAGCCGGAAAGCCCGGTGCGGCACCGGCTGCCGCTATGCCCCTATCCGCAGCAGGCACGCTACCAGGGCACGGGGGACGTCAACGAGCCCGCGAACTGGCGTTGCGTGGCGGGGAAGGCTGGGTAAGAGCGGCCAGCTAGCAGGCGGTGCGGCGGCAGGGGAAAGGCGCAAGATCTCGAGTATCATCCCCTCGGCCGCCGCCAAAGCGATTGCGTCACGCGCGGCGTGAGTCTGGCCTGCTTCGTTATGAAACAGCATCAGCAGCCCCACCCGTCGCGCGCGCCAGACCCGGAGCATGATGCCATCCACGTTCAACACAACGCATAACGCACGACGGCCGGAGAGTTCGGCGACACAGTTTCGCCCAACCCGAGTTCCCCCGACCCGGTCAGGTCCAGGCTGTCGCGGTGCAGCAACCTGGTCTCCCCACCGTCCGGCACGACGTAGGTTCCGTTGGCGCTCAGATCGGTGAGCACAAACCGCCCGTTACGGTACTCGATTCGCGCATGCAGCCGCGACACCACGGGCTGGCGCACCACCAGATCATTCTGGTCTGCCCTGCCGATCGTCGCCGCGCCATGTGCGTCGCCAACCTCGACGCTGACCCCGCTGGCCGAGAACGCCATCCGCCGCGCATCGCGATGCCGCGCCGCCCAGGGCGCGCGCATGATGGTCGCATCCGATGCCTGCCAGACCAGCTCGTGGATGGCGATCTCATCGCGCTTGCCCTTCACTACGGTCAGGTCGATCTGCCGGCAGGCATTGCGCAACGTCAACGGCAACGCCGCCGCGGTCTCGCCGGTGGTAAGGATCTGCCCGGCTTTGGCCTGACTCACCATGCGCGCCGCTAAGTTCACCGCATCGCCGAACACGTCATCATCCTCACGCAGTGTCGGCCCCTCGTGAAACCCGACGCGGATCGCCATTTTCCGGCCCTCGACGACCATGCCCGCGATGCATTCCTGCATCTCGACCGCCGCCACGCCAGCCGCGCCGGCATCGGGAAACGAGGTCATCACCTCGTCACCTATCGTCTTTATTAGTGTTCCGCCGTGCTTCTCGGTCACCTCGGTCATCACCGAGAGGCATTGCGCCACAATTGCCCGCGCCCGCAGATCGCCGAGCGTGTCGTACAGCTGAGTCGACCCGGAAATATCGGCAAACAGCACCGCCAGCCTGACATCCTGCAGCATCGGTGTCTCGCTCCTGACACGGCTCTGTGATATATAATACGCCATTACCCCGTCCGTCGCGACGGCGGGCGGGCGAATCAGGCACGAAAGGCCTGTATAATGTTCGAATCCGCAGAAATCGGTCACAGCATCAGCAAAGACGACTACGCGCGCGAGGAACCTGTCCTGCGCAGCCGCCTGCTCGCCCTGCAATACGCGCTGCTCGCGAAGTCCACCTTTCCCGTCATCATCATCGTCGGTGGTGTTGACGGCGCGGGCAAGGGCGAGACGCTGAACGTGCTGCACGAATGGATGGATCCGCGGCACATTGTCACCACTGCGTTCGGCGAAATGTCCGACGAGGAACGTGACCGCCCGCGCATGTGGCGCTACTGGCGCGCTTTGCCGCCGAAGGGCCGCATCGGCATCCTGTTTGGCGCCTGGCACACAGACCCGATTGTCGACCGTGTTACGGGGAAGATTTCTGAAGACGAGTTGTTCCGCGCGACCGAACGCATTGTGCGGCTAGAACGGATGCTGGTCGATGAGGGGGCGCTGGTACTGAAATTCTGGTTCCACCTCTCCAAGAAGGCGCAGAAATCCCGCCTCAACGCGCTGGAGGCCGATCCGAAAACGCGCTGGCGTATCGCGGAGTCCGACTGGAAGCACTTCAAAATCTACGACAAGTTCCGCGCTGTCTCCGAACGTGCGCTGCGCAACACCGGCACCGCGCATGCGCCCTGGACCATTGTCGAGGGCACCGATCCCAACTACCGCTACCTCACCGTCGGCCGCGCCATCGCCGAGGCGCTGGAACGCCGCCTTGACGAAGCCGTCGCCGCACCTGAGCCACCGCCGGTACCGATGCCGCCGCCGCCTGCCGACGGACGCACAGTCCTCTCCACGCTTGACTACAGCCGTACGCTCCCGCGCAAAGACTACCAGCGAACGTTGGAAAAGCAGCAGGGTCGCCTCAACCTGCTGACCCGTCACAAGCGCTTCGCTGAACGCTCGGTGATTGCGGTGTTTGAAGGCATGGATGCCGCTGGCAAGGGTGGCGCCATCCGCCGGGTCGTCTGGGGATTGGATGCCAGGCAGTACCGCGTCATCCCGATCGCCGCGCCCACCGAGGAGGAGCGTGCTCAGCCATATCTCTGGCGCTTCTGGCGCCACCTCCCGCGCCTGGGCCGCGTCACGATCTTCGACCGCTCTTGGTATGGCCGCGTCCTCGTCGAGCGCGTCGAGCCTTTTGCCTCGGACGCCGAGTGGATGCGCGCCTATAGCGAGATCAACGATTTCGAGGAGCAACTCTCCGAGGCCGGCGGCATCGTCGTCAAATTCTGGCTGACTATCACGCCCGAGGAACAACTGGCCCGCTTCCACGCCCGCGAGGCTTCACCTTTCAAAAGCTTCAAGATTACTCCGGAAGATTGGCGAAACCGTGAAAGGGCGGCGGAGTATGACCACGCGGTCTGTGACATGATCGAGCGAACAAACACAGCCATGGCTCCGTGGACCGTCGTACCCGCTAACGACAAGTATTTCGCCCGTATCAAGGTGATTAAGACGATCTGTGAACGGATCGACGCCGTCCTCTGATTGCAACTGTTCAGGCCGAACAGAGGACCCGTGGCGGCAGCCCGCTCATGCCGTCACTTACGC
>CAIRTN010000167.1 GCA_903881515.1 uncultured Rhodospirillales bacterium | reverse complement strand
GCGGCGCGGCGCGCGCGCAAGCGCGAGGCTGACGGGACGCGCGGGCGGGCTTGCCGCGATGCGCGCGGGCTGAGCGTTGCGGGCGGGGCGGGCGGGGCGGGCGGCGGCGGCAACGTGCCGTCGCGCCAGGCGCCGAACAGGGCGGTGATGGAGTCGATAAGCTGCTGCAGGGCGAGCCAGATCAGGATGGTTTCGCACACAGCTCCGCCGGCGTGCCGCACACGGGCGACTAAGGATTGGAAGTGGCCAGACGCGATGAGGGCCGGGGGCATTATAGCCATGAATGTGGTTTTATATAACACAAACATCGTTGGCAAGGAAAAAATGCGCCGACCGCATCTTTTTTTTCAGGCCCTGAAGCGCTCCAGCGTCTGCCGCGCGATGATGAGCTTCTGCACCTCGGTGGCGCCCTCGTAGATCCGTAAAGCGCGCACCTCGCGATAGAGCTCCTCGACCTTCTGGCCCACGGTGACGCCGAGGCCGCCGAGGATCTGCACCGCGCTGTCGATCACAAGCTGCGCGGCTTCGGTGGCGTGCAGCTTGGCCATGGCGGCTTCGCGGGTGATGCGGGTGCCCTGGACGTCGCGGGCCCAGGCGGCGCGGTAGACCAACAGGGCGGAGGTGTCGATGGCCAGCGCCATGTCGGCGAGTTTGGCCTGGGTGATCGGCAGGTCGGCCAGGGTGGCGCCGAACATCTGCCGTGTGGTGGCGCGGGAGAGCGCTTCGTCGAGCGCGCGGCGGGCGAAGCCGAGGGCGGCGGCGCCGACGGTGGGGCGGAAGATGTCGAGCGTGGACATCGCGACCTTGAAGCCTTCGCCGGGCTTGCCGAGCAGGTTCCCGGCGGGGACGACACAGTTGTCGAAGGCGAGTGTTGCCAGCGGGTGCGGGGCGATGACTTCGATGCGTTCGGCGATGGACAGGCCGGGGGTGTTGGCTTCGACCAGGAAGGCCGACAGGCCGCGGGCGCCGGGGGCCTCGCCGGTGCGGGCGAAGACGACGTAGTGCCCGGCGATGCCGCCGTTGGAGATCCAGGTTTTCTCGCCGTCGATGCGCCAGCCTTCGGGCACGCGCGTCGCGGTGGTGGTCATCGCGGCGACGTCGGAGCCGGCGTTTTTCTCGCTGAGCGCGAAGGCGGCGATGCGGCTGCCGGCGCGGACTTCGGGCAGCACGCGGGATTTCATCGCGGTATCGCCGTAGAGCGCGATCGAGCCGCTGCCGAGGCCCTGCATGGCGAAGGCGAAATCGGCGAGGCCGGTGTAGCGGGCGAGGATTTCGCGGGCGAGGCAGAGGGTGCGGACATCGAAGGTGCTGACATCGTCGGGCACGGCTTCGGCCAGCCAGCCGGCGGCGCCGAGGCGGGCGACGAGATCGCGGCATTCGGCATCGACATCGTGGTGCGGATGCACGCCGGTGCCGAGTTCGCTTGCGCACCAGGCTTCGAGGCGGCCAGCGAAATCGCGGTGCCGCGGCTCGAAGAACGGCCAGGCGAGGAAGGAGGTGTCAGCCATGTCGGATGCCTTCAATCACGGGAAGCGGTGGTTGGCGCCGCCTCAGTCCAGCACGGTGCGGGCGGCGGCGCGCATGGTGCCGGGCAACAGCGCCGCGTCATAGGCCAGAGCCGCGCGCAGGGCGGCGAGCAGGGGTGCGATGTCCGGCGTGGTGGCGTTGCGCATCGCCAGCGCGGCCTGCGAGACCTGGGCGTAGCCGAGGGTGGCGGCGGCGCCGGCGAGGCGGTGCAGGCGTTCGTCGCGCTCCTGCGCATCGGCGACATCGGGCGCGAGGGCGGCAATGTCGAGGCCGATCTCCTCCCAGAACGCCATCACCAGGCGCTCGAGCGAACCGGGGCGCAGGGCGGCGAGCAGGCTCTGGCGGTGGTCGGTGTCGATGGTCGCCGAGCTGGGCGGGGCGGGCTCGTCGGGCTGCAGGCCGAGCATCAGTTCGCGCAGGGCGGCGGTGAGGCGGGCGATGGTGACCGGCTTGGCCAGGAAGCCGTTCATCCCGGCCGCGAGGCAGGCGTCGCGATCAGACGGCATGGCGTTGGCGGTGACGGCGAGCAGCAGGGTGCGCCCGGCCGGCGGCGGCAAAGCGCGGATGGCGCGAGCGGCGGAGATGCCGTCGAGCACCGGCATTTGCAGATCCAGCAGCACGGCATCGAAGGGCGCGCCGTTCTGCACCCGTTCGAGCGCATCGGCGCCGTCGGCGGCGAGTTCGACGTCATGGCCCATGGCGGCGAGCACCTGCTGCATGACATCGCGGTTCATCGCGTTGTCCTCGGCGACCAGCAGGCGCATCGGCGGCAGGATGGGCGCGGGCGGCGCGGGCTCGGGGCCGGTGGTTTCGCCGTCGACAGCCAGGGTGAGGGACGCGGCGGTGACCGGCGGAGCAAGCGGTGCGCCTGGACCAAAGCGGATGACGCGCGCGCCGCGGGGCATGACGTGTTCGATCTGCGAGACATGCAGCAGGACCAGGCTGTCCGGCGCCGCGGTGTCGGTCACGGTATATCCGCTGGCGCGCAGCAGCGCTTCCATCGCCGGGGCGAGCGGGCCGGGGGGCGCCTGAACAAAGGCCGGGCCACGCGGCATCGGCTGGTGTGGCGGATGTTCGGTGGTGATCGGCACCCGAAACCAGAAGCGGCTGCCGCGGCCGGGCTCGGATTCGACGCCGATGCGCCCGCCGAGGCTCTCGACAATGCGTTTGCAGATCGCCAGCCCCAGCCCGGTGCCGCCGAAGCGGCGGCCGATGGCGGGGTCGCCCTGTTCGAACTCGTGAAACAGCCCGCCCAGGATCTCGGGCCCGATGCCGACACCGGTATCGGCGACGATGGCATGCAGCCAGGGGCGGCCATCCGCGCCGGGTTCGAGATCCAGGATCACCAGGACGGAGCCGTCTTCGGTGAATTTCACCGCGTTGGAGACCAGGTTGACCAGGACCTGGCGCAGGCGCTGCGGGTCTGAGCGCAGTTCCGGCGCCAGAGCGGGGCTGACCACGGCAACGAAATACAGGCCGCGGTCGCGCACCATGGGGGCACAGATATCGGCCACCGCCTGCAGCAGGTCCTGCGGCGAAAAGGCGCTGATGGCGAATTCGGTGCGGCCGGCTTCGAGCTTGGAGAAGTCCAGAATGTCGTCGATCAGGGCGAGCAGGGCGCGGCCGCAGGCGGCGATCATCTCGACATGGCGGTGCTGTTCTTGGGTGATCTGACTGGCGCCGAGCAGGGAGGCGGCGCCGAGCACACCGTTCATCGGGGTGCGGATCTCGTGGCTCATCGTGGCCAGGAAGGTGGCCTTGGCACGGCTGGCGGCCTGGGCGGCGATGGCGGTGCGGCGCAGCTCCTCGCCGATCGCTTCGGCGCGGCGGCGGGCGAGGTTGATGGTGGCGTTCTGCGTCAGCACAGCGGCGAGCGCCAATGCCACCGCGGCAACCAGCACAAAGGAAGCAAGGCCAAGCGCGATGAACAGCGCCTCGCTGTCGGCGCGGATGCGGCTGCGGGCCTCGGCGCCGTCCTGGGAGACGATGTTGAGCAGCGGCGCGGTCAGCTTTTCGATCTCGTGCACGACATGGCGGGCATCCAACACCGCTGCGACACGGTCGGGCTTGGCCGGCAAGGTGCCGATCTGATCTTCAAGCTGCTGGATCAGAGGGCCGATTTCGCCGACCAGGGCAACTTCGCGGGCGCGGAAAGCGCCGGAGCGGGCAAAATCGCCCTCACGCAGGTAATCGATGCGGCTGATCAGGATTTCCAGCCGGGTGGTAACGTCCTCGAACGGGGTGTCGCCGTTGCGCCAGGTGCGCAGCGCATCGTCCATCTTGCGGGACTCGCGATCGAGCTGAAACGTCGCCCACAGCGTCATCTCCTGCTGGCGGCCGCCCAGCGCCTCCTGTGCGAGGCCGAGGCGATAGAAGATGGTGCCGGCAGCGACGACCGAGCAGACCACGATGGACAGCACCAGGACGACGATGGGAGGCGACGACCATGCCGGAAAGCGCAGGCCGGGCTTCGTCTCGTTCCACGGCATTCAGGATACCGTGATACGGGCAAGCTGCCAGGCGCAGCGGGCGTAGATCGCCTCGTTGCGCAGTCTGGAGTCGGAGTCCATCGGGTAGACCACCCAAAGCGGCCCCTTGTCGCGGATGCGCATGGCGCTGCCGTCGCGCCGTGTGGCGATAATGACGGACCAGGTAAAGGCATCCGCCAACGGTACGGTAACGAGGTAGTCGTTCAAGGCGCGCATTTCGAGGCTCTTGCCCTTCGCCCCGGCGGCCGTGAGCACGGCGGAGAGCAATGGGCCGGTGAACTCCGTCTTGCCGCGGGTCCATGGCGTTTCGCCGTAGAAGCGGCCCTGCCGCAGGGCATCGAGCATCTGCATATCAAACAGGGCGCCGCCGGCCGTCAGATCCGGCGCGACCTTGCCGTCGACCGTCAGCACGACGGGGCCATGCAGCGGGGCGAGCGCGGCGTGGGCGGGCCGGGCCAAGAGCAGGGCAGCGGCAGCGGTGCCGAGGCCGCGGCGGGACATCATGCGACGGACGCCGGGCGGGCCGGGGCCAGCGATGCCGCCTCGGCGATACGGGAAACCTCGTCCCAGCGGGAAAGAAAAGCATCGACACAGCCGGGGTCGAACTGCCGGCCGCGTTCGCCGAGCAGTTGCTCGCGCGCCTGGGCGAGCGGCCAGGCGGCTTTGTAAGGCCGCGCGCTGACCAGGGCATCAAACACGTCGGCGACGGCGACGATGCGGGCTGCGAGCGGGATGGCGGTGCCGGACAGGCCGCGGGGGTAGCCGCGGCCGTCCCAGTGTTCATGATGCCCGGCGCCGATCTCGGCGGCGATGCTCAGCAGGTCCCATGAGGAGCCGCCGAGGATCTCCTCGGCATAAAGGGTGTGGCGCTCCATCAGCCGGCGCTCGTCGCCGGTGAGGTCGGCGGGCTTGGTGAGCACGCTGTCGGGCACGCCGATCTTGCCGATGTCGTGCAGCGGGGCGGCGAGGCGGATCAGGCGGACCTGGGTCGGCGGCAGGCCGAGCGCCTCGGCGATCAGCGCGGCATAGCCGGCGACGCGGGCGATGTGGTCGCCGGTGACGTGGTCGCGGCGATCGGCGGCGGTGGCGAGGCGGCGGATCACCTCCTCCTCGCGGGCGGCCAGGGCTGCGACGGCGCGGTCGACCTCGCTGGCCAGATGCCGCGCGCGATCCTTCAGCGCGGCCTGGGCGACGGACAGGCGCAGCAGGGCGGAGGCGCGGGCGTGCAGCTCGGTGGGGTCGACGGGTTTGACGGCGAAATCGGTGACGCCGGCGGCGAAGGCCTCCAGCCGGGGGGCGCGTTCGTCGGATGTGGTCAGCATCATCACCGGCATGTCGGCGGTGTGCGGCATGGCACGGATGCGCGCGGTCAGCGCCATGCCGTCCAGGTCGGGCATGCGGTAGTCGGTGATCATCAGCTTGGGTTCGTGGGTTTCCATCCAGCCGAGCGCGGCGAGCGGGTCGCGGAAGGTCTGCACCTCCTGGCCCAGATGCGCGACCAGCTCGGCAACAAGCCCCAGAGCGGTCCGGTCATCATCGACGACGACGATCGACATACTTCCTCACGACGAAGCGGGTGGGACAGCGAGTCCCGGGTGATCGATTGTAGACATGTTTACATTGCGTTGTCTTCGCGTGTCGCAAACGGCCGTTGACCTGCATCAAGGCCCCTGCCCGGCCGTGGCCCGTAGTGTCGCCAAGGTCGGCCGTGTGCCGGTGGGAGCACGAACGGAATGCAGGGTCAAAATCCACGGCGCACGCATGCCGACATGACGCCGGCGGTCAACCTGACCGCGGCGCACGGTCCGGGCGCGGTGCGCAGCCGTAAGCCGGCTTATGTCGATCTGCTGCCGCCCTGCAATGCGGCGTGTCCGGCCGGGGAGAATATCCAGGCCTGGCTGGCGCTGGCGCAGGCGGGGCGGCATCGCGAGGCGTGGGAAGCGCTGGTGCGGGACAATCCGCTGCCGGCGGTGCATGGGCGGGTCTGCTATCACCCGTGCGAAACGGCGTGCAACCGGGGCGAGCTGGATGGCGCGGTGTCGATCCATGCCGTGGAGCGGTTCCTGGGCGACAGCGCGATCGCCGAGGGCTGGACGCCCGCGGTGACGGCGGCGGAGTCGGGCAAGAAGGTGCTGGTGGTGGGGGCCGGGCCGTCGGGGCTGTCGGCGGCGTATCATTTGGCGCGGCTGGGGCACAGCGTGGAGATCCAGGAGGCAGGGCCGGTGGCCGGTGGGATGCTGCATTTCGGCATTCCGGCGTATCGGCTGCCGCGCGACGTGCTGGCGGCCGAGGTGGCGCGGATCGAGCGGATGGGGGTGACGATCCGGCTCAATCGCAAGGTGGACGACCTGCTGGCGGCGAAGACGGCAGGCGGGTTCGACGCGGTGTTCGTGGCGATCGGGGCGCATGTGTCGCGCCATGCCGATATTCCGGCGCGCGATGCGGCGAAGATGCTGGATGCGGTGAGCTATCTGCATGACGTCAGCGTCGGCGATGCGCCGCTGCTGGGGCGCCGCGTGGTGATCTATGGCGGCGGCAATACCGCGATGGATGCGGCCAGGACAGCGCGGCGGCTGGGGGCGGAGGAGGCGGTGATCGTGTATCGCCGCGACCGCGCGCATATGCCGGCGCATGATTTCGAGGCCGACGAGGCCGATGCGGAAGGGGTGAAATTCCGCTGGCTGACCACGATCAAGGATTTTGCCGGACAGTCGCTGACCATCGAGCGCATGGAGCTGGACGACAAGGGCCGGCCGGTGCCGACCGGGGAGTTCGAGACGTTGCAGGCCGATTCGGTGGTGCTGGCGCTGGGGCAGGAGACCGATAGCGGCTTCCTGCGCGCGGTGCCGGGGATCGCGTTCAAAAGCGACGGCACGGTGATGGTGGGGCCGGACATGATGACCGGGGCCGCGGGGATCTTCGCCGGCGGGGACATGGTGCCGAGCGAGCGGACGGTGACGATTGCGGTGGGGCACGGCAAGAAAGCGGCGCGCAATGTCGATGCCTGGCTGCGCGGGCAGGTGCGCGAGGAGCCGGCGAAGCATCGGGTGGCCGATTTCGCGCTGCTGAATGTGCCGGTGTTCTTCGATGTGAAGCCCGGCGAGCAGGGCATGCTGGAAGGTGCCGAGCGGCTGGACGGGTTCAGCGAGATCGTCGGCGGGTTGAGCGAGGCCGCCGCGCAGCGCGAGGCGCAGCGCTGCCTGTCCTGCGGCAATTGCTTCGAGTGCGACCAGTGCTTCGCGGCCTGCCCGGAACAGGCGATCCGCAAGCTGGGGCGCGGGCGGGGCTACAGCGTCGACAACGCGATCTGCACCGGATGCGCGGTGTGTTTCGAGCAGTGCCCGTGCCATGCGATCGAGATGATGGCCGATGAAGGAGTGCGGCCATGAGGGCAACGATTTATTTGGAGACGCGGCCATGAGGGCCACGATGGACGGCAACACCGCCGTCGCCCATATCGCCTATCGGGTCAGCGAGGTCTGCGCGATCTATCCGATCACGCCGTCGTCGACGATGGCGGAGCTGGCGGACCAGTGGTCGGCCGAGGGCACGCTGAACATCTGGGGCAATGTCCCGGTGGTGCAGGAGATGCAGAGCGAGGCCGGGGCGGCAGGCACAGTGCATGGCTCGTTGCAGGCCGGCGCGATGACCACGACGTTCACCGCGTCGCAGGGCCTGCTGCTGATGCTGCCGAACATGTTCAAGATCGCGGGCGAGCTGACGGCGGCCGTGTTCCATGTCGCCGCCAGGGCGCTGGCGACGCAGGCGCTGTCGATCTTCGGCGACCATACCGACGTGATGGCGGCGCGGACCACCGGGTTTGCCCTGCTGTGCGCCGGCTCGGTGCAGGAGGCGCACGACCTGGCGCTGGTGGCGCATGCCGCGACACTGCGGGCGCGGGTGCCGGTGCTGAACTTCTTCGACGGGTTTCGCACCTCGCATGAGGTCAACACGCTGGACCTGATCGAGGACGACAAGATCCGGCTGATGATCGACGACGATCTGGTGCGGGCGCACCGGGCCAGGGCGCTGGACCCGGAGCGGCCGGTGGTGCGCGGGACCGCGCATAATCCGGACACGTTCTTCCAGGCGCGGGAGACGGTGAACCCGTTCTACGCCGCGATGCCGGGGATCGTGCAGCAGGAGATGGACAAGCTGGCCGGGCTGACCGGGCGGCAATACCATCTGTTCGACTATACCGGCGCGCCGGATGCCGAGCGGGTGATCGTGCTGATGGGCTCGGGCGCGGAAACGGCGCGGTCCACCGCGGCGGCGTTGCGCGCGGCCGGCGAGAAGGTGGGCGTGCTGGAGGTCAGGCTGTTCCGGCCGTTCGCCGTCGATGCGTTCCTGGATGCGTTGCCCACTTCGGTGCGCCGGGTGGCGGTGCTGGAACAGACCAAGGAGCCGGGTGCGGTCGGCGAGCCGATGTATCTGGAAGTGACCACGGTGCTGGCGCGCGCGATGGCGCGCGGGCGGACCATGCCGCTGGTGGTGGGCGGGCGCTACGGCCTGTCGTCGAAGGATTTCCCGCCGACGCTGGTGAAAGCCGTGTTCGACGAGCTGGACAAGGCCGAGCCGCGCAACGGCTTCACCTTGGGCATCAACGACGATGTCGGCCATACCAGCCTGGCGCCGGATCGTGGTTTCCGGCTGCCGGACAACGGAACGGTGGAGGCGGTGTTCTACGGCCTCGGCGCCGACGGCACGGTGGGCGCCAACAAGAATAGCGTGAAGATCATCGCCGAGCAGGCCGGGCTGAACGCGCAGGGCTATTTTGTCTATGACAGCCATAAGTCCGGCGCGCAGACCGTGTCGCATCTGCGGTTTGGCGCCAAGCCGATCCAGGCGCCGTATCTGATCAGTTCGGCCGGGTTCGTCGCCGTGCACCAGTTTGCCTTCGCCGAGCGGATGGACGTGCTGCGGCTGGCCGCCCCCGGGGCGACGCTGCTGCTGAACGCGCCCTATCCGGCGGCCGAGGTGTGGGATCACCTGCCGCTGTCGATGCAGCAGCGGATCATCGACCTCGGGCTGAAGCTGTATGTGATCGATGCCTCGAAAGTGGCGCAGGAGGTGGGCCTGCGCGGGCGGACCAACATCATCCTGCAGACCTGCTTCTTCGCGATCTCCGGCGTGATGCCGCGCGAGCAGGCGATCGAGGAAATCAAGCACGCCATCGAGAAAACCTACGGCAACAAGGGCGCCGAGGTGGTCCGGCGGAATTTCCGCGCGGTGGACGGCACGCTGGAACGGCTGGAACAGGTCGAGATTCCCGCGGTTGCGAGCGCGCAATGGGATTGCGCGGCGCATGTGCCGGATAGCGCGCCGGAATTCGTGCGCAAGGTGACGGCGAAGATGATGGAGGGGCTGGGCGACGAGATCCCGGTCTCGCTGATGCCGATCGACGGCACCTTCCCCGTCGGCACCGCGCATTTCGAAAAGCGCAACATCGCCGAGGTGGTGCCGATCTGGGAGCCCGATCTGTGCATCCAGTGCGGCCAGTGCAGCTTCGTCTGCCCGCATGCGGTGATCGCCGCGAAATACTACGACGCCGCCAAGCTTGAGGGCGCGCCCGAAGGCTTCAAGTCGGCACCGATCAATGTGCGCGGCTTCCCCGATGTGAAGTTCTCACTGCAACTGTCGATCGAGGACTGCACCGGCTGCGGCCTGTGCATCGAGGCCTGCCCGGCGCTGAGCCCGATCGAACCAGGGGTGAAGGCGTTGAACCTGCGCGACAAGCTGCCGCTGATCGAGGCGGCCAAGCCGGTGCAGGCGTTCTTCGAGGCGCTGCCGATCAACGACCGCGCCCGCGTCGACTTCGCCAATGTGCGCGGCGTGCAGTTCCTGGAACCGCTGTTCGTCTATTCCGGCGCCTGCGCCGGCTGCGGCGAGACGCCCTATGTGAAGCTGCTGTCGCAATTGTTCGGTGATCGCATGCTGGTGGCCAACGCCACCGGCTGCTCGTCGATCTATGGCGGCAACCTGCCGGTGACGCCGTGGTCGAAGAACGCCGACGGGCGCGGGCCGGCCTGGTCGAACTCGCTGTTCGAGGACAATGCCGAGTTCGGTCTCGGCTTCCGGCTGGCCGCCGACAAACACCTGGATAACGCCATCGGCCTCGCCCGCGCGCTGGCGCCGCAATTGGG
>CAIRTN010000166.1 GCA_903881515.1 uncultured Rhodospirillales bacterium | reverse complement strand
CGTCCGGTCAGCCTCAGCATCCGTCTGTTCGCCAACATGGTGGCCGGTCACGTGATGTTCGAGGTGTTCGCCTCCTTCATCGTGATGATGGCGGGCGCGGGGCTCGTGGGCTACCTCGGCGGCGTTGGGCCGCTGGCGCTGAACGTCATCCTGATGGGCTTCGAACTCCTGGTCGCCTGCCTGCAGGCCTATGTGTTCGCCGTCCTCACCTGCATCTACCTCCACGACGCGGTGCATCTGCACTGATCGCAACCCATCTGCACCCGCTACGCAGACTTCCTCCACACACTCAGAAGGACTGATCCCATGGAAGTGGCCGCCGCAAAGGCTCTCGGAGCCGGCATCGCCGTTATCGCACTTGCCGGCGTCGGCATCGGCATCGGCAACATCTTCTCCTCGCTGGTTTCCAGCGTGGCGCGTAACCCCTCCGCTCGCGACCAGGTCTTCGGCCTCGGCATTCTCGGCTTCGCGCTGACGGAAGCGGTGGCGCTGTTCGCCCTGCTCATCGCGTTCCTCATCCTCTTCACCTGATCCGGGAGGACGCGGGCATGCGTCCGCTTGTCGCTCTGTCGGGGCTGGGTTCCGTTCTTCTGGCTTCTTCCGCCTTCGCGGAAGAAGCCAAGAAGGGCATGCCGCAGCTCGACTTCCATAACCCGCTGACGGTCAGCCAGGTCGTCTGGCTCGCCATTATTTTCCTCGTGCTCTACGTGCTGCTGTCCAAATGGGCACTGCCGCAGGTAGCCAGCGTGCTGGAAGCGCGGGCGGGCGCCATCGCGGGCGATCTCGAGGCCGCGCGCGGTGCCAAGGAGGCGGCGGATGCCGCCATCAACGAGCTGACTTCGGCGACCCGTGCCGCGCAGGCGACCGCGCGGACCGAGATCGCGACCGCTGTCGACACCGCGAAAGCGGCCGCCGACGCCCAGGCGGCCGTTGATAACGCCCGGCTCGAGGCGCAGCTTGCCGCCGCCGAAACCCGCATCGCTGCCGCGCGGGCATCCGCCATCGGCGCGCTGCGCGAAGTTGCCACCGAGGCGACCAGCGTGGTGGTCACCCGCCTGACCGGCAGCCCGGCTGACACCAAGGCGGTTGACGCCGCCGTCGGTGCGATGCTTGCCGCCCGCGCACAGGCCTGAGGAGAAGCGCCATGCATCACGAAGAGAGCTTCTTCCAGGACCCGCGGAGCTGGGTTGCGATCGCGTTCGTCATTTTCTTCGTCCTGTTCGGGCGAAAGATATGGGGTGCGCTGACCGCGATGCTGGACAAGCGGGCGGATGACATCCGCGCCGAGTTGGCAGAGGCGCAGCGTCTGCGCAAGGAAGCCGAGGCGATGATGCAGGACGCCAAGTCCCGCCGCGACGCCGCGGTTGCCGATGCCAAGGCGCTAATCGAAGGTGCCAAGGCCGAGGCGGCCCGCGTTGCCGCCGCGGCGGCAGCCGAGGCCGAAGCTTCTGCCGCCCGCCGTGAGCGGATGGCGACGGACCGGATCGCGGCGGCTGAGAAGGCCGCGGTTGACGAGGTTCGCATTGCCGCCGCCGATATCGCTGCCAAGGCGGCCAGCCAGGTCATTCGGGAAACCTTGTCGGCGGATGCCGGCAATGCCTTGGTTGACCGTGCCATCGGTGAAATCACCAGCGCGCTCGCGGCCCGCCGCGCCGCCTGAGTTCGGCGTAGCGTCGCGCGAAAACACCCCTGCCGGGCTCGCACCGGCAGGGGTTTTCGTTTGTGCCGCCAGGGTGCAGAAACGGCTGACATTGTCAGGGAGGACCGCGTGCAACAGGGCATCCACTTCATCTCCGGCCTGCCACGCTCTGGCTCTACGCTGCTCGCGGCCCTGCTGCGGCAGAATCCGGCACTGAATGCCGGCATGACCAGCCCGGTCGGCGGCCTGTTTACCGCCATGCTGCGCGAGGTGAGTCAGGGCAACGAGACGGCGGTGTTCATCGATGACGGGCAGCGGGAGACGCTCCTGCGCGGCCTGTTCGAGAACTATTACTTCCGTGTTCACCCGACTCAGACGGTGTTCGACACCAACCGCCTGTGGACAAGCAAGCTGCCGGCGCTGGCGGCGCTGTTCCCCGCGGCGAAGATGGTCTGCTGCGTGCGCCACGTGCCCTGGGTCCTCGACAGCATCGAGCGCCTGATTCGCCGCAATCACCTCGAGCTCTCGAAGATCTTCAGTTTTGAGCCGGGCGGGACGGTCTATTCGCGGGTGGAGGGGCTGGGGGCAGGTGCCGGTATGGTCGGGTTTGCGTGGAACGCGCTGCGCGAGGCCTGGTTCGGCGAGCAATCCGACCGGATCATGCTGCTGACCTATGAAACCCTCACCGAGCGGCCTCAGGCGGCACTGGACGCGGTGTATGACTTCATCGGCCTGCCCCGCTTCACCCATGACCCCCTGAATGTGGTCTTTGATGGGGCGGAGGAGTTCGATGCCCGTCTTGGAACTCCGGGGCTGCATCGGGTTGGAGCCCATGTGCGGCCGGTGCCGCGCAAGACGCTGTTGCCACCCGATTTGTTCCGACGATTCGAGCCGGATTCGTTCTGGCGCGATCCGGCGCAGAACCTGAATCGGGTGCTGGTGGTTTAAAGGGGAGGCGGCTCGATCAGCGTGTTCCGTGTCGCCGAGTGAGCGGGCGAAGCCAACGGATAAAAAGTTTTCGCTTCTTTTTTCAAAAAAGAAGCGCTTGCTTCCTCAAGCATGTCCGCCAGCCGCCATGTTGCCCTCTCCGTGCACCCGCACCACTTGCGCCAGCAGGCGCAGCGCGTCCGGCCCGCCGCGATCAATCAGGCCGCCATTTTCCATTTCCGCTGCCAGCACCTCGGCCTGAGCAGCGATCGTGTCGGCGGCACGGCGCAGGGCAGCGTGGGCGAGCGCCAGCTGCAGGTCGTCCGACAACAAAGTCCAGTCTTGTACCATCGACGCATCCCGATCCGGCCCTCCTGGCGATATCTCGCCGCGGCAGACTTTCGCGCGGTCGTGAAGCTGGTTTAGCCCGGGAAGACTTAACGACGGATTGACGTCGCCGATCACACGAAGCGGAGGCGGGCCTCGGGCATGAAGTCGAAGGCGGCGACGACTTCGCAGGGACGGTCGAGCCAGATCGGCGGGGTGACGCTGCCGAGCATCACCACCTGGCCCGCACGGAGGCCTCCGAAGGCGGCGACCTCGGCGGAGGCGGCGAGCCAGGCCAACGCCTTCATGGGGTGGCCCAGGAGGTCCCTCCCATGGCCGGCGGCCTTCTCCTCGCCATCGATGAGGAAGCGGCCGCGAATCGCGCCGAGGTCGAGCCCGCGCCAATCGGACGGCGGGGCGGCGAGCACGGCTGCGGCGTGATAGACCTGATCGGCTACCAGCGTCGGCGTGCCGACCGCCATGAGGTCGCCGGCGGGCGGCGGGCCGTAGCGGTTCTCGACGATCTCGATCGCCGCGCAGACGTCCTGCACCGCCGCTGCGGCAGTGGCCTCATCGCAGGGGCCGGGCGGCAGGTCACGGCCGAGGCGCACGGCGATTTCGCATTCCACGCCCGGGTTGCGGACGGACGCCCATGCGAGCGTCGCCGGCCCGTGATGGATATTGCCGGCCTGCATGAAGCCGGCGGCGGGGCCGGGCAGGCCGAGATAGTCCTGCATGCGCTTGGCCGTCGCGCCGATCTTGAACCCCGCCGGCGGAATGGCCCCCCAGCGGCGCGCGAGGGCATGCTGGACGGCGATTCCCTCGGCGAGGGTGGTTGGCGCCATGCCCGCCGGCAGCGGCCCCGCAAGCGCCCTGGCGGCCCGCGCCTGGTGCAGCAATTCGGCGGCAGCGGCGGCATCGAACGCCATGAGTGGGCTCCTCAGGCTTTGCGCTGGATTTCGTAGAGCGCGATGGCTGCGGCAGCGGAGACGTTGAGGCTCTCCATGGCGCTCACATGGCCCGTCGGCACGGAAAGGCCGGCGATGACGTCGCAGGTCTCGCGGGTGAGGCGGCGCAGGCCTTCACCTTCGGCGCCCAGCACCAGGGCGATCCGGCGGTCGCTCAGGCCGGGGCCGGAGAGCGGGATGCCCCCGGCATCGAGCCCGACGCACCACAGGCCAGCCGCCTTCAGGGCGACGAGGGTGCGGGAGATGTTGACCGCCTTGAACAGCGGCACCTTCTCCAACGCCCCGGAGGCCGCCTTGGCCAGCGCGCCCGTCTCGTCCGGTGCGTTGCGCTCCTGGGTGATCACCGCGGCCGCCCCGAAGGCGGCGGCGGAGCGGAGGATAGCGCCGACGTTGCGCGGGTCGGTCACCTGGTCGAGCACCAGCACCGGGCCCGGGCGTTCCAGCACCTGGGTCAGCGGTGGTGGGGTGAGAGGATCGGTCATCAGGGCGGCACCCTGGTGCACGGCGTCACGACCGAGGATGTGCTCGAGTCGGGCGCGATCGGTGCGCTCGGGCTGCATCGGCCAGGGCTGCGGGAACTGCGCGAGCACCGCGGCCTCGGCCTCCTCACTCAGCAGCAGGCGGCGCAGCCGGCGGGCGGGATTGGCCAGCGCCGCGGCGACCGCGTGCACGCCGTAGAGCCATATCGCACCCTTGGGGGCATCGCCGCCGCGCCGCTCAGGCGGGCCGCCGTGGTGGCCGAAATCGGGCCGTGCCTCGGCCTGGCGGCCCTGCGGGCGCGGGGCGTGGTGCGGGCGCGGGGAGGGGGCATCGGCCCGGCGTGGCTCCTGGGCGCGTGCCTCATGGGCGCGAGGCTCCTGGGGGCGACCGGCGAGGTGGAGACGATTGTCGCTTCCGGCCGATTCGCCCTGCGGTCGGTTACCCTGTGGAGCGGCCCCATGGTTCGGCCCGCGTGGCCCGCCCATGCGATCGCGCGGCGGCCCGGCATTGCGGCCGCCGCCATGTTTGCCCGCGCCTCTGTCATTCGGTGGTTTCATGGCGCCATCCTATACAGCGCCCTCCGGCCAGCGACAAACCCATGCAGTTGCGCCATGCGCGCAGAGTTCGTTGACAAGCCCCCGCCATTGGCAATAGAGCGAGCCTCACGACTGGCCGGGCTTGCCTGGCTGTGCGGCGGAGGGGTGCCCGAGTGGCTAAAGGGGACGGACTGTAAATCCGTTGGCGTGCGCCTACGTTGGTTCGAATCCAACCCCCTCCACCATCCGCCGACAGAATTGGCGGCGCGGGTGTAGCTCAATGGTAGAGCTCCAGCCTTCCAAGCTGGCTATGAGGGTTCGATTCCCTCCACCCGCTCCATGAAACTGCTCGTCCAGAAGCCCCTTCGTCAGCATAGCGTGCGCGCTCTTCCGGCGGTTCACCGTCTGGGCGACGTGGACATTCACCGCCGGCGCGCAACCCATGGGACCCCGAACATCTCGCCGCTGCCCCCCAGGGCACCGGCGTGGCTCTGACAGCCGGCCTGAAAATGCGCGCGGGGACGAAGGAAACGGGACAGATTGCACACGCCCCCTTGACATTGCACCCGCCGCATTCTCTTTACGCCGCCCGGGCCTGTTGTGGCGGGCCTGCGCCTGCTCGGCGCTAGGGGTGTAGCTCAATTGGCTAGAGCGCCGGTCTCCAAAACCGGAGGTTGGGGGTTCGAGACCCTCCACCCCTGCCACCGCCGCGCTCGAGCGAAACGGGGCACGGCGGTTGGGGGATACGGCTTTTTCGGCTATTCCCAGAAACATGTCGTCTTCTGGGACCTTTGGTGAGGAGTGAGGCTCGCGTGGCTTTTGATCCGACGCGGTTTGCGCGTGAAGTTCGTAGCGAGGTGGCCAAGGTCACCTGGCCGTCGCGCAAGGAAACACTGATCACGACCGGGCTGGTGTTCGGGCTCTCGGCGATTGCCGCGGTATTTTTCTTTGTCGCCGACCAGTTGGTCGGCGTCGGTGTGCGCAGCCTGTTCGGCGTTGGGTTCTGAGGAGGCTGTCATGGCAAAGCGTTGGTATGTCGTTCACGTCTACTCGGGCTTCGAAAAGAAGATCGCGCAGCACATCAAGGAACAGGCCGAGCAGAAGGGCCTGGCCGATATGTTCGACGAGGTGCTGGTGCCCTCCGAGCAAGTCGTGGAAATGCGCCGCGGCCAGAAGGTCAATGCGGAGCACAAGTTTTTCCCCGGCTACGTGCTGGTGAAGATGGAACTCACCGATGATGCCTGGCATCTGGTGAAGGATACGCCGAAGGTCACCGGGTTCCTTGGCACCAAGAACAAGCCAACGCCGATCCCGGCCTCCGAGGCCGAGCGGATCATCAAGCAGGCACAGGAAGGCGTGGAGCGTCCGCGCCCGTCGATCGTGTTCGATATCGGCGAACAGGTGCGCGTGGCCGATGGCCCGTTCACCAGCTTCAACGGCACCGTCGAGGAAGTCGACGAGGAAAAGGGCCGCCTGAAGGTCAGCGTCTCGATCTTCGGCCGTTCGACTCCGGTCGAACTCGAATACGGTCAGGTCGAAAAGCTGGGCTGATTCGCTTCGGGGCGGCAGCGATGCCGCCCCCCTGCATGCTTACGGCACCTTGTTCTTCAGAATACGCTGCAGATCCTGCTCGATCAGCGTGACATCCATGCCCTGGCCGCGCGTCACCTTGCGCCAATCGGCGATGTCAACAACGCGGGCCGGGTTCTGCCGCAACAACTCGCGCTTGATGAACGGGCAGCCGGCCTCCAGCAATTGCCGCCAGAGTTCGGCCGTCGGGTTCAGCGGCAGACGATCGGTGACCGAGTAGCGGATGCGACCGGCGGTGATCTTGCGCGCGTTCAACACCGGATCAGGGTCGGCGTCGCTCTCGCTAAGCAGAGAAGCATCTACACTTTCCACCAGCGCCTCGTACGGCCACAGCGCGGCACAGCTCAGGCCGGCGGAGAGCAGCTTCTGGGTCAAGCCAACCTCGTAGCGCGTCACTACCCAGTATTTCGATCCAACCAGCCTCAGCGAGCCCCAGAACTCCCGCCAGGCCTTGCTTTCCAGCACCCGGCGGCCAGCGATCAGGAAAAACGACTGGATATGGTATTGCCGCTGCCAGCTCTCGGTGGCCCCCCACAAATCGGCAGTGGAAAAATCGATCCGCGCGAAGGCATCGTCGAGCGGGCGCAGCGGCCCATAGACGCTGTCATTGGCGATCAGAACCATCTCGGTGTTCGCCTGCGGCAGGGCCAGGACGCGCAAGCCCTCGGCCATGGCAGCAAAATCGTAGCCAATATTGCGGCGGATGATCACGGCATGGCAGAGCGCCTGCACCGCAGGGGCCTCGCGCGGGTCCAGCTTGCCCGCGTTGGTGACGAAACCGATAGCAAAGCCGTTGGCATGCAATGCGCGCAAATAGCTCATGACGTAAGGGCGCACGCGGCCGTTGCGGTCGAAATGCACGAAAACGGCAACCTTCGGGCCCAGCGGGATCGCCGGATTGATCCAGATCGACAGCACCTGCGGTCCGCGGGGCAGGAAACTGATCGCGAAGGCGATATAGCCGACCACCTCGCGAAACAACTGCATGGAACGGAAGCGGACAATGCGCAGCAGCAAGCGTAACATCAGGCCATCCTTTGCGGCGCGGGGCCGGTTTAACGATCGCAGAAGCCACAATCAAAGATCGCGCGTTCCGCGTTAGAGCCGGGTGACATCGAAGCCGAAACGCGCCACCGGGGCGAGCGATGAGAAAAGCTCCGGCACGCGCGCGGCCAATGCCCGGTCAAGTTCGGGCTTGCGCGCCCAAAGCTCACGATACCAGGCGACACGCGCTGTCACCCCATAGGCCAGCATGCGTTCGGTGGCGACATAGTGCCGCGCGGCATCGCCGATCGCCCGCCCCACCTCGGGATTGACGATCAGGCGCAACAGGCGCTGGTGCAATTCGCCGGGGTCGCGAAACAGCACGCCGGTCTGGCCATCGACGATGCTGGCATCATAGGCAACGGGGCTGGCCAGAGGTGTCACCCGGTGGGCGCCGGCCTCGATGAACTTCAGGTCCGATTTGCAGGTGTTGAACGTGGTTTCACGCAGCGGCATGAAGGATATTTCCGACTGGCCCAGCAACGTCTGGTAGGTCTCGTAGTCACAGAGCGGTGTGAAGCTCTTATTCGGGGTTGCCAGCGCCTCAAACAGCCCGCGATCACCGACGATGCGGAAGAACAGCCGTTCGCCCACCAGCGAGGCAACGGCATTGAGCGCCTCGATATACGGCGGCCAGTCCTCGGTACGGTTCAGCCCGGCAAAGAACAAGGTGATCGGCCCGCCCTGGTAGTTCCGGATCTCGGGCATGCGCCGGACGGCGTTGTCGAAGACTGCAACCTCCGGGTTCTCGGCGCGCAAGGTGGCCGCCAGGATTTCGGTCGTGGTCTGCACCGCGTGCACAGCACGGAAATTCTGCACCTCGCCCTGCCGGAGCACCGGAATGCCATCGGGATGGTCATCAAACTCGCACACCACCAGGTAGCCCAGCCGGATCGCCTCGCGGACCGGCTCCAGACCCTCGATGTTGAGAAAGGCCGGTCGGTGGAAAATGAAGATGCGCGGTCCGATGAACTCGCTGGCTGGAATTCCCTGGACGATCTGCGCATCGACACCCGGAACAGTGCGCAAGGCTTCCATGGGTTCGATGACGCGAACATGGCTGACGCCCCCAACCGGCACCAGCATGGAGGAATAGATCTGCAGCGGTTCGACCGCCCCCTTGGTCGCGACATAAACGTACTGCAGCGGGGCCGAGCGCGTGAGCAGGTCTTCCGGCACGATGCGCAAGCCGGGCAGCGCCGGCAGCATCGCCTGGACAAATTCCTTGGCGCCGGGCAGGTCGAACACCCTGCTCAGGCAGGTTTGAACCTCCAAACCCGCCTGGGTCAGCGCGCGCTCGGCGCCCTTCTGGCTGAACCAGCGCAGGTGACGAATATCGGTCAGACCTTCGCTGGTGTAGTCCCACTCGCCCCGCAGCAGGCGCAGCGCAAAGCTCCAGTGCTCGACGTTGGGCACGCACAGAATCAGCGTGCCGCCAGGCCGCAGCAGGCTGGCATGGCGTTGCAGCACGCTCCAGGGGTCGCGCAGATGCTCCAGGCCGTCATTGTAGATCACCACGTCGAAGCTGCGCGCACCGAACGGCGTAGGGTCGGTATCGACGTCGGTCGCATAGACCGCGTAAAGCCGCTGGCGCGCCCGCGCCGCCAGCACGGGGTTGGACTCGATGCCGATATACGCGCAGTTCGGATTGCGCCGCATATACTCGGCGCCGAGCGCGCCATTGGCGCAGCCGACCTCGAGCACGTCGCGTGCTGTCAGCGGGATGCGGTCGAGGACATCGCTGTTGATCGGTTCGGCGTCTTGATCCATGGGCGCGGCTTCTCCAGCAAGCCACAGGATAGGCAACCGGGAGGCCGCAGGGAACCCATGCGATGGGCGCCGCCCGGCTCAGGCCTTACCGGACTTGCGGATGCCTTGGATCACACCGCGCACAATGTCGCCGGTGCGCCGGTCCTGATTGAATTCAACGGCAACCCCGGCCGGCAACAGGCGCGCGACCCGGCCGCCGACCGGCACCTCCGCGCCCGGCAGGGCGATGGTCGCCAGATTGCCGACATCCTGGGCCCGCACGGCCGCGACCGCTACAGCGGCTCCGCTGATCGACAGATCGATCAGGGTTCCCTCGATCGGCTTGGACTTGGCACCAAAAGCAATGCTGACCGGCAGGCCGTTGCCTGGCACACGCTCGTAGCGCCGGCCAACCTCGGCCCAGATCTCCTCGTCATTGTGGTAGATGCGCGTCGCAATCCAGGCCCAGCCGCTCGCCAGTGGCCATAGAACGAGCGACAATTGCAATAGTATGCAGGATAGTCCGGCATAGGGCCGACCCATCCGGAAGAACTGCGCACAAGGCAATACCAAGACCAGCAAGACCCACATCGACCGTTCCCCGGCACCACGGCCCCACATGTAGCCACATGGTGACTGCCGTAAGGTTAACGCTGTGCCGCGGCTGCTGATATTCCAACACCGGCACGACGTGCCGATATTATGACTATTTCGGAGTGTGAGGGAAATATGGCGCCGGCAGACCCATCTGAACGGTGTATTTTTTCTGGTGCGTCATGCCGCGAACATTAACCCGAGCCGACGGAAGGCTGCTGCCAGATTCAGTTTCTCGGCTTGACCGCAACCAAGGTCATGAAATCACCATATCCAAACATGGCCGCGACAATGCCGGCGGCAAGCAGGGGCAGAGACAACGGTCGAGCCCAGCGCAAGCGCCAGGCGGCAACCGGCGCGATCGCCCGCGCACCGATCAACGCACTGCGCCAGCCCCATAGCGCCTGGACCCGCGGATGCACCACGGCCGGCAAGAACCCGGTAGCCTGCATCGCGCTATCGAGCGAGCGCGGCGTGAACCCCCAGAGGTGGCGCGGTGCATCGTAACCAGGCCAGCCCGCCCCAAACAGCCAGGCGGCAAGCCCGGCATGATTCGGCACGATCACCACCAGTGATCCGCCCGGCACCAGTCCGCTCCAGCACTTCCTGAGCACACTGGCCGGGTCATGCGTATGCTCCAGCACATTATTGATCAGGATGCAGGACACGCCGCAGGGCTCCAACGTGGCAGCTTCGGCGGTGGCATGCTGCAAGGTAATACCGCGACCAGCGGCGATCGCGCGTGCATGCCCCGATGGCTCGCAGCCCGCGATCTGCCAGCCTTCATTGCGGAACAGCGCCAGGTCATTTCCCGTTGCGGCGCCGAACTCGAAGACACGGCGCGGGGCAATCGGTTCAAAGGCAAATATTGTGTGTCCACGCAGCGGACGCAGCAGCGCCCGCAGTACCGCGCGCCACGGTCCCAGGTGATTCTCCGGAGAGTCGCAGGCCAGGTAGATCAACCGCTTCAAGCGATCGCCCCACGAATCCGGGCGAACTGTGTAGGACGCGTAGCTGTCCGGGTAATAGCTACCAATGGCGTCAGGGGCAGGGCGCGGCGACAGGCGCTGCGCGCCGCAAGCTGAACAGGTCACATAGCCGAAGACCTCGCCGCTCACTTCGTCACGCGCCGCGATCGTCCGTCCCACGGTTGCGCACTCGCCGCACACACAAGAGCTCGGTGTCAACGCGCTCGGTTCGGTCACCATTCTCTAACCTACCCCAATGGCACCGCAGGCGCTCTGGTGCCGACACACGGATTTGAACCGTGGACCTACTGATTACGAATCAGTTGCTCTACCGCTGAGCTATGTCGGCAACCTCAGACGCGAGGCGGCGGTATAGCGGAGGCTCTCGGCCGCCGCAACCGGCGGTTTAGGCGGGTGTGAGGGTCAGGCTTGGCGGGGCGCGGCGAATCGCGCCGATCAGGGCGCGCACCTCATTGCGGGCGGCCACGTGGCTCATCCCCATCTGAATGCCCAGGCCGCCGACTTCCTTGACATCCATCAGCGTCAGGCCCTGCAGGTAAAGCTCACGGAAAATCACCCGCTCACCGAACCCCTTCACTGTGCGGAAGCCGATCCGCTTGGCCAGGATCTCCAGAGTAACGCCGACATCGCGCTTGTTGCGCGCCTCGGTGGCGCCCAGGCGGTTGCGCATCACGATCCAGTCGATCTTGCCACGGTCGCGCGCGAACCGGCGCTTGCGGGCCTGCCAAACCATCTCGCTGTAAATGCTGGGGCCGATCACGTCATGCTTGTCGGCATCGACCTTCGCCAGCATGGCGAAATCGACGAAGCTGTCGTTGATCGGAGTTACCAGGGTGTCGGCCGCCGCGTGACCAAGCCGGGAGAGATAGGTATCCGCGCCGGGGCAGTCGATCACCACGATGTCGCAATCCGTCGACAGCTCGGCGAGCGCGGCGTTGAAGCGGGCTGCCTCATCGGCCTCAGCCTCGCGGCGGCTATCGAGCTCGCTGCGCAGCACCGCGGCGCGGCGCGGCAAGGGCAGGTCAACGTGATGGCTAACGGCAAACGCCTCCCGGGCAGCGAGATAGGCGGTCAGCGTCGCCTGACGGGCGTCCAGGTCGATGGCGCCGACGCGATAGCCATCGCGCAGCAACCCCACGATCAGGTGCATGGCCGCGGTCGACTTGCCAGACCCGCCCTTCTCGTTGCCGAGCGCAATGATATTGGCACGCCGCTCTAGCGTGACGGTCGCCACTTTAATCCCCCCGTTCTGGAATGCCGTCGCTGTAGCGCGGCGGGGCCTGTTCCGTCTACCTCAGCGCCCGGTCAGTATGCGATCGACCAGTTGCCTTACCGTCGGCACGAAGCCGTTGCCGTAGAACGGGTCGGTCGCGAAGCGGTAGCCGTTATGGCCGGAGAACATCAGGTTGTTTTCCAGTACCGATTCGTCCTCGGCATTGTGAGCGATGTTCTGCAGCGCCTTCTGGATGCAGAAGCTGCGCGGATCGGCTTTCTTGCCGTTGGTGAAATCTGGATCATGCTGCGACCAGTTGGAGAACCGGCACTGCGACAGGCAGCCCATGCAGGCGGTCTGATCGGCCAGAATTTCGCGCGATTTCTCCGGCGTCACGAAGATCAGCGTCGAATCGGGCGTGCGCAGCGCCTCGGTGAAGCCCTCGGCCTCCCAGGCCAGGGCCCGCACGCGGTCACCCGCAGTCAGGTAGACGATGCGCTTGCGCGGTCCCACGCCGAATTCCGCGACATGCTCGCCGACGGCCTCGGTAGTGAAGGCCACCTGCCGGTCGTTGCGGCCGCGCAGTTCCTGAATGAACTCATTGTTCACCGCAGACGAATAGAACCCGGTCGGGCTGAACCGATTGAGGAAGATGTCGCCCTTCTTCAGGGTCAGCAGCCGGCGCTTCCAGGCCGGGCCGATCGGGCTCTCTTGGGTCAGCAGCGGGCGGGTGCCAAACTGGAAAGCAATCGGGCCCAGTTCCGGGTTGTCGATCCAGTCCTCCCACTCCTCCAGCCACCAGACGCCGCCGGCCATGATGATCGGGGTGTCGCCGAGGCCGAATTCGCGCATCAGCTTTCGCAACGCCAGCACGCGAGGGAACGGGTCTTCCGGCTTGGTCGGGTCTTCGCTGTTCGACAGGCCGTTATGGCCGCCGGCGAGCCAGGGATCCTCGTAGACCACGCCGCCAAGCAGGGTGGCGGCCTTGGAATAGGCACGCTTCCACAGCGCGCCGAAGGCGCGGGCGGAGGAGACGATGGGGTAATAATGCAAGTTGAATTTGGCTGCGATGTCGGCCAGGCGATAGGGCATTCCGGCGCCGCAGGTGATGCCGTGGATCAGGCCCTTGGCCCCTTCCATGATGCCGTTGGCGACACGCTCGGCGCCGCCCATCTCCCACAGGATGTTCATGTGAACGCGGCCCTTGCCGCCGGCGATATCGTGCGCCCGGCGGGCCTGCTCGATGCCGCCCTGGATGCCATAGGCGACCAGTTCCTCATGCCGCTCGCTGCGGGTGCGGGCGTGGTAGATCTGCGGGATCGGGTTGCCATCAGCGTCGTAGCTGTCGGGGTTGACCGCGCTCAATGTCCCAGCGCCGCCGCCCGCAGCCCAGTGGCCGGCGGTGATCCCATTGGAAACAGCAACGCCCTTGCCGCCCTCAACCAGAGGCAGCACATCGACCCCACCCATCCGGATCGCGTTGATCGCTTTCATCGCCCGTCCACATTTGCTGTGAACGCCGCGCCTCCCGACAGGAGGCGCGGCGTCACGATTTCGTCATCATTCAGTGCGGCATACCCCGGTCCGCCGGATCAGGCAAACGCCTGATCCCTGTCGAACCGTGTGCGTGTCGTTACTCGCCTTGAGCGCCGTCCTGCTGACGCTCGCCACGCTCACCGCGCGGACGATCGCCACCCTTCGGGCCGACCTTGTCGGAGATATCTTCGCCGGTGACCTGATCGACCACGCGCATGGACAGCTTCACCTTGCCGCGGTCGTCGAAGCCCAACACCTTCACCTTCACGGCGTCGCCAACATTGACCACATCGCCGGTCTTGTTGACGCGGCCCTGCTGCAGCTCGCTGATATGCACCAGACCGTCACGCGAGCCGAGGAAGTTCACGAAGGCGCCGAAATCGGCCGTCTTCACCACCTTGCCGTTGTAGATCACGCCGATCTCCGGCTCAGCCACAATGCCGCGAATCCAGTCGATCGCCGCCTGCGCCTTCGTCGCCTCGTTGGAGGCGATCTTGATGGTGCCGTCGTCGTCGATATCGATCTTGCAGCCGGTCTGCTCGACGATCTCGCGGATCACCTTGCCGCCGGTGCCGATCACTTCGCGGATCTTCTCCTTCGGCACGTTGATGATGGTGATGCGCGGTGCCGTCGCCGCAACTTCGGTGCGGTTGCCGGTAAGCGCCTTGGCCATCTCGCCGAGGATATGCAGGCGGCCACCCTTGGCCTGGCCCAGCGCCACTTCCATGATCGCCGGAGTGATGGACGTGATCTTGATGTCCATCTGCAGGCTGGTGAT
>CAIRTN010000165.1 GCA_903881515.1 uncultured Rhodospirillales bacterium | reverse complement strand
CTCGGTCTGGAAATGCATGCGGATGCCCAAGCCGCGGGCGCGTTCCTGTAGCAGCAGCAACAGGGTGCGGCGTGAGCAGCCGCAGAAGCCGTTGCCGCCGACGCGGTGCGTGGTGCCTTTGAAGCGGATCTCGATATCGTCCCAGTAGGCGAAATTCTCGGTGATCGCCTGATAGCTCTCGCGATCGTATTTCTCGAAGATGTCGAGTGTGGCATCCGAAAACACGACGCCGAAGCCGAACGTGTCATCCGGGCGGTTGCGTTCGTAGACGTCGATCTCGCACAGCGGGTACGATTTCTTCATCAGGATGGAAAAATACAGGCCCGCCGGGCCGCCGCCGAGAACCGCAATCTTGAGCCCAGCCGGGTTGCGCATCTGTCTGTCCTCCGCCGAATATATTTTAGGCTTGAAGGATTTGTGGTGCAATGGTGGGATGCACCCGGGATGCACGAAGCAACAGAATTCTCCACCACGGCAGATGTGCCCGCCGGCCGCCATGCGCTTGTGACGGGCGGCAGCCGCGGCATCGGCGCTGCGATCGCCCGCGCGCTGAGCGCGGCGGGGGCGACGGTGACGATTGTTGGGCGGGACCGAGTGGCATTGCAGCGCGCCGTTGCCGATGGGGTGGCGGCTGGCTGCGAGGTGGCCGATGTGACCGATGCCGCAGCGATGGCGGCGGCGATCGGGCGGGCGGAGGCGGCGCGGGGGCCGATCGCGATACTGGTGAACAATGCCGGTGCCGCCGACTCGGCACCGTTCGGCCGCACCAGCCGGGCGGCGTGGGATCGAATGTTGGCAGTTAATCTCACTTCTGTGTTCGCTGCAACTCAAATCGTGCTGCCGGGGATGCTGAAGCGCGGGTGGGGGCGGGTGGTGAATGTGGCTTCGACCGCCGGGTTGATTGGATATCCCTATGTCAGCGCCTATGTCGCCGCGAAGCATGGGGTGGTGGGGTTGACCCGCGCCCTCGCGCTGGAGGTTGCGAAATCGCAGGTGACCGTGAATGCGGTCTGCCCGGGGTTTACCGATACCGATCTGGTGGCGCGCAGTGCCGAGGCGATTGCAGCGAAGACCGGGCGCAGCACCGAGCAGGCGCGAGCGGATCTGGCGCGCAGCAATCCGCAGGGGCGGCTGGTGCTGCCGGAGGAGGTTGCTGCCTGCGTGCGCTATCTGTGCGGGCCGGGCAGCGGGGCGATCAACGGTCAAGCGCTGGCCATTGCCGGTGGCGAGGTGATGTGAGCGGGGATCTGCAACATCTGGATGCCGAGACGCGGGCGGCGGGGCATCAGGGCGAGCTGCGGCTGTGGCTGCGGCTGTTGACCTGTACCACGTTGATCGAGGGCGAAATCCGGTCCCGGTTGCGGGAGAAGTTTGATGTGACGTTGCCGCGGTTCGATCTGATGGCGCAGTTGGAGAAGTCGCCGGAGGGGATGACGCTGGGGGCCTTGTCGCGGCGGATGATGGTTTCCAATGGCAATCTGACGGGGCTGGTCGAGAGGCTGGCGGAGCAGGGGCTGGTGGACCGGGTGCCGCACCCGACCGACCGGCGGGCGGCGTATGTGCGGCTGACGCCGGCGGGGCGTACTGCGTTTGCGGCGATGGCCAGTTCGCATGGCGACTGGATTGCCGAACTGTTCAACGATCTGGATGAAGCCGATACCGCGGCGCTGATGCGCCTGCTCGGCCGATTGAAGCGTTCTGTGCGCGCCGTAACTGCCCCAGTGGAGCCTGCCTCATGAGTTTGACCAATCTGCAACCTGCTGGCTGGCCGCGGCCGAAGGGCTATGCCAACGGCATGTCGGGCACCGGCACGCATATACTGACCGCGGGACAGATCGGCTGGGATGCGGCCGGGGTGTTTCCGGCGGGGTTCCTGGCGCAGACGGACCAGGCGCTGGCCAATATTCTGGCGGTGCTGGAGGTGGCCGGCGCCGGGCCGGAGCATATTGCGCGGATGACCTGGTTCGTGACGGATATTGGGTTGTACCGCACCCATGCCGCCGAACTTGGGCCGATCTGGCGGGCGCGGCTGGGGAAGAATTTTCCGGCGATGGCGGTGATTGGCTGCACGGCGCTGGTGGAGCCTGAGGCGCTGATTGAAATTACGGCCGAAGCCATAATTTGATACGATATCGGAACAATTAGAGCGCAAGTCCGCCCATTGACCAAAATGTCGCAATTTTTAGATTCAGGCTGGTGAACTCGTCCGGGGCGCGCGCGGGCGGCCTGCCGGGGGATTTCCGGCTTGGGGGCGGCGGCGCGGTTGGGGGATGCGGGGGCGCAGGGCTTCGGCCGCACGATGCGCGCACGCGGGGTGCGGGATTTCGCAGGGGCGCGGTGCGGACGCACTGAGGGTACGCGCGCGGGCGCCGCCGCGGGAAGTACGGGTTGCGGCTGCGCGGGGAGCTCGCCGTTGCGCCAGGCGGTGAAGAGTTCGTCCAACGCGGCGGTGAGGCGGCGCAGGGTGAGCCAGAACAGAATTTTGGACGCAGTTGTGGCGAGGGTTCCGTGCAGCGAGGTGAGGAGGCGGTCCCATGCGTTCATTCTAACGTTATGGGGTTTCGTTAGATGAATTGCAAGGAAAAAATGCACGGTAGAACATTTTTTTTCTATCGCGTCCGGCCGCCTTACACCGCCAGCGCACCGACGCTGGCGCCGCCGCAGACATAGAGGGTCTGGCCGGTGATGAAGCTGCTGGCGTCGTCGGCGAGGAAAAGCACGGCACGGGCGATGTCGTCGGGCGTGCCGAGACGGCCGACGGGGACGCCGGCGGCGAGTTTGGCTTCGCGGTCGCTGCCGGCGGGGACGACGTCGTGGAACATCGTGGTGCCGCGGATCGGGCCGGGGGCAACCACGTTGACGGTGATGCCGTCGCCCGCGAGTTCCAGCGCCCAGGTGCGGGCCAGGCCGAGCATGCCGGATTTGGTGGCGGCGTAGGCCGAGCGGGTGGGCAGGCCGAGGGCGGCGCGGGAGCCGATCAGCACGACGCGGCCGAAATGGGCGGCGCGCATCGCCGGCAGCAGCGCCTGGAGCAGGATCAGGGGGGCGCCGAGATGCAGCTGCGACAGCGCGGCGAGGTCGGCGGGATCGACATTTTCCAGCAACGCGGCCCGGATGGCGCCGGCGTTGTGGATCAACCTTGTGACCGGGTACTCCGCGATCCGCCTTGCCGCCGCGCTGGTGGCGGCGGGGTCGGTCAGGTCGGCCGGCACGAACACCATGCCATCCGGCAGGGTGCCGGGCTGCTGCCGGTCAACACAGACCACCCGATCGCCGCGGGCCAGCAGCGCGGCGCAGATCGACTGGCCGATCCCCGCCGCGCCGCCGGTGACGAGCCACATGGCTCAGGCCGGGATCAGCGCGAGCACGCGCAGCGGGCTGCCCGAACCGCCCTGGATCTTTAGGGGGGCGGCGACAATGATCGCGCCCGTCGGCGGCAACTGATCCAGGTTGCACATGCACTGCAAACCGAACCGGCCGGCGCCGTGCATCAGGGTATGCGCGGGATACATCGGGTTCATCAGATGCGCCTGCCCGGCATCGGTGCCGATCGTCTCAACACCGAAACCCAAAGCGCCGCGATCGACAATCCATTGCACGGCCGCGGCATCCGGACCCGGCGTGTGCGCGCCATCGGCCAGCACGTTGGCATAAGCCGCGCCGCTGCGCTTGGACCAGTCCGTGCGGAAGAACACCCAAGACCCCGCCGGCACCCGGCCGTGCTTGGCCTCCCAAGCCTCCAGCACCGGCACCGTCAGAATGTAGTCACCATTGTTCGCCGCCTCGGCCGAGCAATCGATAACGCAGACCGGGGCAACCAGCTTCTGCACATCCAGCGTGTCCGTGGTGTTGTTCGGCAAATCCTTGCCCGTCACCCAATGCACCGGGGCATCGAAATGCGTGCCGGTGTGCTCGCCGACAGTGATGTTGTTCCAGTACCAAGCCGGGCCCTGGCCGTCATAGCGGGAGATCGTCTCCATGCGGAACGGCGCGCACTGGCCGAACTCGGGCGGTAGCACGATGGTGGGGAAATCCGGCGAGAGGGTCTGCGTGAGGTCGACGACCTTGATTTTCCCGGTGGCCAGATCGGCGGCGAATGCGGCTAGAGTCATTGGTTTTCCCCTTGGTTCAGTAAGTTGAAGTAAGCAGTGGGGCGCTGCCCCACGCCCCGCCAGGTCCGGAGCGCGCCTTCGCGCGACGGGCCAAGCCCCTGGACCTTAGTTTTTTGGCAGAATCGGCAATGTCTGGTGCCTGGAGCACGAAATTTTGTGCAGCG
>CAIRTN010000164.1 GCA_903881515.1 uncultured Rhodospirillales bacterium | reverse complement strand
GGTCATGGCGGGGCCGGATGGGCGGCCGGTGGTTATCGGGCTGGGCGTGGCGGCGGCAAGCTGATCTAGTCGGACTATGCTTCGAATCGCTGCCGCGCAGTCGTTGATCTCACCCGATATCGCCGCCAACGCCACGGCGATCGGTGCGCTGATGCGCGCCGCAGCGGCGCAGGGGTCCGGGCTTGTGCAGTTTCCCGAGGGCGCGCTGTCCGGCTACCCGAAAGCGCAGATCCGCGATTGGGCGGAGGTCGATTGGGCGGCCCTGGATCGGGCGCAGGCGGAATTGGCGGCGCTGGCGCGGGAACTCGGCATTTGGGCGGTGATCGGCACCGCCCGGCGTGCCGGCGAAGCGCTGCCGCGCAACAGCCTGCTGGTACTGAACCGCGACGGCGCATTGGCCGGGGTCTACGACAAGCGCCTACTGTCGGCCAGCGAGCGGCAGGATTGGTTCACCGCCGGCACCTCGCCGCTGCTGTTCAGCGTCGAGGGCGTGCGCTTCGGCTGCGCGCTGTGCATCGAGGTGCAGTTTCCCGAACTGTTCGCCGAGTATGCCGAGATGGGGGCAGACGTGGTGCTGCTGTCCTCCTATTCCGACGATCCGATGTTCGGGCTGCTGGCCCGCGCGCATGCGGCCACGCGCTGCCTCTGGCTGGGATACGCGCCCCCAGCGCAATGCGCACACGCGGTGCCGGCCCAGGTGATCGGGCCGAACGGCGCGATCCTGGCCCAAGGCGGGTCGCTGGCGGTGATTGATCTCGATCATGGCGACCCCGCCTTCGATGTCGCACTGACCAAGGCGAGGCCGTGGCGTGCCGCGCAACGTGCTTTGTTGCCGGGCCGGGTCGCGTTATCATT
Source organism: uncultured Rhodospirillales bacterium (assembly GCA_903881515.1). GTDB lineage: Bacteria > Pseudomonadota > Alphaproteobacteria > Acetobacterales > Acetobacteraceae > CAIRTN01. Next base: position 717 of record CAIRTN010000164.1, on the reverse strand, counting down.
GTAACCGCGGCGCTGCCGCACAGAAACGCACAGGGAGTGAAATTATGAGCAGGGTAGCCCTCGTCACCGGCGGTACACGCGGGATCGGCGCCGAAATCAGCATCGAATTGAAGGCCGCCGGACGCACCGTGGTTGCCAGCTACGCCGGCAATGACGAGGCGGCAAAGGTGTTTCATGCCGAGACCGGCATCAAGGTCATGAAGTTCGACGCCGGCGATTTCGCCGCCTGTCAGGAAGCGGTGGGGCGCATTCATGCCGAAGTCGGGCCGATCGAAATCCTGGTCAACAACGCCGGCATCACCCGCGACGCGACAATGTCGCGGCTGACGCGCGACATGTGGGATGCGGTGATCGACACCAATCTCGGCTCCTGCTTCAACCTGTGCAAACTCACCTTCGACGACATGCGCTCCGCCAAGTTCGGCCGCATCGTCAATATCGGCTCGATCAACGGCCAGGCCGGACAGTACGGTCAGGTCAACTACGCCGCGGCGAAGTCCGGCATCCATGGCTTCACCAAGGCGCTGGCGCAGGAAGGCGCGCGGTTCGGCATCACGGTCAACGCCATCGCGCCGGGCTATGTCGATACCGACATGGTGCGCGCGGTGCCGCCGGATGTGCTGCAGAAGATCATCGGCCGTATCCCGATGGGGCGTCTGGGCCGCGCGGGAGATATCGCCCGCGGGGTGACGTTCCTCACCGCCGAGGATGCTGACT
>CAIRTN010000163.1 GCA_903881515.1 uncultured Rhodospirillales bacterium | reverse complement strand
CTTCACCAGTTCCGACAGCTTACCCTCCGCCCCGCGATGCATCGCCTCCTGCACCAGCCCGATCGCCACCGGCGCCAACCCGGCGCGCCGCAGATGATTGGCCAGCGACACCCCGCCGCGCGGCGCATCCAGCCGGTTCGCCACCGCGTCGGTCTCCAGATCCGGCCGCAGATCGATGTGCAGCGTTGCCGGCCCCTGCGCCAGCGCATCGCGCAACGCCGCCGACAGCGCATACACCGCGCCCCCCTCGATCCCCTGCGCCGAGACCATCGCCTCGCCGCGCACTGTCCGTCCGCCGAAGCTCAACGCAATCCGCTTCAACGGCGTCCCGGCAAAGCGGCGAATGAAAATCTCCGACCAGTCCACCGCGAACCCGCAATTCGCCGGCAGCAGCGCGCTAACACTGCCCTCCGGCAGCCAAGCCGCCCAGGCCCCGGTCGACCCCAGCCTTGGCCACGACGCCCCGCCCAACGCCAGGATCACCGCATCGGCCGCCACCGGTTCGCCTTCGGCAAACCGCAGCCGCCCGTCCTCGGTCCAACCCTGCCACTCCGCCCGGTTGCGCAACACAACCCCAAGCTCCGTCAGCCGCGCCAGCCAGGCCCGCAGCAACGGGCTGGCCTTCATCGCCGTCGGAAACACCCGTCCGGAACTGCCGGTGAATACGCTCTGCCCCAGCCCCTCGCACCAGGCGATCAACGCCGCCGGCGGAAACGCGGCCACCAGTGCCGCCATCTCCGGCGCGCTGTACCGGCTCAGGAACAGCTCAAGCGGCTCGGAATGCGTCAGGTTCAGCCCGCCGCGCCCGGCCATCATCAGCTTGCGGCCCATCGTCGGCATATGGTCGTAAACCGTCACGCCGAGGCCTGCGGTGGCGAGAGTCTCGGCGGCGATCAGCCCGGCGGGGCCGCCGCCAATCACTGCGATTTGGGGGGAGGGGGAGGTATTCATCCCCCGGTTATGCGCCGCGTACTGTCCTCCGGCCAGCCCGTTCGCTATACCGGTGCCATGTCCGCTTTCGCACAGATCCCGCTGTTCGACGATTTCGCGCTCGCCATCTTCGTCATGGCCTGGCTCGGCTATCCCGTGTTCATCCGCCTGATCGGCCCCGGCGCGATCAACGCCGGCCTGCACGACATCCGCGTGCTCTGGATGCGCTGCATGGCCAGCCGCGACAACCGCATCGTCGATAGCTCGCTGATCGGCCATGTCATCCACAGCGCCTCGTTCTTCGCCTCCACCAGCCTGATCGCCATCGGCGCGCTGATCGGCGTGCTCACCGGGCTCGACCGCCTGATGCCCGCCATCGAGGGCCTTGGCGCCAGCACGCCGCGCACCCTTCTGGAATTCCGCATCCTGCTGCCGCTCGCGGTGCTGGTGCAGGGCCTGTTCCAGCTCACCTGGGCGCTGCGGCAACTGAACTACACGGTGGCTCTGATCGGCGCGACGCCGCCCATGCCCAAGGACTCCGAGCTGGCCAACGAACTGGCCGACGTCACCGGCGACGTGCTATCCAGCGCGCTGACCACCTTCAACGGCGGCATCCGCTCCTATTACTTCGCCCTCGTCGCCCTCTCCTGGCTGGTCAGCCCCGCCGCCCTGATCTTCGGCGCCCTGGCACTCACGGCCCTGCTGCTGCACCGCCAGGGCGGCTCCTCCGTCTCCACCCAGATGCGCCGCGCCCGTGCCCTGATGCTGCGCGCCCATGGACGCACGCCATGAGCGAACCCTTCGACATCGCCATCATCGGCGGCGGCATCAACGGCGCCGGCATCGCCCGCGACGCCCAGGGCCGTGGCTGGCGCGTGCATCTCTGCGAGCAATCCGACCTCGGCGGCGCCACCTCGGCCTCCTCGACCAAGCTGATCCACGGCGGCCTGCGCTATCTCGAACACTACGAGTTCCGTCTGGTGCGCGAAGCGCTGATGGAGCGCGAGGTGCTGTGGAAGATCGCGCCGCACATCATCTGGCCGCTCCGCTTCATCCTGCCGCATCACGCCGGCCTACGTCCGGCCTGGCTGCTGCGCCTCGGCCTGTTCCTCTACGACCATCTCGGCGGCCGCAAACTGCTGCCGGCCACCCGCGTCGTCGATCTGCGCACCGATCCCACCGGCGCGGTGCTGAAGCCTGAGTTTACCCGCGCCTTCGAATACTCCGATTGCTGGGTCGAGGATTCCCGCCTCGTCGTGCTCAACGCCGCCGACGCCCAGGCCCTCGGCGCCACCATCGCGCCCCGCACCCGCTGCACCGCGGCCGAACGCCGCGACGGGCTCTGGCACGTCACCCTGCAGAACGAAGTCACCGGCGCCGTCGAAACCATCCAGGCCCGCAGCGTGATCAACGCCGCCGGCCCCTGGGTCGCACAGGTGCTCACCGGCGTGCTGCGCGCCAACACCCGCGAAAAGGTGCGTCTGGTCCAAGGCAGCCACATCGTCGTGCCGCGGCTCACCGCGCACGACCGCTGCTACATCTTCCAGAACGCCGATAGCCGCATCTTCTTCGCCATCCCCTACGAGCGCGATTTTACCCTGATCGGTACCACCGATCGCGACTATCACGGCGACCCCGCCGATGTCGGCATCACCCCCGGCGAAATCGACTATCTCTGCGCCGGCGCCAGCGCCTATTTCCGCAAGCCCATCAAGCCGGCCGACGTGGTCTGGACCTATTCCGGCGTCCGCCCGCTCTACGACGACGGCGCCAGTGCAGCGCAGGAAGCCACCCGCGACTATGTGCTGACCCTCGACGCCCCGCAGGCGTCCGCCGCCCTGCTCTCGGTGTTCGGCGGCAAGATCACTACTTATCGCCGCCTCGCCGAAGCCGCACTCGACAAGCTCGCCCCGCATCTGCCCGCGGCCAAAGCCAAGCCGAAAGGCTGGACCGGCCATGCCGCTCTGCCCGGCGGCGATTTCCCCACCGACGGCTTCGCGGCTTTGGTCGCCGAATTCAGCGTCATCGTGCCCGAAAAGCTGGCCGCCCGCCTCGCCCGCGCTTACGGCACCCGCGCCCGGCTCATTCTCCAGGGCGCGCGCTCCATGGACGATCTCGGCGAGATCGCCGGCGCCGATCTGACCCACGCCGAAATCCGCTATCTGCGCGACCACGAATGGGCCCGCAGCTCCGCCGACATCGCCTGGCGCCGCAGCAAGCTCGGCTTGCGGCTGACCCCGGCGCAACTCGCCCGCATCGATGAACTGCTCCGCTCATGACCAGGAACTCCGCCGTATGACCACCGCCGCCAATACCGCCGAAGCCGCCATGCTGTCGCGCCGTTCCGTGCGCGGCTATCTGCCGACGCCAGTTCCCCGCGAAACCATCGAGCATCTGCTCGACGTCGCCGCCCGCGCCCCCTCCGGCACCAACATGCAGCCCTGGCGGGTGATCGCGCTCGCCGGCGCCGAACTGGACACCTTCCGCACCGGCCTCGTCGCCGCGCTCGATGCCGGCGAGGAGCATGACAAGATGGAGCACGCATACTACCCCTCGCCATTGCCCGAGCCCTATTTGTCCCGCCGCCGCAAAATCGGCTGGGACCTCTACGGCCTGCTCGGCATCGCCCGCGGCGAGACCGACAAGATGCGCGCGCAACTGCGAAACAACCTCAGCTTCTTCGGCGCCCCGGTCGGCCTGATCTGCCTGATCGACCGCCGGCTGGAAATCGGCAGCTGGATCGACACCGGCATGTTCCTGCAATCCATCGCCATCGCCGCCCGCGCCCGCGGTCTCGATTCCTGCCATATGGCGATCTTTGCCGAATTCCCCACCACCGTGCGGCGTCTGCTGGGCATCGCCGAAACCGACATGATCGTCTGCGGCATGGCCATCGGCCACGAGGACCCCGATGCACCTGCGAACCGATTACGCACCGTGCGCGAACCGGCCGCCGCCTTCGCCGATTTTCGCGGGTTTAGTCTGGATTAACCTTCGTTCGTTACCCTTCCCGGACTCGCCAGGAGAATGACGCACGATGGGATCGCATGACGAAGCTTTGGCCTATGGCCGGATCGACGAGGTCACCCGCACGACGCTGGTGAAGCTCTGGCCGCTGATCGAACCGGAATTGCCCGCCGTGCTCGACGTTTTGTACGGCCACATGGCGCAATGGCCGGCGCTCAGTTCCCTGTTCGCCAACCCCGAACGCATGGCCTCCGCCCGGCAACGACAGCAGACGCACTGGCAGCGCCTGTTCGCGGCCACCTTCGATGCCGACTACATCGCCTCCGTGCAACGGGTCGCCACAACCCATGCCAAGATCGGGCTGCGGCCGGATATCTACATGAGCAGCTATCTCGTGGCACTTGAGGAACTGCACGCCGTCGCGCTGAACCGCCTGCTCGGCACCATCAGCAGCAAGGCCAGCCGTGCCGAGGCGGTGCAGGCGATCCGCGCCATCGACCGCGGCGTGATGTTCGATCTGACGCAGGTAATCACCGCCTATCTCGCCGAAGTGGAAAAGGATTACCACCGCCGGCTGGAGGAACTCGCCGGACAGTTCCAGGAGGTGGTCGGCAAATTCCGCACCCGCGTCGCCTCGCGCGCCGAAGCATTGCAGTCTGACGCACGCCAACTGCTCGACAGCGCCGGCATCTCGATGCAGCAGGCCGAGAGCGTTGCCTCCTGTGCGCAGACCTCGACCGCCGAAATGCAAACAATCGCCTCGGCCGCTGAACAGTTCACCGCCTCGATCTCCGAAATCACCCGCCAGATCCGTCAGGCCGCCAGCATCACGGCGGAGACGGTCGGCACCGTCGGCCAGGCCAGCGGCATTGTGCAGACCTTGCGCGGGGCGGCAGCCAAGATCGGCGACGTCGTCACCCTGATCCAGGCGATCGCCGGGCAGACCAACCTGCTCGCCCTGAACGCCACCATCGAGGCCGCGCGCGCCGGGCAGGCCGGCCGCGGCTTCGCCGTCGTCGCCGGCGAAGTCAAAAGCCTCTCCGGCCAGACCGCTCAGGCCACCAGCGATATCCGCGGCCATGTCGAGGCCGTGCGCACGGTCGTCGGCGAAATCGGCGCCGCCATGCAAGGCATCGCCGCCTCGGTGGAACAGGTGCAGGAGGTGACAACCGCGATCTCGGCAGCGGTCGAGGAACAAAGCGCTGTGACGCAGGAAATCAGCCGCTCGGTCGGCTGTGCCGCCGGGGGCGTCACCGGAATCAACGACAGCGCCCGCCATGCGCAGCAAATCGCCACCGACAGCGCGAGCCGGGCAAGTCATCTCAACGCTGCCGCGGAAGGCCTACAGTCCGACGTCGCCGATCTCTACGCGGATGCCGAGAGCTTCATCGACAAGATCCGCCACGCCGACCGCCGCAAGGAACCGCGCGAGCCGGTGCTGTTGAAGGTGCAGCTGCAGACGGGCGGCGTGAGCCTGGACGGCATGCTGGAGAACATTTCCCGTGGCGGGGCAAGCGTGCGGGTCGACGCCGCGCGTCTACCGGCGGCTTTGCAGGAGATACGCTTGGTGCTGCCGCAGGCCGGCGCCAGTTTGCAGGCCCAACTCGTCGACCGAGCGGCAAACCGCGTCAACCTGCGGTTCGCAGACGGCGAAGCAGCCGAGGCGGTCATGCGCCGATTGACGCTGAGGCAGGCTGCCTGATTAGCTCTCGGCGTCGGCGTCCAGCAACTGGGCCAGTTCGCTGGTCCACTGCGCGGCGTTTTGCAGCAGTTGTTTCTCGTCGCCGTAAAAGGCATGGGTTTCCAGCAGTACCCGCTCATCATGCGCCGCGAATACGCCGACGACCCGGCTTGCCCGCGCTGAGGGCACACTAAGCGCGATCAGCGCCAGTTCCGCCAGTTTCAGGCTGGAATGGAAAGTGTCCCGCACGATGCCCTCGACCTCGCGGTCCATCAGCAGATGCACATGCCGCCGGTTGCGGGCGCGCGCCAGGATCGGCAGGCCGGGGAAGTTCCGTCTGACGATATCGACCACCCGCAGCACTTCCTCCATGTCATCGAGCGCCACCACCAGCAGTTTCGCGGTTTCGGCGCCGGCGGCGCGCAGCAGGTCGGGGCGGCCGGGATCGCCGTAATACACCTTGCTACCGAAGCGGCGGACGGCCTCAAGCTGCGCCGGGTCGCGCTCCAGCGCGGTGAACCCGATGCCGTTCATCCGCAGCACGCGGGCAATGATCTGCCCGACGCGGCCGAAGCCGAGCAGGATGACCTGCGCGCCGTCGTTCTCGATCGTGTCGAACGTTTCCACCACTGGCTTCTTCAGCCTGGGCATCAGCAGCGACTCGCTGGCCGCGAACAGCAACGGCGTCGCCGCCATCGATAATGCGACCACCAAAGTGGCCGCCTGCGCCTGCGCCGGGGCCAGCGCGCCGACGGCGACGGCGGCGCCGAACAGCACGAAGCTGAACTCGCTGCCCTGCGGCAGGGCCAGACCGAAGCGGATGGCGTCGGGCAGCTTCTGCCGGAACGCCAGGCCGAGCACGATCCCCAGCAGCGACTTCGCCACCAGCAGCCCGGCCACCCCTAGCAGAATGGTCCCCGGCGCCGCCCGCAACAGCCCGAGATCGGCCGACATGCCGACGGAGATGAAGAAGAAGCCGAGCAGCAGCCCCTCGAACGGTTCAATATCGGCCTGCACCTCGTGGCGGTACTCGCTATCGGCCAGCAGCACGCCGGCCATGAACGCCCCCAGCGATGGCGACAGCCCAACGGCATGGGCGATGGTCGCAGCCCCCGCGATCGCCAGCAGCGCCAGCAGCACAAACAGTTCCGGCGCCCGGGCGCCGCCGATGGCACGGAAGGCGCGCCCAAGTCCGAACTTGCCGATGGCCACGATCACCGCGATCCCGGCCACCGCCATCGCCACATCGCGCCAGGGCACCGCCACCTGCGCGCCGCCGAGCAGCGGTACCAGGGCGGCCAGCGGGATGAACGCCAGATCCTGGAACAGCAGCACGGCAAATCCGTCGCGCCCGGCGCGGGTGGCGAGCAGTTCGCGTTCCCCCAGCATCGGCAAAACGATGGCCGTCGAACTCATCGCCATCCCAACGCCGATCACCGCGGCCCCGGCCCAGCCGACGCCCGCCAGATGCACCAATCCCGCCAGCAGCGCAGCACTGGCCGCGACCTGCAGTCCGCCCAGCGCGAACACCGCGCGCCGCATCACCCATAGCCGGGCCGGCCGCAGCTCAAGCCCGATCAGGAACAGCAGCATAACCACGCCGAGTTCTGAGACCTGGGCGATCTGCGCCACATCGGTGACCAGCCTCAGCCCGCCAGGGCCGATCACGACCCCGGCGATGAGGTAGCCGAGCACGCTGCCCAATCCGGCGCGCTTGGTCAGCGGCACCGCGATCGCGGCGGCGGCGAGCAGTGCGGTCAGGGTTTCAAGCATAAGGGCGCGGCCGCAGCTTCGACATGTCTATCCCCAGCAGTTTTGGCGCCCGCGACGCCGTAATCGCCACAACCAGCAAGGTCACGATGCCCCCCATCCATACTGCCGCGACCGGCCCGAGCCAGGCCGCGGCCATGCCGCTCTCGAACTCGCCCAACTCGTTTGACGAGTTCACGAATACCATCCGCACCGCGGAAATCCGGCCGCGCATGCCATCCGGTGCCGCCAGCCGCACCACGGCTTGGCGGATCACCACATTGATCCCGTCGCACAGGCCGACAAAGAACAATGCGGCCAGCGACAGCAGGAAGCTTTGCGACAGACCGAACACGATCACCCCCAGGCCAAAGCCGGCGATCGAAAGATGCAGCATGATCCCGGCGCTGCGCCGAGGCGGAAACCGCACCGCGAGCGCCATCGAGATCAGTGCCCCGGCTGAGGCGGCGCCGCGCATCATGCCGACCCCGGATGATCCCACCCCCAGCATTTCCGCGAACACCGGAAACAGCCCCGCCGCCCCGCCGAAAAACACCGCGAACAGATCGAGCGCCATGGAGCCGACCAGGATCTGATCGGAGAACACGTAGCGGATGCCCTCGGCGATATTGGCCAGCATCGAACCGCCGGAGTAGCCGCCGACCGGTGGCGCGGAAGGCACGTACAGCGCCAGCAGGGCGGTGGATGCGGCCAGCATGAGCGCCAGCCCGGCATAAGTGAAACCCGGTCCGATCAGATCGTAAACAATGCCGCCGACCACCGGCGCGCCGAGCACAAAAATCCGCGAACTGGAGCCAAGCAGCGAAGCCCCCCGCACCGCGTGTTCCGCCGGCACCACCTGCGCCTCCAGGCCGGAGATCGCGGGATCGGCAAACGCGTTGACCACGCCGAGCATGAAGCCCAGCCCATACAAGGCGATCAGCGCATTGCCAGGCGCCAACACGTAGACCGCCGCCAGCCCGCCCACCAGCAACGCCCGCACCGCCCCGGTGAGGATCGCCAGTCCGCGCCGGCTGTAGCGGTCCGCCGCGTGCCCGCCAAACAGCACCAGCGCAATCGCCGGCACCGCCTGCACCAGGCCGAGCCAGCCCAGCGCCAGCGCCGTGCCCGCCTCGCGGTACACGGCCACACCGAGCAGGATCGACAACGCCGAATCCGACGTTCGCGCCAACAGGCGCGCGCCCATGTAGGCGCCGAATCCTGGCGCGCGTAACAATTGCCACATCAATGCGTCCTATCACGGCCGCAGCAATGGCGCGAACCCCGGCGCGCGCCATCGCAGGCGCGCTGGCGCTCGCGCAAGCGTGAATAAACTGTCAATCGGCGATCAATTGGAAACTTATTTGTAAGCTTTTGTAGTCTCTAATCGTGCCACGCAGGGGTATGCGGACTCGCCGTTATTTTTCGCCTTCGCGTTTGATTGCAATGGGTTGTGCCCGGCCCACACGGCTTCGTCGCGTTCTGGCATCGGGAGCACGTAGGTGGATATCGAACTGTATCTGGGTTTCGTGATGGCGGTGTCGGTTCTGGTATTGGTGCCGGGCCCGCTGGTGGCGCTGATCGTGTCAAATTCAGTCACTTACGGTGCGCGTGTCGGGATGATGACCGTGCTCGGGGCGGCCACGGCCACGGTGCTGCATCTGCTTCTGGTCGCGGCCGGCATGGCCGCGGCGGTGCGGGCGATGGGGCCTTGGTTCGATCTGGTCAGGGTTGTTGGCGGTGCCTATGTCGTCTGGATCGGGGTGCAGGCCTGGAAGGCGCCATCGACAGACCTGTCATCCCCCTTCGCGCCGGTCCGGTCGACACAGACGATGTTTCGCGATGCGTTCCTGGTCGCGCTGTTCAACCCGAAGGCGTTGCTGTTCTACGCGGCCTTCTTCCCGCAATTCGTCAGCCCGGCATTTCCGGTGGCGCCAGAGGTCGAGCTGCTCTGTGTCACCCTGCTGGGGTTGGGAATGATGTGCGACTCAAGCTGGGCGCTGTTGGCCAGCCGGCTCAGGCGCTTGCTGATCACCCACGCCCGGCGGCGCAATCAGGTTACCGGGGCCATGCTGGTTACCGTCGGTGTCGTGCTGACGGTGTTGCACGGGGCGTGAGTCTCACAGCCCGTAGAACTCCTCCGCCGTTGCCCCGAACACGGCCGACCGGTCGTCGGCCGGCACCAAGGCCCAGGCGGTCTCAAACCAGCGGGCATAGCTGCTGACGGTGGTCACCACTGGCCAGTCGCTGCCAAACATCAGTCGCCCGGCGCCGAAGCAGCGCAGCAGATAGTCGGTGTAGGGCCGGAGCCGGGCGATATCCCAGTCGGCCCCGGCCTCGGTGACCAGGCCGGAGAATTTGCAGCACCAGTCGGTTTCAGCCGCGAGCTTGGCGATACCCTCGGCCCACGGTTCGAACCGTCCCGCCGCGATCTGCGGCTTGGCGCCGTGGTCGATCACCACAGGCAGGCCGGGCACCGCCTGCGCCAGGTGCGGCAGGATGGGCAGATGGCGTTCCTGCACCAACGCATCGAGCCGCAGGCCGCGATCGCGCAGCGCAGACAAGCCGCGCAGCACCTCGGGCCGTAGCACCCAGCCGGTATCGGCATGGTCCTGCAGCATCGGCCGCACGCCCTTGAGCAAGGGGTCGGCGGGAAACGCGATCTGCTCTGCGGTCAGGTCGGCCCAGCCGACGACGCCGCGTACCAGCCCGTCCGAGGCGTTGGCGATTTCCAGCAGGAATTCGGTTTCAGCCGCGGTTTCGGCGACCTGCACCAGCACCGCACCGCCGATCCCGCGCAGTTGGGGCCGGTACTCGTACAGATCGTAGTCGCGATAGATCGGCATCCCGGGTTGCAGCCAGGGATAATCGCCCCGCGCCAGGGTCCAGAGATGGAAATGCCCGTCGATCATGGGGTCGGCACATGCTCCGGCAACAGGTCCTGGCGCTTGAGGTCGGCCCAGAGCTGCCCGGGGATCACGGCCTGCATCAGCCGCGCATTTTCCGCCGCCTCCGCCGCGTCGCGCGCGCCGGGGATCACCGCGCCGACCACCGGATGCGCCGCGCAGAACTGCAGCGCCGCGGCTTTCAGGTCGACGCCGTGCGCCGTGCAGACCGCGCCGATCGCTTTGGCGCGTGCCGCCATCTCCGGCGCGGCGGTCTCGTAATTGAACGTCGTGCCGCCGGCGAGCAGCCCGGAATTGTAAGGCCCGCCCAGCACGCATTTGACCCCGCGCGCCGCACAGGCCGGGAACAGCTCGGCCAGCGCCGTGTGATCCAGCAGCGTGTAGCGTCCGGCGATCAGGAACACGTCCGGCTCGGCCCGCTCCAGCGCCACCAGGCACGGCGCCACCAGATTGACCCCCATGCCCCAGAACCGGATCACTCCCTGGCGCTTCAGCGCGGTCAGCACCACCGCGGCGCCGGCCATCGCCTCGGCGATGCGGGCGGTCCATTCCGGGCCGTGCCAATCCTCGGAGCAGTCGTGGATATAGACACCGTCGATCCGGCTGAGCCCGAGGCGTTGCAGGCTGTCGGCGATCGAGCGTTCGGCGCCGGCGGCGGAGTAATCGAAGCGCCGGTGGAACGGCAGGGCGCGCATGAAGCCCTCGTCGAACTCCGGCACCTCGGCCACCGGGGTCAGCACGCGGCCGACCTTGGTGGTCAGCGTGAACGATGCGCGTGGCACGTTGCGCAGGAAATGCCCGAACCGGTGTTCCGACAGCCCGGCGCCGTAATGCGGCGCGGTATCGAAATGCCGTACCCCGCCGTCCCAGGATGCCGCCAGGGATGCCTGGGCCGCATCCTCCGGCACCACGGTGAACAGATTACCGAGCGGCGCGCCGCCCATGCCGAGAGGGCCTTGCAGGTTCATGCCACGTTCCCCGCCGGATCGATCACGCCTTTGGTCAGCATGATATTGCCATAGAAGCGCCGCTCGCCGGTTTGCACGATGGCCCAGGCGGTTTCCGCGGCGGCGTAGAAGGCGTGCCGCTCGATCATCTCGGCCGGCCTGGCGCCCAGGATCGCGTTCATTTCGGCCACAACCGGTGGCACCTCGTCGGGCGCGCCGACCACCTGCATCACCGCGGCTGGGTTGGGCACGAAACTGTCCAGCGGCATCAGGCTCAGCACCGCCCGCAGCGCGCGCGGTGCATCCACGCCGGGCAGCCGCAGCAGCCGCTGCCCGCGCGTCGCCGGGTAATTCGCATCCGCCAGCACCAGCCGGTCGCCATGCCCCATCGCGGCCAGCGCGTGCAGCAATTCCGGCGTCAAGACAGGGTCGATCCCGATCAGCATGCGGTTTCCTCCGTTTTGATCAGCCTATCCCGCCGCTCAGGCGCCGAACACCCTTTCCGTCGCCGCCAAGCGGTGCCAATTTGCCGATAAAGGGAGTTATCAATGTCCGATCAGATTACCGGCCTTTGGGTCGCGCTCGCCACCCCGCTCGATGCCGCCGGCGGTGTCGATCATGCCGAGTTCACCAGCCACGCGAAGTCGCTGCTGGCTGCCGGCTGCGATGGCGTGGTGCCGTTCGGCACCACCGGCGAGGGCCCGTCCTTCTCCTGCGCTGAGCGCCTGGCCGCGACCGAAGCGTTGCTCGCCGCCGGCATCGCGCCGGGGCAGATCGCGTTGGGCACCGGCTGCGCCGCCATCCCCGAGACGGTCGGGCTTACCCGCGACGCACTCAGCCTGGGCCTGACGCATGCGATGGTTTTGCCGCCATTCTACTTCCGCGATGTGACCGAACAGGGCATCGAGGATGCCTTCGCGATGATCATCGACGGCGTTGGTTCCGACCGGCTGCGGATGACCGCGTACCATATTCCGCAGGTATCCGGTGTGCCGGTGCCTGCCGCGGCCCTGGGCCGGTTGCGGGCGCGCTATGGCGCGGTGGTCGCCGGGGTGAAGGACAGCACGGGCGATTTCAACAGCTTCCTGGCGTTCCGCGCCGCGGCGCCGGATGTGGGGGCGCTGGTGGGCGATGAGCGGCAGATTGCCCGCGCCTTGGCGGCCGGCGGCGTCGGCACGATCTGCGGCATGGCCAATCTGGTGCCCTCGCTGGTGCGGGCGATGTTCCAGGGCGAGGCCGGCACCGCGGCGATGACGGCTGCCTGTGCGCAGATCACCGGACCGTTCCTGCCGATCCTGAAGGCGATCCTGGCGGCGCAGACCGGTCATGCCGGCTGGCGCGCGGTGCGCCCGGCCTGGCGGCCGGCCGATGCCGCCGACGGCGCGCGTGCGGCGGCCGCGCTGGCAGCCCTGACGCGGGCGCAAGCCGCCTGACACTGGACTTGGGTTGCGGAAAGCCCCACATGTTGCAGCGCAACAGGGGGCCTGCATGGACGCACCGCAACCCATCCAGGGCGACGCACCGGCACCGCAGGCCTTCACGCACGCGCAGATTACCCGCGCGGTGTCTGGCGTGATGCTGTGCATATTCCTGTCGGCGATGGATCAGACAGTCGTCGTGCCGGCCGTTCCGGCCATCGCGGCGGACCTCAACGGCTTCGGCCAGTTGGCCTGGATCGTCTCCGCCTACCTGATCACCTCGACGGCGGCGACGCCGATCTATGGCAAACTGTCCGACATCTTTGGCCGGCGGGCGCTGTTGCTGCCAGCGATCGTGTTGTTCGGGATCGCCTCTGTGGCCTGTGCCCTGGCGCAGACCCTGCCGCAACTGATCGCGGCACGGGTGGTGCAGGGTCTCGGCGGCGCGGGGCTGATGTCGATGGCCCAGGCGGTGATCGCCGACGTCGTCGCTCCGCGCGAACGTGGCAGGTATCAGGGCTATATGGCCGGTACCTGGGCCTCGGCCAGCGTCGCCGGGCCGATCATCGGCGGCTGGCTGACCGAAAGTTTTTCCTGGCACTGGATCTTCTGGATCAATGTGCCGATCTGCGCGCTGGCCTTCGTCGCTTCGGGCCGCGCGCTGCGCATCCTGCGCGTGGTGCGCCGCCCGGCGCGGATCGACTATGCCGGCGCGGCGCTGCTGACCGTGGCGGTGACAGCGTTCCTCACCTTGCTGAGTTGGGCCGGGGAGGGCGAGGCTGGTGTTGCGCTGCTTCTGCCCGCAGCGGTGACAGTGATCAGCTTCATCGGCCTGGTTGTGCAGCAGCGGCTGGCGCGTGATCCGTTGATGCCGCCGCGGCTGTTCGCCAACGGCGTGATTGTCTGCGGCATCAGCATCGGCCTGCTCGGCTCGGCTGCGATCCTGGGGGCGACGTTCCTGCTGCCGCTGTTTTTCCAACTGGTGCGCGGCGCGGGTGAGGCATCGTCGGGGACGCAGCTGGTGCCGCTGCTACTGTCGTCGACGGCGGGGGCCATGCTCGGCGGCAACCTGGCGCGCCGCACCGGCAAGGTGCGGAATATCATGATGGGCGGGCTGTCGTTGACCGTGTTGGGCTTCCTGGGCCTGGCGCTGGCCAACGCCAGCACGCCTACAGCGCTGGTGCTTGCGGCGCTGGTTGTCGTTGGGTTCGGCATCGGCACCTGTATGCCGAACAGCGTCGTCGCGGTGCAGAACGCCTGCGAGCGGCGCGATGTCGGCGCGGCCACCGGCACGCTGCTGCTGCTGCGCAGCCTGGGCAGTGCACTGGGCAGCACCCTGGTTGGCGCGGTACTGTCGGTCGGGTTCACCCTGCATCTGGCCGGAACCGAGCTTGCCGGCCGGCTTGATCTTGGCTCGCTGCGGGGACCAGGCCGGATCGTTCTATCGCCGGCGCTGGAGGGGCTGGCGCGCGACGCGCTGGTAGGCGGGTTCCATATCGCATTCATTGCCTGCGCGGCGGTGACCTTGGCGGCCGTCGTTGTGGCCGGGTTGATGCGCGACCTGCCGTTGCGGTCTGGTTCCACGTAACGAAGCGTTAATCACCCCGCCGTAGTATGGCTCGATTCAACGAGTCACAGGGTGTTCATGGCGCGCTTTGCTCTTGTCCAACCAGCCGGCCGGCGCGGCTTAGTGTTGGTTGCTTGCCTGCTGGCATTCCTAGTTCGCCCGGCGCTCGCGTTGCCAAGCTTCGCCGAGCAGACCGGGCAGCCCTGCGCGGCCTGTCACGTCGGGGCGTTTGGCCCCCAGCTGAAACCCTATGGACGGGAATTCAAGCTCTACGGTTATGTCGCGACCGACGGCAAATCGCATTTCCCGCCGCTGGCCGCCATGGTGCAGACCTCCTTCACCCATACCAGCGTCAATCAACCGGCGCCGGCCAGCCGATGGTTCGCCCGCAACGATAATGCGGCGTTCGATCAGGCATCGCTGTATTACGCCGGCCGCATCACCGCCAATGCGGGTGCATTTATCGAGCTCAACTACGACGGCATTGGCAAAAGCCTGGCGCTGAACAATGCCGATATCCGCTACGCCAGCGACGCGAGCGTGGGGGAGTCGGATATTGTCTACGGCATCGGGCTCAACAACAGCCCCACCGTGCAGGACCTGTGGAATTCCACGCCCGCCTGGGGCTTTCCGTACAACCGGTCCTCTCTGGCCCCGACGCCGGCAGCGTCTGCCCTGATCGACGGCGCGCTTGCCCAGCAGGTTGCCGGCGCCAGCGCCTATCTGTTGTGGGACGACCTGATCTACGTCGAAGCCGCCTTGTATGGCGGTCTCAGCGCCGACACGCGCGTCGCCCTTGGTCAGCCTGTTGCCGGCAAGGTTGAGGGTGCGGTGCCGTATTGGCGCTTTGCGGTGCAGCACCAGTTCGACAATCATTACGTTCAGCTTGGCACCTATGGTCTGACCGCGGCCGTGACACAGCCCGGGGCACTCCGCGCCGACCGGTTCACCGATCTCGCGCTCGATGCCAATTGGCAATGGCTGGCCGACACCAAGAAGGTGACAGCCGACGTCCTGTCCGCCCATGCCACCTATATCCATGAGGCCGCCACGCTGGCGGCCAGCAGCCGGACCGACCGGCTGGATACTGTTCGGGCGGATGTTTCCTATAGTTTCGGCGCGACATGGACCCCGTCAGTTCAATATTTCCGCAGCGCCGGCACCTTCGACCCCGCTTACTGGACCACCGCGTCGGGCCGCCCGAACAGCGAGGGGTTCATCGCTGAGCTGGCCTATGTCCCGTTCGGCAAGCCGGACTCCCGTTTCACCTGGCTGAATCTGCGGCTCGCGGTGCAGTTCGTCGCCTATACGCGCTTTGACGGCGCCACCGCCCATGCCGGCGACAACAACGCGCTCTACCTCAGCGCCTGGACCGCCATCCACTTCTAGGATCCGCACGATGCGTCATCTCATCATTGCAGTCACCGGCCTTTGCCTCACCGCCAGCGTCTGTGCCTGGGCGGCTGCGAAAGTCGAGATCGATCAGGTTGGTCAGAAATTCGACAAGACCAATCTCAGTCTCAAGGCCGGGGATCAGATTCGCTTCCTCAATCGCGACGATACTTCTCACAACATCAACATCATCGATGCGGTGGATATCGCGCACGACCGGGGGCTGCAGAAGCCGGGTGAGACGATCGATGTGCTGTTCGACAAAGCTGGGCGCTTCACCGTCCGCTGCGCGATCCATCCGCGCATGAAGATGTCGGTCGTTGTCGAGTAGCCGATGAACAGCGTTCAGGAATTCACAGCATCATGAAGATTCTCCTCCGGGCTGTCAGCGCGCTGGGACTACGAATTCAGATCGGCGCGCTGGCCGCGATCGGCATGTTCGGCCTGTTCTCGCTGGCTGGGTTTATGATCTGGTCGGATATGGCGGTGACGGCACTGCAGGTCGAGTCTGACAGGGCTAACTGGATTCACGAGAAGGTGGTTGCCTTCGACAGGGCTGTGCTGCGGGCGCGCATCGCAGAACGCGGCTTCATCGCGACCGCCCGATCCGATGAGGCCGCCACCCATGCCAGCATGCTGGCCAGTGCCGACGAGGGGCTACGCATCCTGCACGCCGAAATCGATAAGGCGCATGACGATGCCAGCCGGGACATCGCCAAGCGGCTCGGCGACCTCCGTCAGTCCGCCGCAGCCTACGCAACTGCGTTTGCGGGCCTGGCTGGTCAGCGGCCGACGACGGCGCAGACGGCGCGGCTTGACGCCAGTTATCAGGTCATCGGTCCCCAGCTTCTGAACTGCGCGAACTGGTGCAGGACTTGCGCGGCGACGCCGCAACCACTCTTGCGGAAACCCGTATCGGGATGCGCCAGAAGGCATCTTGGCTCGCAGCGCTCCTTATTGGCATCTCGCTCGTCGTTGCCGGGCTGCTGGGTGCGGGTCTGACGCGGGCGTTGCAGCAGGTGGTCTCGGCAATGCGCCGTCTCGCGCGGGATGATTTGGCGGTGGATGTCGCGGCCTTGGCCGGGCGGGGTGAGATTGGTGCGATGGCGGAGGCCATCGGCGTCTTCCGCAATACCGCGTCGGCAGCCGCCCGCATGCGCGAGGAGGCCGAGGCCCAGCGTACCGAGGCGGCCATTCAACGCCGAAACGCGCTGCGGATCATGGCCGACACTGTCGAGACCGAGGCCAACAGCGCAATGCAACGCATCTCCTCGACGACAGCCGAGATCAACGGCCGGGCAGAGATCATGGCTGTCTCTGCCAGCCGCACCGATTTGTCGGCCCAGGGGGCAGCGAGCGCTGCCGATGAGGCGATGGCCACGACGCAGACTGTCGCCAGCGCCGCCGAGCAGCTCTCGGCCTCGATCCATGAAATTTCGCAGCAGGTTGTGCAGGCCTCGCGCATCTCTGAGCGTGCCGTCCAAGGCGGTGATCAACTGCTGCAAGTGATCGAAACACTTGCCGGACAAACACGTCGTGTCGGTGACGTTGCCGAGTTGATCACCGGGATTGCCGCCCGCACCAACCTCCTGGCGTTGAACGCCACGATCGAGGCGGCGCGGGCTGGCGAGGCCGGGCGCGGCTTTGCCGTGGTAGCGGGGGAGGTCAAAAGCCTCGCCGCACAGACCGCCCGTGCGACGCACGAAATCGGCAGCGAATTGACGGCCATCCGCACCGCAACTGAAAATGCGGTGCGCGCGGTTCAGGCGATGAGCGGCTCGATCGGTGAGATCAATCAGGTCAGCAGCTCAATCGCCGCGGCGGTCGAGCAGCAAAGTGCCGCCACCGCCGAAATTGCCCGCCATGTCGGCCAGACCGCGCAGGCGAACCAGTCCGTCACCAGGCTGATCACCGATGTTGCCCGCGAGGCAGGAGAATCGGGCATCCAATCGCGCGAGGTGCGCAACGCGATCACCACGCTGGGCGAGGCGATGCGCGACCTGCGCGGTGCCGTCATCCGCGCCGTTCGCACCTCGACCGACGATGTCTCCCGGCGTGCCTTCCCGCGCTACCCTATCAACCAGCCCTGCCGTATCGCCGTGGTTGGCAAGCCGGCAGCGGATGGGATGCTGACCGATATTTCACGCTCAGGCGCCTGCGTGCGGGGGATCGGCGAGCTGCCGCAGGGGCGTTTCAGCTTGCAGGTCGGCCGCCTCGCCATCGATGCCGAGCGGGTCACGGTCGACGATGCTGGCCACTTACATCTCCGTTTCATGAGCCCTGATACCCAGTCCAACGATATTGCGTCGCTGCTGGCCTCGGTCACCGATGTTGCTGCTTGAACCTAGCGCGGCGCCATCCGCAACGCGCCGTCCAGGCGGATTGTCTCGCCGTTCAGCATCCGGTTGCCGATGATGTGCAGCGCGAGCGCAGCGTATTCCTCGGGCGTGCCGAGCCGGGGCGGGAAGGGGACCGAGGCGCCCAGGCTGGCCTGGATGTCCTCGGGCAGCGATTTCAGCATCGGCGTCAGGAACAGGCCGGGAGCAATGGTCATCACCCGCACCCCGAAGCGTGCCAGTTCGCGTGCGGCTGGCAACGTCAGCCCGACGACGCCGGCTTTGCTGCTGGCGTAGGCGGCCTGGCCGATCTGTCCGTCATAGGCGGCGACCGAGGCGGTGTTGATAATCACCCCGCGCTCGCCGTCTTCCAGCGGGTCCAGCGTGCTCATAGCTTGGCTGGCGATGCGCAGCAGGTTGAACGTGCCGATCAGATTGACCCGGATCACTTTCTCATAGGCCGGCAGGCCCAGCGGGCCGTCACGCCCGACAATCCGCCCGGCGGTGCCGATCCCGGCGCAATTGACCAGTATGCGTGCCGGCCCATGCGCGGCGGCGGCCTGGGCGACGGCGGCTTCGGCGCTGTCGGCATCGGCCACGTCACAGGCTATGCCGATGCCGCCGATGCGCTCGGCCATGGCGCTCGCGGCGTCGCGGTTGATATCCAGCACCGTTACCTTGGCGCCGGCGGCGGCCAACGCAGTGGCGGTCGCGCCGCCGAGGCCGGAGGCCCCGCCGGTCACCAGGGCGGGAACACCTTGCAGATTCATCAGTTCGTCTCCGTATGGTCAGGATTTTCGATCAGCAGGGCGATCCCTTGCCCGCCGCCGATGCAGGCCGCAGCGATACCATAGCGCAGCCCGGCACGCCGCAATTCGCGCGCCAGCGTGACCGCCAGCCGCACGCCGGTTGCCCCCAGCGGATGGCCGATGGCGATCGCACCGCCATTGACGTTCAGCCGCGCCGCGTCAAGCCGCAATGCCCGCGCACAGGCCATCACCTGTGCGCCGAAAGCCTCGTTGATTTCGAAACGGCCGATATCGTTCAGAGCGAGGCCGCAGCGTGCCAGCAGGGCCTCGATCGCCGGAACCGGGCCGATGCCCATGACCTCTGGCGCGCAGCCCACCGCAACGCCAGCCACCATCCGGGCCAACGGCTCACGGCCATGGCTCGCAGCGTAAGCGCCAGAGCACACCAATGCCGCCGCCGCACCGTCGACCACCGCGGAGGAATTGCCGCCGGTCTGCACCCCGCCGAAGGCCGGGCGCAGTTTGGCAAGGGTTTCGACCGGAGAAGGACGAACATGGGTATCGGCAGTGACAGTGCCGGTCTTGCGATCCAGCCGGATGGCGCGGTCATGCAGGCCGTCGCGGCTGAACACCTCGCTGGAAACGGGCACGATCTCCCCGTCGAGGAACCCGCTCTGCTGTGCCGCCACCGCGCGATCGAAGCTGCGTGCGGCGAAGCTGTCCACGTCCTCGCGGCCAATCTGATATCGCCGTGCCAGGTTCTCCGCCGTGCCGCCCATGGTCACGCCGGCAGCGGGGTCGAGCAGGGCCTCCCACAGAAAATCCTTGAACTCGACCTGCCCCATGCGGAAGCCGTTGCGGTGCGTGTAAGCGGAAACTGGGTTGCGCGACATCGACTCGGCGCCGACGCACAATGCCAAGCCGACCCCACGATGCGTGGTCGCGTCGGCGGCCTGCATCAGCACCTCGATGCCGGTGCCGCATACCCGCTGCACCATATGCGCCGGCGTCTCGACCGGTGCGCCGGCATACAGCCCGATATGGCGCGGCAGCATGTACGTATCGAAACTGGCCTGAGCCATATTGCCGGTAATCACGGTACCGATTTCAGCCGGATCGGCATTGGCCCGCGCCAGCACCGCGCGTGCCGCCTTGATGCCGAGATCGGTCGGCGAGACCTGCGCAAAGGCGCCGGCATAATCGGCGAACGGTGTCCGCACGCCTTCCAGCAGCCAGGCGTCGTTCCAGGTGGCGGCAAGGCTCATCGCGTGTCTCCCTGCAATGCCACGACGAAAGCCGGTGGCGGTTCGCCATACAATGCCGCGACCAACGCCGCGCGATGGCGCAGCACCGCGCGCTGGTTCAGCGAGCCCTTGTCGGTGACCTCGCCGGCATCGATCGAGAGAGCATCGGTCAGCAGCGCGGCGCGCTCCACCCGGCTGGAGGTGCCGGTCGCCAGTTTCGCCAGATCGTGCAGCAATTCCTGCAGTCCGGCCCGCAAGCTGTCGGTGGGCAGGCCGAGCGCGGCGTCGGGGACCACCAGGATTGCGATATAATCCTGATCGATTCCGGCGATCACCGCATCGCGCACCCAAGGCGCGCCGGCGGCGACGATCCGCGCGCGCAGCGGCCCGACGCTGACCCAGGTGCCGGTGACCAGCTTGAAATCCTCCGTCACCCGTCCGTCGAACGCGAAGCCGAGTTCCGGGCGGGCGGGATCGACGAAGCGCAGGGCATCGCCGAATTTGTACCAGCCCTCGGCGTCAAACGCCTCGGCGGTCTTGACCGGGTCGCGCCAGTAGCCCGGCGTTACGTTCGGCCCTTTGATCCGTGCCTCCTGTTTATCGCCATTTGCCACCAGCTTGAGCGACACCCCCGCCACCGGCAGCCCGACGACGCCGGAGCCGGCGCAGTCGGCGCGGCAAACCACGGCGAAGGGCGCGGTCTCGGTCGAGCCGAGGCCGGTCAACATGGTGATGGTCTCGCCGATGGTTGCCTGCGCCAGACGCGCCATCTCGTCCCAGACATGCTGCGCGAGGCCGGCGCCGGAATAGAAGGTCAGCCGCACGCGCGTGAAGAACGTCTCGCGCAAGCCCGTTTCGGCGGCGAGGTAGCGCACCAGTTCCTCGTAGCCCTTGGGCACGTTGAAATAGATGGTGGGCGAGATCTCGCGCAGGTTGGCGATGCTCTCCTCCATCAACGGACCGGGCAGTGGCTTGCCGTCGTCGATGTACAGCGTGCCGCCGTTGAACAGCACGAGGCCGGTGTTGTGGTTGCCGCCGAAGGTGTGATTCCAGGGCAGCCAGTCCACCAGCACCGGTGGCTCCTCGGCCATGAACGGCAGGGAGAACAGCAGCTGGATCTGATTGGCGCACAGCATGCGCTGGGTGTTGATCACGCCTTTCGGCTGGCCGGTCGAGCCCGACGTGTAGAGGATCTTGGCAATGGTATCTGGCCCGGTCCCCGCGAAGGCGGCATCGACGCCGGTCTCGGCGTGTGCCGTCAATGCGTCATAAGGCGTCACCGTCCGTCCGGGCACCGTGCCACGTACTGCTGCGATCTCGACGTGCTCGGGAACCGCGGCCGAGATCGCCTTGGCGAAAGCCGACGCATTCTCGGCGAAGACCAGGCCGGGTGTCGTCTGGGCGATGATGTGTTTCAGCTTGGAGTGGTCGGTCGAGATCAAAGAGTAAGCCACAGAGACCGGAATATACGGGATGCCACTATGCAGGCAGGCGAGCCCGATCAGCGCATGCTCGATGCCATTCCCGGACAGGATGGCCACCGGCTGCTCCGCCGACAGGCCACGCGCCAGTAATGCTCCGGCGATGGCACGGACGCAGCGATAGGCTTCGGCATAGGTCACCTTCACCCACGCGCGATCCTCCCCGCGCCGCGCCAGAAACACCCGGTCAGGCGCGACATTGGCCCAGTGGACCAACCGCTCTGTCAGCCGTGCGGGATAGGGGGGCATCGGGTGCGGGCATTCGACGAGCAGCGCGCCGTCATCGCGTTGGGTGAATGTTGCTTCGACGGGGCCCAGGTGAACCGGGCGGACCTTAGCCATGCGACACCTTGGCGGCACGCCCCTCCAGGAAAGCCGCCAGGCGCGACTTGGCCTCTTTCGAGTCCTGGGCGATGGCGGAGATCAGGCTTTCCATCAGCAATCCGGTTTCCGGATCGGCCCCGGCGATGCGCGGCAGGGCTTGCAGGATAGCGTAGTTGGTCAGCGGCGCATTCTCCCCCGCACGGCGCGCCAGTGCGATTGCCTTGGCCAGCCCCTCGCCGGGAGGCACAACGTATTGCGAAAAGCCCAGCACCTCGCCCTCCCGCGCGCCATAGGTGCGGCCGGTCAGCATCATGTCCATCATCCGCGCCACGCCGATCAACCGGCTGAGCCGCACCGACGCGCCGCCGCCGACGTAGATGCCGCGACTGCCCTCGGGTAGGGCATAGAACGCGCTCTCCTCGGCGATGCGGACATGGCAGGCCGCGGCGAGTTCCAACCCACCGCCGACCGTGGCGCCGTGCAGCACGACGAAGGTGGGCAGACGCCCGAACTCGATCCGGCTGAAAGCGCGGTGCCAGAGCCGGGAATGGTGAATGCCCGCCTCAGCGTCGCGCTCGGTGAGGCTCGACAGGTCCAGCCCGGCACAGAAATGCGCGCCTTCGCCGTGGATCACGACGGCACGCGCACCCTCCGGCGGGTCGGTGAAGAAATCCTCGACGCCGCGGACAGTGATGTCATCCAGCGCGTTGCGCTTTTCCGGCCGGCAGAGCCTGAGGATGGCGACGCCGTCTTCGATCGACCATTGCAGTGTAGGTGGCACGCCCCGCTCCCCGATGATCCGCCGCATAGCTTGTATCACGCGACGCTATTGCCGTTGCTCCGCAAGCGCCGCAGCATGGCCGCGCCCGGAGGGACTGCATGATCGCACCATCGCTACAGTATGTCTTTACCGCCGAGGTCTCGGTATCGCCCGTCATCGAAGCCGGACAGGTGCCAACCGGAAAGCGGCGGATCATCCCGATCACCGGCGGCGTGGTGCATGGCCCGCGGTTGAATGGCCGGGTGATCCCAGGCGGGGCGGATTGGCAGATCGTCAGCGCCGATAATGTGTTCGATCTGACCGCGCGCTATACCATCGAGGCCGATGACGGCACGCTGATCGGCGTGGTCAACCGTGCCTATCGCCACGGGCCGCCCGAAGTGCTGGCGCGGCTGAACGCGGGGGAGCAGGTCGATCCCGCGTTGATCTATTTCCGCGGCGCCACGCATTTTGAAACCAATCCCGGTCCGCATGACTGGCTGAACCGCACCATCGTCATCTGCTCGGCCGCCCGGCATCCAGCCGGTGTCCAGCTTCACTTCTTCGCCGTGAACTAGGAGTTCCGCCATGCCCACCGGCCTTCGCAAGGGTTTGACCAGCTATGGGGATGCGGGGTTCTCGCTGTTCCTGCGCCGTGCCTTCATCAAGGCGATGGGCTATTCCGAGGACGCTCTGGATCGGCCGATTGTCGGCGTTACCAATACCTACAGCGACTTCAATCCGTGCCACGGCAATGTGCCCGATCTGATCGAGGCGGCAAAGCGCGGCGTGATGCTGGCCGGCGGCCTGCCGATGGTGTTCCCGACGATCTCGATCCACGAGAGCTTCTCGCACCCAACTTCGATGTTCCTGCGCAACCTGATGGCGCTGGATACCGAGGAGATGATCCGCGCCCAGCCGATGGATGCGGTGCTGCTGATCGGTGGTTGCGACAAGACGCTGCCGGCGCAGTTGATGGGGGCGGCGAGCGCTGACATCCCGGCGATTGTGCTGCCGACCGGGCCGATGCTGGTGGGCCATCACAAGGGCGAGGTGCTGGGCGCCTGCACCGATTGCCGGCGGATGTGGGCGAAATACCGCGCCGGCGAGATCGACGCCGACGAGATCGACCAGCTCACCGACCGGCTGGCGCCGACCAAGGGCACCTGCATGGTGATGGGCACTGCCAGCACCGTGGCTTGCATGGTCGAGGCGCTGGGCATGTGCCTGCCGGGCGCGGCCTCGATCCCGGCGACGCATGCCGATCGCATCCGGGCCGCCGAGGCGTCGGGTGCCGCGGCGGTGAAGCTCGCCGCCTCCGGCCGCACGCCGCGGCAGATCATGACCAAGGCTGCCTTCCGCAATGCCTTCGCGGTGCTACAGGCGATCGGCGGCTCGACCAACGCGGTGATCCATTTCACCGCTGTGGCCGGGCGGTTGGGGATCGATATCGATCTCGCGGAATTCGATCGGCTGGGGCTGGACGTGCCGGTTCTGGTCGACCTGAAGCCATCAGGCGACCACTACATGGAGCATTTTCACTGGGCCGGCGGGATGCCGAAGCTGTTGAAGGAAATTGCTCCGCACATCGATCTCGCGACATTGACCGTGGCGGGCGGAACGCTCGCCGACTATGCCGCCGGGGCCGAGGACGTGCCGGGGCAGACGGTGATCCGCAGTGCGGCCGATCCGATTGCGGTCGGCGGCGGGCTGGCGGTGCTGGCGGGCAACCTGGCGCCGGGTGGCGCGCTGCTGAAGCGTTCGGCGGCAACCGCGCGACTGATGCAGCATGAGGGCCGCGCCGTGGTGTTCGACGGCATCGAGGACATGACGACCCGGCTCGATGATCCCGACCTGGATGTGACGGCCGATGACGTGTTGGTGCTGCGCAACGCCGGGCCGAAAGGCGCGCCGGGGATGCCAGAGGCCGGCTACATCCCGATCCCGAAGAAACTGGCGCGTGCGGGAGTGAAGGACATGGTGCGGATTTCCGACGCCCGGATGTCCGGCACCGCGTTTGGCACCATCGTGCTGCATATGAGCCCGGAAAGCGCCGACGGCGGGCCGCTGGGCCTGGTGCGCAATGGCGATCGCATCCGGCTGGATGCCGAGGGGCGGCGGATCGACCTTCTGGTAAGCGATGCCGAGCTGGCAGCGCGCCGGGCGGCCTGGGTGCCGCCGCCGGCGCATCCGGGATCGGACCGCGGCTATCTGCGGCTGTATATCGAGCAGGTCACCCAGGCCGAGCAGGGCTGCGATTTTGCCTTCTGCCTGCCGGCGCGCGGCCCGCAGTAGCGGACGGGTGCCGTTCTAGACCAGGAACGCGCCGCCGTTGACGTGGATGGTCTGGCCAGTGACGTAGCGCGACTGCGGGCCGGCCAGGGTGCGGACCATGGAGGCGACTTCCTCCGGACGACCCTTGCGGCCGGCGAGCGGAGTACGGGCGGCTGTCAGAGAATTGCTACCGTGGCCAGACTTGCCGCGGATGGTGTCGATCAGGCCGGGGACGACGCAATTGGCGGTGATGTTGAACGGCGCGAGGTCATGCGCCAGCGCCCGGGTGAGCCCGACAATGCCGGTCTTGGCGGTAACGACATGGGCGCGCTCGCTGGTGCCGGTATGCGCCGACATGCCGCCGAGATTGATGATGCTGCCGCCGCCTGCGGCCTTCAGCGCGGGCAGGGCGGCCTTGGCGGTTAGGAAGGCGCCGTCGAGGATGACCGACAGCACCTCGCGCCATTCGGCGTAGGTGAGATCTTCGAATTTGGTCTCCCGGCGCAGGGCGGCGTTGTTCACCAGGATGTCGATGCGGCCGAAGGCGGTGGTGGCGGTTTGCATCAGGGCGGTCATGTCTGCTTCGCTGGTGACGTCGCCGCCGGCGAGGATGGCGCGGCGGCCCTCGGCCTGCACGAGGCGGACGGTTTCCGCCGCGGCCTCCATCGAGGTGTTGGCGTGCACCACGATGTCGGCGCCGCCGCGGGCGAGGTCGATGGCGATGGCGCGGCCGATATTGCGTGCGGCGCCGGTAACGACGGCGACCTGTCCGGTCAGTTCGGTCAAATTCGGAACTCCTTCAGGGCGGTCAGATCAGGCTGTTCGAACAGGCTGATCAGGCGGGCATGCAGGGCGGCGGCGGCACTGTCGTCCCAGCCGCCGAAGCGGCAATTGTCGTGGAACTTGGCTTCGATCTCGGCCTGAACAAGCGGGTCGCGGGCGCCGCCGCGCATATGCGGCTGGCGGAATTCGTGCACGCTGCCGTCATGCAGGGTGGCGCGCAGATGGCCGGTGAAATTGCGCGGGTATTCGTTGTCGGGATCGACGCGGTAGCGGATCTTGCGGCAGAGGGCGAGGAGGTCGGGATCGCGGATGCGGTCTTCAGTGAACTGGCCCAACCCGGCGCGGCCATCCATGTAGCCGACGGCGATGCAGAACGGGGTGCTGAACTTGGCGGCGTAGGGGTGGGCGGGCTGTGCTTCAGGCTCAGCGGGTCCCACAGGCGGTGCACGGTGCCTTCGCCGACATCACAGACGATATCGGCGATGTCGGTGGCGGCGATGCCGCTGGCGCGCAGCGCGATGCCGCAATCAATGAAGGGCTGCGTCATCGTGCCGCAGGCATAGGGCTTGAAGGCGATGGTGGGCGTCACCCAGGTTTCGCCCAGGCCGTCGAACAGCTTGGTGTAATCCGGGGTGACGGAGGGGGCGAACGCCCTGAAGAAGCCGTGCGTGCCTTCCAGCACGCTGAGCGGTCCGATGAAGCCGCCTTTGGCCATAAGCGCGGCGCGGATGCCCGATTGCGCGGCCCAGCCGGCATGCATCCGCTTGGTCCAGGAGCCGTCGGCCAGGTATTCGATGATGCCCGAGGCCATGCTGCCGGCAATGCCGATGGCATGCGCGATCTGCCCGGCGGGCAGATTGAGCGCGGTGCCAACGGCGGCGGCGGCCGAGATGGCGCCGATCACCGCGGTGGGGTGAAAGCCGGCCTTGTGGATCGCCTTGGGGGCGACGAGGCTGAGGCGGCAGAGAATCTCGGAACCCAGCACCAGGCCACGCACCACGGCGGCACCAGACAGGCCGTCGCGTTCGGCGATGGCGAGCAGGGCGGGCACGAGGACGGCGCCGGAATGCACCGGGCCGCCCTCGAAGGTGTCGTCATAGTCCTCGCCATGCGCGGCGGTGCCGTTGAGCAGGGCGGCGTCGAACGCGCTCCAGCCGCCGGTATGGCCAAGCGCGGTGCAGGCGCCGCCGGGGTCGAGCGCGCCGCGTGTGGCCAGGACATAATCCTGACCGCGCGCGGCAACGCAGAGCCCGGCGACGTCAAGCAGCAGGTTGCGCGCAGTGGTGACGCACGCCGCCGGCACGGCTGCGGAGACGAGCCAGGCGGCGATGCGCTCGCTGTGGGTCTTCGGGCGATCAGACACCGAAATACTCGGTGTATTTCTTCTTCACTTCCTCGGTGGCGGCTTCGAGTTCCACTGGATCGGAACGCAGCACCTTGATCTCCGACAGCTTCTTGCGGCCGGGAGCAAGCTTCACGTCAGGGTGGAAGGAGCGGGTGCCGCCGAGGTCCGCCATCAACTGCTGACAGCGGCTGGAGAAGCAGTAATCGGCGAACAGCCGGGCGGCGTTGGGGTGTGGGGCTTCCTTCATCACCGCAACCTGGCCGGAGATCAGCGGCGAGCCCTCGGTGGCATAGACCACCTCGACCGGGTTGCCCGCGTCTTTGAGGTAGAACGAGGTATATTCGGCGCCGTCGACCATGATCGAGCGTTCGCCCTGAGCCACCTTCTTCGGCGGATCGGAGGCGGATTGCACCTGCAGGATGCGCTGCTTCGCCAGCGCGTCGAAGTACGGCCAGCCGAGCGCCTTGGCGGTGGCGAAGGTGGAGGTGACGATGGTGCCGCTGTAGCCCGGATGGGCCTTGACCATGCGGTTCTTCCATTTTGGCAGCAACAGGTCGGCAAAGCTTTTCGGCGCGTCCTCGGCCTTCACCTGCTTGGAGTTGTAGGCGATCACGCTCAGCGTGGTGCGCACCGCGGCGTATTGGCCATCGGGGTCGCGCTCCTCGGCGGGCCAGAAGCGGCCGACATCCGTTGGGACATATTTCGCCAGCCAGGTTTTCTTTTTCCAGCGCAGGAACATGGTGACATCGGAGCTTTCGACGACGTCGGCGGCCTTGATGTTGCTGCTGTATTCTTGCTCGATGCGCTGCAGCACCCGCTCCGCGCCCGAACGTTCGAGCTGGATGCGGATGCCGGGATACTGTTCCTGAAAATCGCTGACCATACGCTGGGCAACCGGCAGGTCGATCGAGGTGAGGAAGACGGCAGTGCCTTCCTTGACCGCGGCGGCAACGAGCTCAGGCGTGACGCCGTCGGCGCGGGCGGGGCCGGCCAGGGCGGCGGCAGGCACGGCCAGCAGCGCGCGGCGACTGAGGCGGATCTGTTTCATGGCATTTCTCCCTGGTATTTTCTTGAGTTTCGCGGAGCGGCGCCGGTTGTCAATTCCAACTCATGTGCCGCTGAACACCGGCTTGCGCTTCTCGCGGAACGCGTTGCGGCCTTCGCGGTAGTCGTTGCTGTCGAAGCACTTGGCGATGCTGGCGTTGATCGCGGCGAGGTCGGCGCCGGATTCGTCCTTGGCGGCTTCGGCGATAGTGAACTTCATCGAGGCGACCGAGATCGGCGCGTTGCCCGCGATGGTGCGGGCGAGCTTGGCGACAATGCTGTCGAGCTGATCCAGCGTTACCACGCGGTTGATCAGGCCGATCTGACGGGCTTCTGCCGCGCCGATCAGTTCGCCGGTGAACAGCAGCATGCGCGCCTCGGCCGGGCCGACCAGGGTGACCAGACGGCGGACCGAGGCATAGTTGTAGGAAATTCCAAGCTTGGCGGCCGGAATGCCAAAGCGGCTGTCGTCGGAGGCGATGCGCAGATCGGCGTTCATCGCGATGGCCAAGCCGCCGCCGATGCAGAAGCCCTGGATGCGGGCGATGGTCGGCTTGCCGAAGGTCTCGAACGTCTTGCGGCCGAACGCGGTCAGCCGGTCGTATTCCTCGCGGGCTTCCGAATCGCCGCGGTTCTTTTCGAACTGGCTGATATCGGCGCCAGAGACGAAGGCCTTGTCGCCAGCGCCGGTCAGCACGACAACGCGCACGGCCGGGTCTGCCGCGAAGGATTGCAGGATTTCGCCGAAGCCAGACCACATCTCCATCGACATGGCGTTGCGCTTTTCCGGCTGGTTGAAGGTGACGGTGCCGACGCCGTCGGCCACCGAGGCCAGCATCTTGCCGCCGGCATATTCTGTTTGGTTCATGGCTCTATCCCTAGCGTTGCACCCGCCCGCCCAGGATCGGCAGACGGTTGACTGTGAGAACAATGGCAAAGGTGACAACGAGCAGGAACAGGCCGAGCACCGCGATGGCGCCGAGTTCGCCGCTTTCGTTAAGATCGTAGATCACCACGGAAATCACCTTGGTGTTCGACGTGGTCAGCAGGATGGTGGCCGAGAGCTCGCGGATCACGCCGATGAAGACAATGCTCCAAGTGGCGATGATCGTGGTGCGCAGCAGCGGCGCCGTGATCTGCCGCAGAGCCTGCAAACGGGTGGCGCCGAAAATGCGGCTGGCTTCCTCAAGTTCGACATGCAGCCCGCGCATCGCCGCCTGAACCTGCTGAAACCCGGCCGGCATCTCCAGCGTCACGAACGCCAGCACCAGGATGGAGAGCGAGCCGTACAGCATGAACGGTGGGCGGGTATAGACCAGGAACAGGCCGACGCCCATGACGATGCCGGGCACGGCGATCGGCGCCATCGCCAGCGCCGGCAGGAAGCGGTGACCGGGAACCAGCTGGCGATGTGCGAGATAGCCGGTGACCAGCGCGATGAAGGTGACGATGCTGGCGCTGCCAACGCCCAGGATCATGGTGTTCACCATGGCGTCACGCGTGCCGGAGAACTCCCACAGGATGAAGTGCAGGTGCCGCGCCGACAGCGTGCTCCAGGACAGCGAATCCGAAATATTGTTGACGATGGCTGCCTTCACCAGCGCGCCATAGGGCAGAAAGATCGGGTTCATCATGATCAGCAGGCACAGGATCAGCGCCGGCCCGCTCCACCAGCCCAGCGCAAGCCGCCGCGGCGGCGAGTTCTTGCCGCCGACCAGCACGTAGGAGCGTCGGCCGAGCAGCCAGCGCTGCAACTGCAACACCCCAAGCGTCAGCAGCAGCATCGGCAACGCCGCGGCGGCGGCCAGATGCGGCTGCGGCGGCACCTGGAACAGGCTCCAGATCTTCGTGGTCAGGGTGTGGAAACCGGCCGGCAGCGCGAGGATGGCCGGGGTGCCGAAGATGGTCAGTGCCTGCAGAAACGCGACCAGCGTGCCGGCGAGGATCGAGGGCAGGATCAGCGGCAACGTGATCCGCCGCAGCGTCACCCAGGCGCCGCCGCCCAGAATGTGCGAGGCGTCGTCGAGATCGGCGGGGATATTGTCGAGTGCATTGGCCAGCAGGGTGAACACATAGGGGAAAGTGTAGCAGCCGATGCAGAACATCAGCCCTTCGGCGGTGTAGATGTCGAACACGTAGTCATAATCGTCCATGCCGAACAACCAGCGCGCCCACTGGTTCAACAGCCCGGAATTCGGCGCCGCCAGCAATTCCCAGGCGACGGCGCCGAGGAAAGGCGGGGTGACGAAACTGGCGGTGACCAAAGCGCGAATGGTGCGGCGCAATGGCAGGTCGGTGCGCGCCACCAGCCAGGCCAGCGGCACAGCGACCACACATGCGCCCAGCGAGGAGAACACCGCGATCTGCAAGGTGATCACCACCGGCTTGCGCATCGCGGGTTCGGTCACCAGCTTGACGAAGTTCGCCAACGTCAGCCCGCCATCGGCATCGGTAACGCTGTAATACGCCAGCCAGCCGATCGGCAGCACCACCAGCAGCGCCAACACCAGCGCCACGCCCGCAAACAGCAGGCGGGAAAAGTCGAAGCCGCGCGTCATCGGACCAGCGCGCGGCAGCGACGGGGCGGCAGGCGCACGAACACCTGGCTGCCGGGCTCGAAATGCTGTTCCAGCGCGGTCACGACGCGGATCTGCGTGTCGCCGAGATCGATCAGGTAGTCACGCTGCGCGCCGATATAGGTGTGCCGCAGCACGGTGCCGGGGAACACGTTCGGGCCATCGGGGGCGGTGGTGGCGAGTTCGATCTCATGCGGGCGGATCGACACGATCTCGCCGCCCTCGCCAAGCTCCCAATGGATGGCGAGCGCGCCCGCTTGCACGGTTCGCCCGGAAGCGGTGCCGCGCAGGATGTTGGTGCCGCCGATGAAGCGCGCGACGAATTCCGATTGCGGGCGCAGGAAAATGTCCTCCGGCGATCCGATCTGTTCGATGCGGCCGGCATTCATCACCACGATGCGGTCGGCGGTGGTCATCGCCTCCAGCTGGTCGTGTGTGACGTAGACGGTGGTGTAACGGAACTCGTCATGCAGGCGGCGGATCTCGAAGCGCATCTCCTCGCGCAGATTGGTGTCGAGGTTGGACAGCGGCTCATCCAGCAGCAGCGTCTCCGGCTCCACCGCCAGCGCCCGCGCCAGCGCCACACGCTGCTGCTGCCCACCCGACAGCTCGCCAGGATAGCGGCTGGCCAGCGGCCGCAGCTTGGCGACCTTCAGCATCGCATCCACCTTGCGCTCAACCTCCGCCGAGGGCAGCCGGCGCAACTTCAGCCCATAGGCCACGTTCTCGGCCACCGTCATGTGCGGCCACAGCGCGTAGCTCTGGAAAATCATCGACATGTTGCGCTTTTCCGGCGGCTCGGCCTGCCCGGGCCCGGACAGGCGCTTGCCGCCGACCAGGATCTGCCCGGCATCCGGCGCGATGAAGCCTGCGATCAACCGCAACGTGGTCGTCTTGCCGCAACCTGACGGGCCGAGCAGACACACCAGTTCGCCATGACGGATCGACAGGTCGATCCCGTCCGCCACCGTCAGCTTGCCGTAAGCCTTGCGGATTCCTTGTAGCTCAACCGACGCCACACCTGCTTCCTTCCGTTTCCGCTTGCAGTGTCGGGCATCGCAGCGGACGCGTCCATACGCAGCTATCCGAAGCGCACGTCGCGGTTGATATCCTTGTAGAGCAGGTACGACGCCTCGCCCCAGCCGGTGCAATAAAACTGCTGCGGCACATACGGCCCCATCCAGATGAAATCGCCGGTCCAGCACTCATGCCACTCCCGGCCGAGCAGGTACAGCCCCTGGCCGTTCAGCATGTAGAGCCCATGCTCCATGATGTGAGTTTCGACGAAGGGGAAATAGGTGCCGGGCGCGAAGCTGAGAATATTCACCGCCATGTCGAAGGCCATATCGTCATCCGGCAACAGATGCTGCCAGGCCCGTCCGTCGGTGTGCTTCAACCGGCGCTCTACGCTGTTGCGATGGCCGAAATGGATGTTGGGGTGGTTGACATGCTCGACAGGCTCGTACGGCCGCTTGATCCAGATGGCCTTTACGGCACCGGCTTCGGCGCGCAGTGAGATCTGCGCGCCCGCCGGAATATAGGCGAAGCCGCCCTCGTCGAGATGCTTGATCATCGGCCCGGCGTTGATCACCAGCGTGCCGGACAGCACGTAGAAAAAATGCTCCAGCCCATCGTTCAGCGGCGTGGTCGTGCCGCCGTCCGCGGCGATCTCGATCAACGCCTGGGCAAACCGTGCCCCCATCTGCGGCGAGGTCTGAAACCGCAGAATCGTATGGCGAAACCCCGGCAGCCTGCTGTCCAGGATGCCCTCGGGCGGCATGACCGCGTAGTGCGGCGTCACCATGGTGCGGTTATGGCCGAAGATTCCGGGGGGAGGATTTGCAGCCATGGTAAGCCTCACATGATCGTGGCGCCGTCCAGGAAAGCATAGCGCGCGGGATCGAACTCCCGCCAGATCGCCTGCGGGCCGAACGGTTCCGGCGCGTAGTCCGGTGTCGGCACGTCGGCCGCCAAGGTAGCCAGATCGACCGGCATGCCGGTGGCGAGCGACGCGTTGGCAGCGATGCCCACCAGGGCCGACCAGGCGCCGGCGCGGTCGTCGGCAACATGGCCATATTGGTCATTCGAAGCGTCGCGGAACAGGCGACGCAGCATCACGCTGTCGCCGCCGCCATGGGTGCCGTCGCTGGGCGGCAAGGCGAGTTGGTAGCTGCGGGCGAAGTGCGGCTGCACGGTGATGCGGTTGGTCTCGGGCAGGGCAGGGCAGACCAGTCTGCCGTCGGGCTGCACGTACGGCCGCTCGACGTTCAGCAGTTCGGCCCGCCCCCGCGTCCCGTCGAACACCACGCGGTAGCCTTCGCAGGGGTTGTAGGCCGTCAGTGTGTAATTCGCGACGACGCCGTTCTGGTAGTCGATGATGGCGTTCATCGAATCCTCGATGTCGATATCGGCGCTGAACACGCATTTGTCGCGCAGATAGCCGTCGTGTTGCTCGGTCTCGGCATACAGCGAGGTCAGATGGCGGCTCGACGGGATGTCCAGCCGGAAACCGCAGCGGGCGAAAACAGGGCATCCAGTGCAGCGCTCGCCGCGTCCTTCGAAACCCAAAGCATCACCGATCTCCGGCAGATAGAACACGCGCCGGCCGCGAGCGGTAACCCGCCTTGCGGTGGTGCCGAGCCACCAATTCAGCAAGTCGAAATGATGCGTCGCCTTGTGCACGAACAGCCCGCCGGAATTCGCCTTGGTGCGGTGCCAACGCCGGAAATAATCGGCGCCGTGATGGGTATCCAGCAGCCATTCGAACGTGGCGGACTGCACATGGCCGATGATGCCGGACATCAGGACCTGCTTGAGCAAGGTGCGCACGGGTGAGTAGCGGTAGTTGAAGCCAACGATCACCGCACGCCCAGTCCGGCGGCGGGCCTCGGCGATGCGGCCGATCGAGACGGCATCCATCGTCAGCGGCTTTTCGGTGATCACGTCGCAACCGAACTCCAACGCGCGAACGATATACTCAGCGTGGATGTTATCCGGCACGGTGACGATGACCCGTTCCGTCCCGGTTTCCGCCAGCATGGTCTCGAACGCATCAGGGGCGAAACGCGGCACCGGGCGGCCGATATAGGCGATTGCGGCATCGAGCCGGCCGGGATTGCTGTCGCATAACCCCACGAGTTCGCCGTCTGCGGCATGTTCGCCGACGAGCGCCCCCAGATACATGTAGGACCTGTGGCCCACGCCGACGATCGCGTATTTCTTCAAGGTGCTTTCCCCAAGCTGCCGCTGCTTGTCAAACCGGCCATTGCGAGCAATGCTAGCGTTAACTTTTGCGGCTGGGAATGTGCCTGGCAGACAGCAAATTGCACCACCGGAAAGGTAGGTGCGCACACGGGGGAAGCGGGATGAGCACGAATCGACGTGGATTCCTTGGCGGCACAGCGGCGACGCTGGGCCTGGCGGTTATGCCGGCGCGCGCACAGGCAACGACCCGCATCCGCTCGTATTGGTGGGGTGCAAAGGACCGGGCCGACCGTACCAACAAGGTCGCCGAGATGTATATGAAGGCGAATCCTTCGGTGAGCATCGTTGGCGAAACGCTGGGCTGGGGCGATTACTGGACCCGGCTGGCAACGCAGGCGGCCGGCCGCAATATGGCAGACCTGATCCAGATGGATTACGGCTACATCTTTGATTACGCGCGCCGCCATGCGCTGCTGCCTCTGGATGGCTTTGTCGGCAAGCAACTGGACCTGGGCGGGTTTACCCAGCAGTCGATCGACGGCGGCAAGGTGGACGGCAAGATCTACGGTGTCAGCCTCGGCCTGAACTCGACCTCGCTGGTCTATGATCGCGCGGCGTTCGAAAAATTTGGCATCGGTCTGCCGGATTGGCCGATGAGTTGGGAGGAGCTGGGTAAGCGCACGGCGGTGCTGACCAAGGCGGCAAACCGGCCGGGGTACTGGGGCATGAACGATGCCGGTGGCTCTGGCCCCGCGTTGGAAGTCTGGCTGCGCGAGCGCGGCAAGCAGATGTACACCGCCGAGGGGCGGTTCGGCGCTGATGCGGCCGACATGTCCGATTGGTTCGGCTTCTGGCAGAGCATGCGGACGCAGGGCAGTTGTCTGCCGCCCGAAGTGCAGGCGCTGGACAAATCCGACATCGATACCAGCGGCCTCACAACCGGAAAATCCGCGGTTTCGTTTGCCAATTCCAACCAGCTGGTCGGCTATCAGGCATTGAACAAGAGCCGCTTGGACATCGCGATGTATCCGGCCGGAGCCCCCGGAACCAAATCCGGCCAGTACCTGAAACCCTCGCAGATGTTCAGCATCGCCGCGACCACCAAGATCGCCGAGGATACCGCAAAGTTGCTGAGTTACTACGTTGCCGATGTTGAGGCCGGAAAGGTGCTCAGCGTCGAGCGCGGCATTCCGGCTTCCAAGCCAGTGCGCGATGCCATCGACCCGTCGCTGGACGACATGGGCAAGCGCATGTCGGCCTATATCGCCTTCATTTCCGACAAGGTCGGCGATCTGCCGCCGCCGCCGCCGCGCGGGGCCGGCGAGGTCCTGGCGCTGATGGTGCGGACGAACGAGACGGTGGGGTTCAAGAAGTTGAGCGTCGCCGATGCCGGCAAGCAGTTCATGAAGGACTGCGAGAGCATTCTCGCCAGGGGCTGAAGCCTCGGTGGCGCGCCGGCGGGCAAAATATGCGGGATATAGCTTCCTTATCCCCTGGCTCGTCGGCTTCTTCGGACTGACGCTGGGGCCGGCGCTTGCTTCGCTGTACCTGTCCTTTACCCATTACGACCTGATCGAAAGTCCGCGCTGGGCAGGCTTGGCGAACTACATCCGTATCGTCAGCGAAGATGCCAAGGTCGGCGACAGTGTGCGTGTCACCCTGGTCTACGTCGCGTTGTCGGTGCCGCTGAAGCTCGGGTTTGCCCTGGCGATCGCGCTGATCCTGAACAAGGGCATCCGCGGGTTGGGCGTCTACCGCGCGCTGTTCTACCTGCCGTCGCTGCTGGGCGCGTCGGTCGCGATTGCGACGTTGTGGCGGAAGGTGTTCTCCGGCGACGGGTTGCTGAACCATGTCCTGGCCTATGTGGGCATCCAGGGCCCAAGCTGGGTGTCGGACCCCGATCATGCGTTGTGGACCCTGGTGGCGCTCAGCGTTTGGCAGTTCGGCTCTCCGATGATCATCTTTCTCGCCGGATTGCGGCAGTTGCCGCAGGACATCTTCGAAGCGGCGGCGATCGATGGCGCCAGTGCGCGCACGCAGTTCTGGCGCATCACGCTGCCGATGCTGACGCCGGTGATTTTCTTCAATCTGGTCGTGCAGACGATCGATGCCTTCAAAGCGTTCACCCCGGCGTTCATCGTCAGCGGCGGCACCGGCGGGCCGATCAATGCAACCCTGTTCTACACCCTGTATCTTTATCAGGAGGCGTTCGGTTACCTGCGGATGGGCTACGCCGCGGCACTGGCGTGGCTGCTGGTGCTGGCGATTATGGCGGTCACCGCCTTCGCCTTCATGACCTCGCGAAGCTGGGTGCATTATGAGGAATAGGCCGCTCTCGCGCTCGCTGCTCTACCACGCTGTGCTGTGCGGGGCATCGCTGGTGATGCTGTATCCGCTGCTGTGGATGTTCGCGAGTTCACTGAAGCCAAACAGCGAGATATTCTCCAGTGTGGCACTGAGGCCGGAGCACCTCGACCTCTCCGCCTACACGCGCGGCTGGACGGGATTGCAGATCCAGTTCGGCCATTTCTTCGTCAACTCGCTGGTCATTTCGGTGCTGTCGGTGATCGGCAATGTGCTGTCCTGCTCGCTGACGGCCTATGCTGTCAGCCGTCTCGTGTTTCCCGGGCGCAAGCTGTGCTTCTCGCTGATGTTGGGCACATTGATGATCCCCTATCAGGTGACGCTAATCCCGCAATATATCCTGTTCCTGCATTTTGAATGGGTGAACACCATCATGCCCTTGGTGGTCCCGAAGTTCCTGGCGGCCGACGCATTCTTCATCTTCCTCCTGACACAGTTCTTCCGCGGTCTGCCGCGCGAGCTTGACGAGGCGGCGGTGATGGATGGATGCAGTCCCTGGCGGATCTACTGGAACATCATCCTGCCGCTATCGCTGCCGGCGCTTGGCACCGCCGCGATCTTCACCTTCATCTTTACCTGGGACGATTTCTTCGGCCCGCTGGTGTACCTGACCGATATGGAAAACTTTACCGTGCAACTGGGGTTGCGGGGCTTCCTCGACTCCTCAGGCCAGTCCGACTGGGGGGCGATGTTCGCCATGGCCGTGCTGACGCTGGCGCCGGTGCTGGCCTTCTTCCTGTTTTTCCAACGCACCCTGATCCAGGGCATTGCTACCACGGGGATGAAACGATGAGCATCAGGTTTGCCGTCATCGGCATCAATCACGGCCATATCTACGACATGGTCGACAGTCTGCTGGCGGTCGGCGCGACGCTCGTCGGGTTCCATGCGGTGGAAGACACTCTGGCCGCGCCGTTCGCCGCCCGCTATGGCGTGCCGCGCGCCGATGTGCCGGAGCGGATCCTGGACGATCCCTCGATCGCGCTCATTGCCAGTTCCGGAATCAGCGCCGATCGCGCACCGCTGGGCGTGCGGGTGATGCGCGCCGGCAAGGACTATCTCAGCGACAAACCGGGCGTCACCTCGCTGGCGGATCTGGCGGAGATCCGCAGCGTACAGGCCGAAACCGGGCGCATCTACTCGATCTGCTATTCCGAACATTTCCAGGTCCGCTCGGTGGTGAAAGCCGGGGAACTGATCCAGGCAGGCGCGATCGGCAGGGTGCTGAACATCATCGGCACCGGACCGCACCGGCTGAACCGCGCAATCCGTCCCGCCTGGTTCTTTCAGCGCGCGCGCTACGGCGGCATCCTCACTGATATCGCCTCGCACCAGGTGGAGCAGTTCCTGTTCTTTACCGGCGCCGAAGATGCCGAGATCGTCAGTGCCACGGTCGCCAATCGCGCCAACCCAGCCGATCCCGAATTGCAGGATTTCGGTGAGATGCTGCTGCGGGCAAAGGACGCCACCGGCTATATCCGCGTTGATTGGTTTACCCCCGATGGCTTGCCGGTCTGGGGCGACGGACGGCACATCATCATGGGCAGCGAAGGCACCATTGAGATGCGCAAATACATCGACATCGGCGGCGAAAATGGCGGTGATCATCTGTTTCTGGTCGATCGCAAGGGCATCCAGCGGATCGCTTGCGGCCATATCGAGCTACCCTATGCGCGTCAGCTTGTGCATGACGTGCTCCATCGCACCGAAACCGCGATGGGGCAGGCGCATTGCTTCAAAGTGATGGATATCGCGCTGCGGGCACAGGCACTGGCGGAGGCGCGGGCATGAGCCCCCTCAATGTCGCCGTGATCGGCGGCGGCATCGGCCGGGCGCACATCGCCGAAGGTTACGCCAAACTGCCCGCGTTGTTTCGCGTGCGGGCGCTCTGCGATATCGATCCGGTCCGATTGGCCAATGTCGGCGCCGAATTTGCCATTCCACGCCTGACCGCCAATTTCGAGGACGTGCTTGCGATGGCGGATATCGACATCATCGATATCTGCACCCCGCCATCGCTGCATTTTCCGCAAATCCTCGCGGCACTGGCCACCGGCAAGCATGTCGTGTGCGAAAAGCCGTTGGTGGGCTCGCTGGCGGAGGCTGACGCCGTCATCGCCGCACAGGCGGGCGCCAAGGGACGGCTGTTGCCGATCTTCCAGGTCCGTTACGGCAACGGGCTGCAAAAGGCGCGGCACATCATCAATGCAGGCCTGGCGGGCAAGCCTTACCTGGCAACGGTGGAGACGCATTGGTGGCGTGACGCGGCGTATTACGCTGTGCCATGGCGCGGCAAATACGCAACCGAACTCGGTGGCGCGCTGCTCGGTCACGCCATCCACGCCCATGACGTGCTGACCTATCTGATGGGTCCGATTGCGTCGGTATTCGGCCGTGCGGATACACGGGTGAACCCGATCGAGGTCGAGGATACCGCGGTCGCCAGCCTGGTGATGTGCAGCGGGGCGCTGGCGTCGCTGTCTGTCACGTTGGGCTCGGCGCGGGAGATCACCCGAGTGCGACTGTGCTTCGAGCATGTAACGTTTCAGAGCAGCCTTGTGCCCTATGCCTCGGGAAATGATCCCTGGCAGATCATTCCGACCTCAACGAAATCCGGGATGGCGATCGATGCGGCACTCGCCGACTGGCGCTTCGTTCCGTCGCGGTTTGAAGGGCTGTTCGCCGCGTTTCATAGCGCGCTGGTCACGGATGGCGAACTGCCGGTGACGCTGGCCGATGCCCGTGCGTCGCTCGAACTCATCACCGCGCTCTACCATTCCTCGCAGACCGGCCAGCCGGTCAGTCTGCCGATCGGGCCGGAACACCCGAAATACCACTCCTGGCGTCCCGCCTGACATCACCACGGCGCTTGCGTCGCGGCACCGCTGCTCCCAAACTTTGCCCGAGCAGGGGCGGAGGATGCGATGCGGATTTTCGGATGGTTGATGGCGGCGGCGCTGGCGGCGGGGCCGGCCTATGCGCAGAAAGACAGTCTGGTCGTCGATCTGCCCGGTGACGTGGCGACGATGGACCCGCAGGTGCAGTGGGACACCGAGAGCTACACCGTCTATCGGAACATCTTCGATAATCTCGTCACTCGGAATACGACTGGCGAAATTGTGCCGCAGGTCGCCACCGCCTGGCGCTACACCAACGACACCACCAT
This sequence comes from uncultured Rhodospirillales bacterium, assembly GCA_903881515.1. Classification (GTDB taxonomy): domain Bacteria; phylum Pseudomonadota; class Alphaproteobacteria; order Acetobacterales; family Acetobacteraceae; genus CAIRTN01. The sequence continues at coordinate 486 of CAIRTN010000163.1, read as the reverse complement.
CGTCTTCGACCTGCGCAGCGACATCGTCTTCCACGATGGCAGCAAGCTGACGCCCGAGGACGTGGCGTTCAGCATCCGCCGCATCACCGACCCGGCCTTCAAAAGCCCGCAGCTCTCCCAGTTCGACCAGATCACCTCCGCCGAGGTCACCGGGCCGGCACAGGTGACGGTGCACACCAAATCGCCCTACCCGGCGCTGATGGCACAGCTGGTGAAGCTGTCGATCGTGCCCAAGGCCTATGTCGAAAAAGTCGGCGACCAGAAATTCAACCAGGAGGTCATCGGCAGCGGCCCGTACAAGCTGAAATCCTGGCAACGTGGCGTGCAGTCGGTGCTGGAGGCCAACCCGGCGTACTGGCGCGGCAAACCGCCCTTCGCCACCGTCACCTTCCGCGCCGTGCCGGATACCTCCACGCGCATCGCCGATCTGCGCACTGGCCGCGCCGATATCACCCGCGGCCTGTCGCCGGATGATGCCGAGGCGCT
>CAIRTN010000162.1 GCA_903881515.1 uncultured Rhodospirillales bacterium | reverse complement strand
GCCGGCGGGCCATGCGGTGGTACGCAGGCTTGACGGCGGGATGCCGGCGGTTCTTGTCGCCGGCGAGGCTCAGATTGAAGGACTTGAGGATAGCTGGCTGGCGGTTGGTTTGGCGCATGGCGGTAAGTTGATTGGCGTCGCGGTGCTGGCGCCGCCGCGGGCGCCGTTTCCACTCGACGGCGAAGTGTTCGAACTGCTGCGCGTGATCGGCCGGCAGGCGGCGGCTTACCTGGCGGAGCAACGCGCGACGGAGAGGTTGATCGAAGCGCAGGTACTGCACAGCTACGGCAAGCGCTTTGCCTTCGTCGCGCACGACATCAAGAACGTGTCGAGCCAGCGCAGCATGTTGCTGTCCAATGCCGAGCTGCACCTGAGCAATCCCGAATTCCAGCGTGACATGTTGGCGACTGTGCGCGCGTCTGTGCAGCGGATCAGCGGCTTGCTGCGCAAGCTGCAGGCGCCGGAGGCCGATGGCCTGGCATTGACCATCGAGCCAGCGCAGCGGCTGGCGGATCTGATTGCCGCCTCGCCACGCTTCCGCGCGGCGCGGATCGTTGTCGCGGCCGATGCGGTCGGATGTGCAGTCAGCATGCGCGCGGCGGCCTTTGACGCGGTGGTCACCCATCTGCTCGACAATGCGCTCGATGCATCGGCGGAGGCGCACGATGTGGCGGAGGCGCGGATCAGGGTCGGGCGCGAAGCGCGGCATGTCGTGGTGGAGATCATCGACGCCGGGCCGGGGATGACGGCGGATTTCATCCGCGATCGCCTGTTCCGGCCGTTTGACACCTCCAAGCGCGGAGGGTCGGGGATCGGGGCATGGCAGGCGCGTGACCTGGCCCGCGAGGCGGGTGGCGATCTGGCGGCGATCAGCGAGCCCGGACGCGGGACGACGATGCGCATCATTCTGCCCGCTGGCGATACCCAGGTGGCAAATATGCCGCGCGTGCTGGCTGGCTAAGCCGATTTTTTGAGCTTGGGGCCGTTTGAATGTATAAGCGATGCCCCACGGGGTAACAGATGAATAAGCCGAAACTGCTGATCGTCGAGGACGACGAGGGCCTTTGCAGCCAGTATCGTTGGGCCTTCCCAGGCTTCGAGGTTCTGGTGGCGCATAACCGTGCCCAGGCGGTCGCGGTGGCGGCGCGTGAACGGCCGCCGGTTGCAATCATGGACCTTGGCCTGCCGCCCGATCCGGACGGGGTGACGGAAGGCTTCGCGACCTTGTCTGCCGTGGCGCGGCAGAACCCGGAAACCAAGGTGGTGGTGGCGACCAGCCACGGCGACCGGGAGCACGCGCTGCGGGCGATCAACGCCGGCGCCTACGATTTCTGCGAAAAGCCGATGGACATCGTGCTGCTGCAGACCATCGTTGACCGGGCGCTGCGGATGTACGACCTGGAGGACGAGAACCGTCGGCTGGCCGACGCGCCGACCGCAGGCGCGGTGAAGCGGATTGTGACCGCCAGCGAGGCGATGCTGAAGGTCTGCCGCACCGTCGAAAAATTGGCGCCCACCAATGTCTCGGTGCTGCTGCTCGGTGAAAGCGGCACCGGCAAGGAGGCCCTGGCGCGGGCGCTGCATGATCTCGGTCCGCGGGCGCGTCAGCCGTTCATCGCCATCAACTGCGGCGCGATTCCGGAAAACCTGCTGGAATCCGAGCTATTCGGCTACGAACGGGGCGCGTTCACCGGCGCGGTGAAGCAGACGATTGGCAAGATCGAGGCGGCGAACAAGGGGACTCTGTTCCTCGATGAGATCGCGGACCTGCCGTACCAGCTACAGGTCAAACTGCTGCGCTTCCTGCAGGAGCAGGTGATCGAACGGGTGGGTGGGCGACAAACGATCCCGGTGGATGTGCGCGTGGTCTCGGCGACCAATATGACGCTGGAAGACAACGTCAGCAGCGGCAAGTTCCGAAACGACCTGTTTTACAGGCTGAATTCGCCGGGGGATGTCCCGGAGAATGTTGAAAAAGGGAGAGCGGCGTTGCTCGCCTTGAGCCGGTAGGCTCGGGGTGTCGAATCCTCGAAGGGAGCAACGCCATGAAGAAATCTACCACACCGCCTTCGGTCAGTCCGTCG
>CAIRTN010000161.1 GCA_903881515.1 uncultured Rhodospirillales bacterium | reverse complement strand
CCGCGGCCCTCGATCAACTCTTCACCGCCTGGCGCAACGGCGAACTCCCGCCGCCCGTCCCGCACCCCATCCCCCAAGCGAAACCCACCCCGGCCCGCGCTCGACCCGCGTCGCGCCGCAACACCCCCCGTGCGCCCCGCGCACGCCGTCCCCGCGCAACCGCGCCGCGCCCCGCGAAGATCGCGCTTCCGGCACCGCGTCCGGAACCGCCTCCACCCACCGCGCAACCGCCGCGGCCAGCCATCGCCCTGCGCCGACGACGACGACGAAAAATCAGCCTCTGGACTCGCGTGGGAGACTCGCGCCCTAATTGTTCCGCTTACGAATCAACCAAGCACGGCATTGAGAAACGCCTTGGTCCGCGCCTCCTGCGGATTGCCCAGCAGCTCCGCCGACGGCCCGGTCTCGATCACCCGGCCCTCGTCGCAGAACACCACCCGGTTGCCCACCTCGCGCGCAAACCCAAGCTCATGCGTCACCACCAGCATGGTCATCCCGCTCTGCGCCAGGTCCCGCATCACCCCCAGCACCTCGCCGACCAGTTCCGGATCGAGTGCCGAGGTCGGCTCGTCGAACAGCATCAGCTTCGGCTTCATCGCCAGCGACCGGGCAATCGCCACCCGCTGCTGCTGCCCGCCGGACAACGCCGCCGGATAGGCATCCTGCTTATGCAGCAGCCCCACCCGGTCCAGCAGCCCGCGCGCCTGGTCCACCGCCTCGGCCCGCTTCTGCTTCAACACCTGCACCGGGCCCTCGATGATATTCTCCAGCGCGGTCATGTGCGGAAACAGGTTGAAGCGCTGAAACACCATCCCCGTCGCCCGCCGCTGCCGCGCGATCTCGTGCTCGCTCAGCGGATGCAGCCGGTCGCCCACCCGCCGGTAGCCCAGCAGCTCGCCATCGACAAACAGCGCCCCGGCATCGAACCGCTCCAGCTGATTCACACAGCGCAAAAACGTGGTCTTCCCCGAACCCGACGGCCCGATGATGCACACCACCTCGCCGAGCCCGACATCCAGGGTGAAATCCACCAGCGCCCGGTGCGCGCCGAACGACTTGCCGACCTTCACCGCCGAAACCAGCTTGCTCATCGCCCGATCCCGCGCGCAAACCGCCGTTCCAGCCGCACCTGCCCCAGGCTCAGCACCGAAACCACCACCAGGTACCAGAACGCAGCCACCATCAGCAGCTCGATCACCTTGGCATTGGCGTAATAGATGTTCTCCGCATTATGCAGCAGCTCGGCATACTGGATCACGCTGGCCAGCGAGGTCATCTTGATCATGCCGATGAACTGGTTGCCCAGCGGCGGCACCACCACCCGCATCGCCTGCGGCAGAATGATCCGCCGCAACGCCGTCAGATACGGCATCCCGATCGACTTCGCCGCCTCATGCTGCCCCACATCCACCGACAGCATGCCCGCCCGCACCACCTCGGAAACATACGCCCCCTCGTTCAGCGCCAATCCCAAAAGCGCCGACAGGAACGGCGTCATCACCACCACCGCCCGCTCGCTCCAGATCCCCGGAATCCCGATCACCGGAAACACCAGCGCGATATTGAACCACAGCAGCAATTGCAGGATCAGCGGGGTGCCGCGAAACAGCCAGGCATAGAAAATCGCCACACTGCGCAGCACCGGATTCGGCGATCCCCGCGCAATCGCGGCCATCACCCCCAGCACGGTCCCGATCGCCATGGCGCAGACCGCCATGACGATGGTGTTGACCAGTCCGGCCATGATCGAAGGCCAGGTCAGGAACTGCCAGACCCCTTTCCAATCGATCTGCCCCACCGCGAAGGCCCGCACCACCAGCCCCAGAAGAACCAGCAGCACGGCCGCGGTGATCAGCCTTCCATAGTGACGCGGCGGAACATGGCGAAGCTGCGCAATGTCCAGCGCGTCGGTGGAATTGCTCAAGGCAACGGGCCGCCATTCATCCCCGGCGCCGGCGCCGCCGAAGCCGTCAGCTCCCACTTCGCGATCAACGCGGCATAGGTCCCATCGGCAAAGATCTTCTTCACCGCCCCGGCAACCGCATCGCGCAGCGCGCTTTCAGACTTGGTGAACGCAATGCCCTGCTGAACAACGGTGAACGGCGGGGTGACGATGCGATAGGTCCCCGGCGCCCCCTTCATCAGGTTCGGGATCGTCTCGCTGCCCTGCACCGAGGCATCGATGCGGCCTTGTTGCAGCTCGATATGCACCAAGGGCATCCGGTCGCTGCCGGCCACCGTGATCGCGGGCTTGCCCTGCTTCACGCAATTCTCCGCCGACCAAGCCTCGATATTCGCCGGGAACGAGGTGCTGCGCACAGTCCCCACCGTCTTGCCGCACAGATCGGCCGCACTCTTGATCGGGTTCTTATCCAGCGTGATGAACTGCGCACCGGATTTCAGGTAGTCGATGAAATCCAGGCTCTCGCGCCGCGCCGGAAGATCGCTGATCCCCGACAGGATCATATCCGCCCGCCCCGATTGCACCGCCGGGATCAACTGCGCGAACGCCCCGTCCTGCCATTCCAGCTTCACCCCAAGCATCTTGGCGATCGCCTCGCCGAGATCGATATCGAAGCCAACCAGCTTGTTGCTGGCGGGATCGACCGTTTCCATCGGCGGATAGGTGCCGTTCACCGCAATGCGCAGCGTCTTGCTCTCGGCAATCCGCGGCGGCAGCGTCTGCGCACTCGCAGCCGCACTCAGCAAGGTCGCAGTCAGCAGGCCGGCAAACAGGCGGATGGTCATGGCGGGCTCCATACAGTGTATGCGCCACCTTGCATGTCGATGCATCGTTGCCGCAAGTCCAACCCACCGGTAGCGTACGCCGATGGACCTGATTCTGCGCAATGCCCGGCTCGCGCCCGGCGACCCCCTGATGGACATCGGCATCTCAGCCGGCCGCATCGCCGCCATCGCCCCCGGCCTGGTCGCCGAGGCCGAAACCATCGACGCCGCCGGCCGCTTCGTCTGCGCCGGCCTGATCGAAAGCCACATCCATCTCGACAAAGCCTGCATCTTCGACCGCACCGCCCCCGAACCCGGCCGCCTCGCCGACTCCATCCGCCGCACCAGCATGGTCAAACACGGCTTCACCGTCGAAGACGTCCACGCCCGTGCCAGCCGCGTCCTGTCGCGCGCCATCGCGCAGGGCACCACCCGGATGCGCACCCATGTGGAACTAGACCCCATCGTCGGCCTGCGCGGCCTGGAAGGCGTGCGCCGCGCAATCGCCGATCACGCCTGGGGCATCGACGTCGAAATCAGTGTCTTCGCCGAGGAAGGCCTTACCAACAACCCCGGCACCGACGAACTCCTCGTTGCAGCGCTGGACAGCGGCATCCGCGTCATCGGCGGCGCCCCCGGCTCGGACACCGACCGCCCAGGCCAACTCCTGCGCGTCTTCGAACTCGCCCGCCGCTACGACACCGACATCGACCTGCACATCGATTTCGGCAACGTCCCCGACGACATGGACCTCGACCTCGTCTGCCGCCTTACCGAACGCGACCGCATGGGCGGCCGGGTCACCGTCGCCCATGTCACCAAGCTCACTACCCACGACATCGACTCCCAACGCCGCATCGCCCGCCGCCTCGCCGAAACCGGCATCACACTCAGCGTGCTGCCGGCCACCGACGTGTTCCTGATGGGCCGCGACCAGACCGACAATATTCGCCGCGGCGTGGTCAACGCCAACATGCTGCTGGAAGAAGGCGCCAACGCGACCCTGGGCTCCAACAACATCCTCAACGCCTTCACCCCGTTCGGCGACTGCTCGCTGGTGCGCATCGCCAACATGTACGCCCACATCGCCCAGGTCTCCACCGACACCGATATCGCCGCCTGCTTCGACATGTTGACCACCCGCGCCGCCCGCATGCTGAACCACACCGACTACGGCATCGCGCTCGGCAACCCTGCCGATCTCGTGGTGTTCGACGCCGCCTCCGCCGTGCAGGTGATCCGCGAACTGCGTCAGCCCTTGCTGGCGATCAAACGCGGCCGGCCCTCGATGCGCTGGAGCACGCCGGAACTGCTCGGCCCGTCTGGCAGCAGACCGTCGGACCTGCCACAGTCCATCGTGACGTAGACAGGGGAACGGGAATGATGATCGGAACAGTGCTGCGCTCGATATTCGCCGCGGCAATCTGCCTGACGGCCGTAGCGGCCCAGGCGGAGTCCACCTTGCAGACCGTCCTGAAACGCAAGGAACTGCTGGCCGGCATCACCGCCGACAGCCCGCCCAGCGCCTATCTCGACGCCCAGGGCCGCCAGGTCGGCTACTCCGCCGATGTCGCCCGCTATCTGTCCCGCCGGCTCGGCGTGAAGCTCACCTTCGTGCCGGTCACCGCCGCCTCCCGCATCCCGCTGCTGCAGACCGGGCGCATCGACGCCGAGATCGCGGTGACCACGCCGCAGAAAGTGCGCAACGAAGTCGTCGATTTCACCTACAGCTACATCTGGGACAACGGCGTGCTGTTGGTGCGCGCCGGCGAAAGCGTTGATGTCGCCAGCTATCAGAACACCACAAAGACCATCGGCGCCACCCAGGGCGACGGGTTCATAGACCGCTGGAAACTGGCCGTGCCCAGCGCGAAGTTCCGCCTGTTCCGCGAACCGTCCGACGTGGTCGGCGCGCTGCGCAAGGGCGATGTCGATGCGGCGATCGTCAACCAGAACGCCGGCGCGATCTTCGTCAAAGCCGGCGGCACCGCGATGTCGCCGCCTTGGACCAACTCGCCCGACGCGATCATGGTTCGCGAGGACGATTCGAAATGGCTGAAATGGCTGAACTGGTCGCTGCAGCGCATGTGGGTCGAAGGCACGCTGCAGAAGCTCTACGTGAAATGGTACGGCGTTGAGCCCAGCTTCGGCCTGGGCGATTACGGCCAGATCCAGCCGCGGGTGATGGAGATCGGGCAGACCAACGACCCCTGGACCAAACTGCCGGACGGCTTCCTGGAAACTTTGCTGGGCCCGGAGTCCTGGAAGCTCGACTGATCGATGGACTGGTCGGTCCTGTGGCAGTACCGCGCTGAGCTTGCCGAAGGCCTCGGGATCACCCTGGCGATTTCGGCGGCGGCGATTCTGGGTGCGACGGTGCTGGGGGTCGGCATCGGCTGCCTGGCCGCCAGCCCGTCTTACCTGCTGCAACGGCTGACCGGCAGCTACACCGCGCTGCTGCGCAATCTGCCGCTGCTGGTGAAGCTGTTCTTCCTGTATTTCGTCGTCAACCTGGGGCCATTCACCGCGGCGTTCGCAGCCCTGGTGCTGCATCAAAGCGCGCCGATCGCCGATGTGACGGCCTCGGGCATCCGCTCGGTCGCCGCCGGGCAGTTCGATGCCGGGCTGGCGCTAGGGCTGACGCGGCTGCGGATTTTCTGGCTGGTGATTCTGCCGCAGACCTTCCGGGTGATCCTGCCGCCGATGACTACGCAATATGTGGCGATCGTGAAGAACTCGGCGGTGGTGGCACTGATCGGGGTGACGGACCTGACGTTCCAGACCCAGGAAATCAACGTGCAGACCTTCCGCGGATTCGAGGCGGCAACCGCGGCAACGCTGCTCTACGCGCTGGCCACCGCGCTGGTGATCTGGACCATGGCCCGGCTGCAACGCGGGCGGGTGCGATGAAGTGGGAACGCGCCGCCTGGCGGGTGATCCAGGTGTTGACGGTGCTGGGCGGCGGGGTGGCGTTGGCGCGGCTCGACTGGGTGCGGGTGGTTCCGTCAGCGCAGTATCTGGCGACGTCGCTGGGGCGCAGCTGGGTGCTGGCAATGCTGGCGATGCTGGTGGGCGGGGCGGCGGCTGTGCCGCTGGCGTTGCTGCGCACCTATGGCGGGCGCGGGCCAAGATTTCTGGCGGCCGGGGTGATCGAACTGGTGCGGGCGACGCCGGAGTTGATGGTGATCTTCTGGGTGTATTTCACCCTGCCGCTGCTGACCGGTAGCGGGGTGTCGGCGTGGAATGCCGCGCTGGCGGCGCTGGCGGCGATTGCCGCGGCGTCACTGGCCGAGATCATCCGCGGCGGGCTTTTCTCGGTGCCGCACGGCCAGCATGAGGCGGCGCGCGCGCTGGGGTTGCGGCCGGTGGCGATCTTCCTGCGGGTGGTGCTGCCGCAGGCGCTGCGCAACATGCTGCCGGCGCTGATCGCGCAACTGGTGGCCTTGTTCAAGACCACGTCGCTGGTCTCGGCGATCGGGGTCGCCGATTTCTTCCGCGCGGTGTCGGTGACCAACAACGCGGTGTATGCGCCCGGGGCGCTGTATACCGTGCTGGGCGCCGGGTATTTCGTCAGCTGCTGGGCGATCACCCAGGTGGTGCGGCGGTTCGACAACCGCTATCAGCCCGCCGACTAGGCGTTCGCCGCCGCCAGCACCGCATCGGCCAGCACGGTCAACCCGGCGGTGGCCCATTCCGGCGTGATGCTCTCGGCCTCGTTGTGGCTGATGCCGCCATGGCAGGGGCAGAACAGCATCACCGTCGGCACCTTGCGCGCCACATAGACCGCGTCATGGCCGATCGCCGTTGGCATGTCTTTGAACCGGTAGCCGCGGGCGCGGGCGGAGGCCCGCAGATGCTCGGCGAGTTCGGGCGAGAACGGCACCATTGGCGAGTGCCAGAAATCCTCGACCGTGATCTTCAGCTTGCGTGCGGCGGCGATCTCGGTGGCGCGCGCCTTGATCTGCGCGCCCATCCAGGCGAGCTGATCGGGGTCGGCATGGCGGGTGTCGATGCTGAACCAGATGCGACCGGGTGCTACGTTGCGGCTGGAAGGATAGACGTTGAGGCAGCCGACGGTGCCGCGGCCAGGCTCGCCGCTGGGCGAGAGAGCGGCAAGCGCGATCTCCTCGACCGCCGAGATCAGCGGGGCGGCGCCCATCATTGCATCGCGACGGCCGGCCATGATGCTGCCGCCATGCGATTCCTCGCCTTCGACCGTCACCTCGTACCAGCTTTGCGCCAGCGCCTGGGTGACGATGCCGAGGTCGAGGCCGTCGTTTTCCAACTGCGGGCCCTGTTCGATGTGCAGTTCGAAATAGCCGCCCAGATCCTGCAACGCGGCCGGATCGGCGCTGCCCTGCCAGCCCAGGCGGCGCAGTTCCTCGCCGAACACCTTGCCGTCCGGGTCCTGCTTGGCGAGGATTTCAGTCTCGGTGAAAATGCCCATCGCCGCCCCGCTGCCCATCATCGGCGGCGAGAAGCGGGCGCCTTCCTCGTTGGTCCAGTTGATCAGCACCAGCGGCGCTTCGGTCTGCGCGCCGGCTTCATGCAAGGCGCGCATCAGCTCCAACCCGGCGAGCACGCCGAGAATACCGTCGAACTTGCCGCCGGTGGGTTGGGTGTCGAGATGGCTGCCGATGGCGATCGGCTTGCGGCTGTTGTCGCGACCGGGGCGGCGAAACACCATGTTGCCGACACGATCGACGCTGAGCGTCAGTCCGACGGCCTCGCCCCAACGCTGAAACAGCTTGCGGCCTTCGCTGTCGAGATCGGTCAGGGTCTGCCGGTTGCAGCCGCCTTTGGCGGTGCCGCCGATCTGTGCGATCTGCATCAGGCTGTCCCACAGCCTGGTACCACTCAAGGGGATGTTCGTGCTCATCGCCGCAGTCTAGCGGCAATGAGCACGCCCACCAACGCTTAGCGCGGCAGCAGCTTCTGCACTTCGGACGTCATCGTCTTCAGCGTCTCTTCCGGCGTCGCCTTCTGCTCGACCAGCAGCGCCAGATTGTCCACCATGGTCTGCGTCACCTTCACGCCGTTATTGCCGGGGAAGGAGTACCAGGGGATCATCAGGTTCATCTGATTCAACCCGGCGCGGAACAGCGGGTTCTCGTCATAGAACTTGCCGAGATAGCGCGGGTCTTTCGGCGCGAGATCGTTGTTCGGCACATACCCGGTGCCGGGCACCACGACCGAGGCACCGTAGGGGCCGGCGGCGAATTTAAGGAAATCGAACACCGCCTTCTGCTTTTTTGCGTCCGTGGTGAACATCACCGCCGCGTTGCCGCCGGTAGGCAGGTGGCCCTTCGCCGCGTCGATCACCGGCATCGCCGTGGTGCGCAGTTCGAACTTGTTGCCCACGCCGTTGATCATCTGCCGCAATGCGCCGGTGGTCCAGAACGACAGGCCGACCTTGCCGGAGGTGAACGCCTGCTGCGCGGCATCGCCGGTCATTGCCGGCATGCCGCCTTCCTTGACCATGCGGTCGAGCAGTTTCAGCGAGGCCAGGCCTTCCGGACCGTTGAACGCCACCTTCTTCTCGTCAGGGGTCAGCATGGTGCCGCCATGGCCGAACAGCAGGGCGGAGAACATCCAGTCATCGCCCT
>CAIRTN010000160.1 GCA_903881515.1 uncultured Rhodospirillales bacterium | reverse complement strand
GGCCGAGCCTGGCATGGTGCATGGCCGGCGGATGCTGGGCGTGTGGAGCAGCGGGACATTCTTCCCGCTTGGCGAGTTGCCCCCCGGCGAGGGATAACCGCGCCATGAATGCCGAGATGCTCCGCGCCCGCTTGGCCGCGCCCGCTGTTCCGTTGTCGACCCGAGACCGCCGCGTCGATGACGCCAAGGCGCCGTCGATCGGCGCGCCGGCCGGTTCGGACGATGCCAAAGACCTGATGACCGGCACGCCGGTGCCGGCGGCCGTACTGGTGCCCTTCGTGCTCGGCGCCAAGCCGGGCGTGCTGCTGACCAAGCGCACCGCGCATCTGGCCAAGCATGCCGGACAGGTGAGTTTCCCCGGCGGGCGCATCGATCCCGAAGACGCCGACCCCGAGGCCGCCGCCCTGCGCGAGGCCTGGGAGGAGATCGGGCTGGCGCCGCAGGATGTCGAATTGATCGGCCGCCTCGGCGATTACATGACCGGCACCGGCTATGTGATCACCCCGGTGCTCGGCCTGCTGCCGGAGGGCCGCTCGCTGGAGCATCTGGGGCTGGTGGCCTCGCCCGACGAGGTGGAGAGCGTGTTCGTGCTCGGCCTCGACGTGCTGCTGGACCCCGCGGCGCCGCAGCGCAAGCGGGCGCATTTTCGCGGACGCTGGCGGGAATTCTGGGTCTGGCCGCACCCCGAGCATTATATTTGGGGCGCGACGGCGGCCATCCTGGTGCATCTGGCCGACCGGCTGCGATGATCGGTTTACTCGAAGTGGCGTTGTTCCTGGCGCCCTTCGCGGCGTGGCTGCTGTGGCGCGTGCTGAGCCCGCATTTGCCGCGCGTGGCGATCTGGGCGGCGGCGGCGCTGCTGCTGACGCTGGTGGCGGGCGCGGCGTGGACCTGGACGCGGCCGCATATGGGCCTCGGCGATCGCTACGAGCCGCCGCACTGGCAGAACGGCCAGATCGTGCCGGGGCGCGCGGTGCCGAAATGAGGCCCGTGTTTCTCGACGATGCCGACCTGCGCGCGGTGCTCGCCGCCGTGCCGCGGGCGCGGATTGTCGGCGGCGCGGTGCGCGATGCGCTGGCAGGGATCGCGGTGCACGATATCGACCTGGCGACGCCCGACCCGCCGCAGGCGGTGATGACCAGCCTGCGGGCGGCGGGGCTGAAGGCGGTGCCGACCGGGATCGCGCATGGCACAGTGACCGCGGTAGCCGGGCATCGCGGCTTTGAGATCACTACGCTTCGCCACGATGTCGAGACCGATGGGCGGCATGCCGTCGTCGCGTTCACCGATGACTGGCAGGCCGACGCGGCGCGGCGGGATTTTACCCTCAACGCCATGTCGATGAGCCCCGATGGCACGCTGTTCGACTATTTCGGCGGCGCGGACGATCTGCGCGCGGGGCGGGTGCGCTTTGTCGGCGAGGCCGCGACTCGGATTGCCGAGGATTACCTCCGCATTCTGCGCTTCTTCCGCTTTCACGCCCGCTACGGGCGCGGCGCGCCGGATGCAGCGGCGGTGGCGGCCATCCGCGCCGGAGTAGGCGGGCTGGCGATCCTGTCGCCGGAGCGGGTGTGGAGTGAGCTGAAACGCATCCTGGCCGCGCCGGAGCCGGCGGCGTCGTTGGCGCTGATGCGCGAGACCGGGGTGCTGGCGGCGGTACTGCCGGAGGCCGATCCGGCCGCGCTGGGCGACCTGCCGGCCGATCCGCTGCTGCGGCTGGCGGCGATTTATACCGGCGATATCGACGCGCTGGCCGAAAGGCTGCGGCTGTCGGGGGCGGAGCGGGAGACGCTACTGGCGCTGCGGACGCCGCCGGCGCCGATAGACGATGAGGCCGAACTGCGCCGGCTGCTGGCCGATGTGCCGAATGCGATCGTCGCCGGGCGGGCCTGGCTCGCCGGGCGGGGGGCGCTGGTGCCGCGCATCCTGGCGATGGCGCGGCCGGTGTTTCCGCTGCGCGGGCGGGATTTGCAGGCGTTTGCCGACGGGCCGGCGCTGGGGGAGTTGTTGCGCGAGGTGCGGGCCTGGTGGCTGGCTGGCGGTTGCGTGGCGGATCGAGCGGCGTGCCTGGAGCGGGCGCGTGGCTGAGGCGCGGGCCTGGGTGCGGCTGCCGAGCGGGCGGCGGCTCGATCTGCTGGCGCCGACGCCGTTCGACTGGACTGATGAGGATCTCGCGCTCGGTCTGGCGCGGACCTATCGCTGGGGCGGGCATTCGGTGTGGCCGCTGCCGCTGTCGGTGGCGCAGCATTCGATGGCGGTGCTTGAGCGCCGGCGGGCGGAGCTGGCCTCGCCCGGCGAGGCGCTGCGGGAATTGCTGCACGATGCCGATGAGGGGCTGACGAATTTCGACTGCATCTCGCCGTTGAAACCGTTCCTGGGCCCGGCGTTCGCGGCACTGGAGGAACGGCTGCGGGCGGCGATCTTCCAGCGCTACCGGCTGCCGGCATGGACGGTGGAGAGCAAGCGGGCGCACAAGCGCGCCGATATCGCCGCCGCCGCCGCCGAGGCGGTGCATGTCGCCGGCTGGACCGCTTCGGAGGTGCGCGAGGCGTTGGGCATTCGGGCGCCGGTGCGTGTGACGGATCGGTTGGCGGCGCGGTTCGGGGGTGTGGCGTGGGAGCCGTGGCCGGCGGACGTGGCTGCCGAGCGGTTTCTGGCGGAGCTACGGCGGCTGAGCTTCGCGATGCCGTGAGCGGCCAACTGGCCTCGGCGCGCCAGGGCTGATACACGCGGCAGGATGCAAGGGACGGACACCACACGCGGATTGCTGCTGCGGCTCTGGCGCACGCAGATCGCACGCAAACGCGGCACGCTGGCGCTGATCGTGGTGCTGACGGTGGTGATGGCGGCCGCGCAGGCGCTGTATCCGATCGTGATCGGGCAGGCGATCGACCGGTTCACCAAGCATGATGCGCGCATCCTGTACCAGATCCCGGGGCTGATGCTGCTGCTGACCGGGACCAAGGCGTTCTGCCAGTATTATCAGGCGGTGCTGGTGCAACAGGTCGTGCTGCAGGCGATCCGCGGGTTGCAGGGGCAGATGTTCGCGCATCTGGCGCGGGCCGATCTGGCGCGGGTGGAGCGCGAGGCGCCGGCGGCGCTGGCCGCGCGGTTCACCACCGATGCGACGGTGATCCGTGAGGCGCTGACCCGGGCGGTGAACGGGTTGGGAGATGCGGTGAAGATCATCGGGCTGGGGGGCGCGATGGTCTGGGCCGATCCGGTGCTGAGCCTGATTGCGATCGCGCTGGTGCCGATGGCGGCGATCCCGATCGGGCGGATCGGCAAGCGCATCCGCCGGGCGTCGGGGGGAATGCAGGAGCGGGTGGGCGAACTGGCGACTTTGCTGACCGAGAGTTTTTCGCAGGCGCGCACCGTGCGGGCGTACCGGATGGAAGCCGCCGAGATGGCGCGGGCCGAGCAGGGCTTCGCGCGGCTGTATCAGGTGCTGCTGTCGATGATGAAAAGCCGCAGCCGCATCGACCCGTTCCTGGAAGTGCTGGCGGG
>CAIRTN010000159.1 GCA_903881515.1 uncultured Rhodospirillales bacterium | reverse complement strand
TCGCAAACCATGCCATCGCACCCTCCTTGCAGAAGAGCCGACAACAGAATCAATCACGTGGCCGCGCCGCAACACATCGGCCAGATTCCTAATGCGATTCCCGTGGCCGCGAAGCGGATCGACGTCCCCTTGCGGGTCCAGTGCAGAACCCTGGCCTTACTTCGAAATAACGTCCAACCCGCCCATGTAAGCGCGCAAAGGCTCAGGGATCAGGATCGAGCCATCGGCCTGCTGGTGGTTTTCCATCACCGCGATCAAAGCGCGGCCGACGGCGACGCCGGAGCCGTTCAGGGTGTGGACGTGGGCCACGCCGTCGGCGCCGCGGAAGCGCGCGTTCATCCGGCGGGCCTGGAAGGCGCGGGTGTTGGAGCAGGAGGAGATCTCGCGCCAGGCCTGCTGGCCGGGCAGCCAGACTTCGAGGTCGAAGGTGCGCACGGCGCCGAAGCCGGTATCGCCGGAGGACAGCACGACGCGGCGGAACGGCAGGCCGAGGGTTTCCAGCACGCGTTCGGCGCAACCGGTCATGCGTTCCTGTTCGGCGACGCTGTGGTCGGGGTGCACGATGGAGACGAGTTCGACCTTGCGGAACTGGTGCTGGCGCAGCATGCCGCGGGTGTCGCGGCCGGCGGAGCCGGCTTCGGAGCGGAAGCAGTCGGTAAGCGCGGTGATGCGAATCGGCAGCACGGCTTCGGGCAGGATTTCGCCGGCGACCGTGTTGGTGAGCGGGATTTCCGAGGTCGCGATCAGCCAGCGGCCGTCGGTGGTCTGAAAGCTGTCCTCGCGGAATTTCGGCAACTGGTTGGTGCCGAACATTGCGGCATCGTTCACCAGGGTGGGCACGATGGTTTCGGTGTAGCCGTGCTGGGTGGTGTGCAGGTCCAGCATGTACTGGCCGAGGGCGCGTTCGAGGCGGGCGAGCGGGCCGCGCAGGATGGTGAACCGGGCGCCGGCGAGCTTGGCGGCGGTTTCGAAATCCATCATGCCCAGGGCTTCGCCGAGCTCGAAATGCTGCTTCGGCTGGAAGCCGAGGTCGCGCGGCTGGCCGACCTGTTTCAGCACCACGTTGGCGCTTTCGTCGGCACCGTCGGGCACATCGGGATCGAGCATGTTGGGGATGGCGGCGAGCGTATCGAAGATCTCGCGGTCGAGGGTGGAGACCTCGACCTCCAAGGCCGTCATGTCGGCGCCGATCGCGGTGGCTTCGGCTTCGAGCGACGAGGTGTCCTGTTTGGCACGGCGGCCCTCGCCGATCTGGCGGGAGAGAGCGTTACGGCGGGCCTGCTTTTCCTGCAGCGCGGTCTGGGCGGTGCGGCGGGCGGCGTCCTTGGCGAGAATGGCGTCGGCCATTGGGGCCATCCCGCGCCGGGCGATGCCGGCGTCAAAGCCGGCCGCGTCGGCGCGCAGCGTGCGGATATCGTGCATGGTCTAGCTCCCTGCCGCCGCGGCCATGCCGGCTGCGGGGCTGGTCAACGGGGTACCCTGGCGGCAGAGCAGGGCTGCGCCGGTCATCGAGGCCTGGGCCAGGGCGATCACCCCGGCGCCCTCGGCGTAGGCGGCGTCCACCGCCTGGGCGATGATAAGGTGATAGGCTTCGACATTGCCGGCGCGGAACGCGTCCCACGCGCAGGGGATCACTCGCATGGCGATGCCGACGCCAGTACCCTCGGCCGCGGCCTCAAACAGCTTGCGTGTCGGCTCGACGGTGGTCTGCACCGCGCACATCACCAGCACATGGCCCTTGCCGCCGCAGGCCGCCACGGCCTGCTGGGCCAAAGCGGCGTCAACCCGCAGCACGGGCACGCCGGCATCGACGTCTTCGACCGACGGGCCGAGTGTCGAGCAGGTCAGCAGTACCGCATCGGCGCCGGCGGCCAGCCCGCGCAGCAATTCGGCAGTTTCGGCGCGGATTTCAGCGGTCAGGCCGCCATCAGCCTCGGCCCGCTTCAGCAGGTCGGCGCGGACCTGATGCGTCAGCGACACATCGAGCCCGGCCGAGGCCGACTGGAACACCGCAACATTGCTGTCGATCGTGTGCAGACAGGCGATGCGCATGGGATCAGTCCTCCGGCGGGGGCTTCGGTTCGACCCACTTTGCCGCGATGATCGACAGCTCGTAGAGCAGGATCAGCGGCAGCGCGAGGCCGCACTGGGTGATGATGTCGGGCGGGGCCAGGATGGCGGCGATGACGAACATGCCGACGATGGCGTAGCGGCGGTATTTCTTCAGCGTGGCTGAGGTGATGATGCCGACCTTGGCCATCAGGCTGAGCGCCACCGGCAATTGGAACGCCAGGCCGAAGGCGAAGATCAGCTTCATCACCAGGTCGAGATATTCGCCGACCTTGGCTTCCAGCTGAATCGGGATCGCGCCGTTGCCGCCGGGGGCTTCGAAGCTGATGAAGAACGTCCAGGCGACGGGGAAGATGAAGTAGTAGGCCAACGCCGCGCCCAGGGTGAACAGGATCGGCGAGGCCAGCAGGAACGGCAGCATCGCGCGCTTTTCGCTGCGATACAGGCCGGGCGCGATGAACAGCCAGAGCTGGGTGGCGATGATCGGGAACGAGACGCATGCCGCGGCGAACATCGCCACTTTGAGGTAGGTGAAGAACGCCTCGGTCAGCCCTGTATAGATCATCCGGCGGGCCTCGCCGTGATCCTTGAACACGTCGGCCAGCGGCTGCGCCAGGAACAGGTAGATCTTGGTGGAGAAATAATAGCAGACGAAGAACGCCAGCAGGAACGTAACCATCGACCACAGCAGGCGTTGGCGCAGCTCGATCAGGTGATCGAGCAGCGGCATCGGCTTATCGTCGATATGGTCTTCGGTTTCGGTCTCGGCCACGGGAAATCCTGGTCAGTTCGGGCGCTGCAGCGTGACGCCGGGCGGAAGGAAGGCCGGCGGCTCGGGCGGCGCGGCAATCTCGGGCGGAATGAACGACGGCGCGGCCAGGGTTGCCGGGTCGGGGTATTTCTCCGGCTCCGGCGGCGGCACCTCGACGGCGGGCACCGGGTCTGGCGTGGTGTAGCTGCTGGGATCCAGCGGGTTGTTGGCAAAGGTCGAAGCGATCGAGCCGTCGGCGTCCACCGCTTTCTCGATCTCGCCCTTCAGGTCGAAGTTGCGCAGCGTGTTGATCTGATCGCGCACCTCGCCCAGATCCGCCTCGCGGACCATCTCATCCACGTGGGTCTGGAACTCGGACGCCATCTTGCGCGCTTTTTTGATCGCGCCGGAGACCGCCTTGATCGCCACAGGCAGGTCTTTCGGCCCGATGGCGATCAGCGCCACCACGCCAATCAGCGCGAATTCAGACCAGGCAAAATCAAACATCGAACGGCAAAGCCTCCACTTGCAGGCTTGCTAGCAGGATTCTTCGGCGCGGGAAAATCATCCCTGCGGTTCCGGTGCTTCGTCGGGCGTTTCGGCAGGGGTTTCTTCCGGCTGCGACAGCGGCGACGGGGTTTCGACCAGCAATTCCTCGCGGCGCGGCATGTCTTTGAGGTCGGTCAGGCCGAACTGGGCGAGGAATTGCGGCGTGGTGCCCCACAGGGTCGGCCGGCCGGGGGTTTCCTTGCGGCCGCGCGGGGTGATCAGACCGGCTTCCAGCAGGGAATCCAGCGTGGTCTGCGCCAGGGCGGCACCGCGGATTTCCTCGATTTCCGGCCGTGTGACCGGTTGGTGATAGGCGACGATGGCCAGGGTCTCCATCGCGGCGCGCGGCAGGCGGCGCGGCACCTGAACCACCTTGGTCAGCAGCTTGGCCAGATCCGGCGCGGTGCGGAACTGCCAGCCGCCGCCGATTTCCACCAGTTCGACGCCACGGCCGGCGTATTGCGCCACCAGGGCCGCGAGCACCGCATCGGCATCGGCGCCGACCGGCAGCACCTGCCCCAGCGCGCGCGGGGTGACCGGCACGGTCGAGGCAAAGGCCATCGCCTCGGCAATGCGCAGCAATGCTGGCATGTCGAGCACCTCGGCCGCTTCGGCCGGGGTATCGACCGTTTCACTGCTCTGTGACATCGCCGTCTCCCTGCCGCAGCATGATTGGCCCAAAGGCCTCTTCCTGACGCAACCGCACCAGCCCGCTGCGCGCCAGTTCCAGCCCGGCCAGCAACGTCGACGACATCGCGCCACGTCGTTGCAACGGCGTTTCGGATACCGGCATGAACGCCTCCAGCGACGACCAGTCGGGCACCGAGCCCATCATGCCCTGTAGCCGCGCCAGGGCGTCTTTCACCGTCCAGAACGCGGTCGGCGCCGGCCGGTAGCGTTTGCCTTTGGTGCCCCGCTTCAGCGCCACCAGATAGGCGCGCAGCAGGGCCGGCATGTCCAGCGCCAGGCGGGAGCGATCGGTCTGCGTCAGGTCTTCCGGAGCGCCGCGCACGAACACGTCGTGGCCGAGTTGCGGCCGGGCGCCGAGCCACAAAGCGGCGGCACGGATCGCCTGCAATGCGCGCAGCCTTGCGGCCAGCACGTCGGCGGCGTCGGCACCTTCCTCGGCGGCCTGACTGCCATGGGGCAGCAGCAGGCGGCTTTTCAGCCAGGTCAGCCAGGCCGCCATCACCAGCCAGTCGGCGGCGAGTTCCAGGCGGACGCGGCGGGCCCCCTCGATGACGGTGAGGTATTGCTCGACCAGTGACAGAATCGATATCCGCGCCAGATCCAGCTTCTGGCTGCGGGCGAGTTCCAGCAGCAGGTCGAGCGGGCCTTCGAAGCCGTCGAGGCTCAGCAAAAGGCTGTCGGGGTCGGGCGGGGTCTGCACCGCTGCCTCAGCCATCGGCGACATGCCCCGCGGCGAGCAGGATCAGCCGGAAACCGGCGGGCAACAGGCGGCTGAGCGCGGAGCCGACCGGATCGAAGGCGATGCCGAACTCGCGCAGCGCCTGCGGCAACAGGAACACCAGCAGCATGACCATCACGATGCCGGCGCGCTCCAGCCGGGCCCAGGCCATCGCCAGACTCTCCGGCAGCAGGCCGACGACGATCCGCCCGCCATCCAGCGGCGGGATCGGCAGCAGGTTGAACAGGCCGAGCACCAAATTGGACATCATGAAAAAGTAGACGAAGTTGGAAAAATACTCCGCCGCCTCAACCGGATCGCCAAATGCCAGCAGCATGCAGCGGTCGGTCTGGTTAAGGTTGTCGAGGAAATAGCACTGCACCCAAAGCGGCACTTCCGGCATCGCCTGCAACGCCAGCGCAGCGGCCCAGGCCAGGAAGAAGTTCATCGCCGGGCCGGCGGCGGCGACGATCGCCATACCCTGGCGCGGGTAGCGGAAGCGCCAGGCGGAGACCGGCACCGGCTTGGCCCAGCCGAACATGAAGGCGACGTGGCCCAGGGTGAACAGCTGGAACACCAGCAGGCCGATCGGCAGGATGATGGTGCCGAAGCGGTCGACATGGCGCAGCGGGTTCAGCGACAGCCGGCCCAAGGATTTGGCGGTATCATCGCCAAGCGCAAGCGCGGCATAGCCGTGCGCGGCCTCATGCAGGGTGATCGCCAGCACCGCTGCCAGCAGCGAGAGAACGAGTTCGGTCATGCCAGAAGCGCCGCCCGTTCGGCAGCCAGATCGGCCGCGTTCAGGTCGATACGCCGCCCCAGGGCGAGCGATGCCGCCGCCTTCATCCGGCTCTGCGCAGTAGCAGTGATCGCCGGCACCGCCGCCAGCACGTCCCGGTTGCCATCGAGATCGCCGGGGCAGTACAGCGCGAGGTCGCAACCCGCCGCCAGGGCGCCCAGCGCGCGCTCGCGCGGCGTGCCGTGCAGCGCCTGCATCGCCAGATCGTCGGAAACCAGCACGCCGCGGAAACCGGCGCGGCCACGGATCTGCCCGCCGATCACCTCAGCCGAAAGCGTGCCAGGCAATGCCGGGTCGAGGGCGGGGTAGAGGATATGGGCTGTCATCATCCAGGGAAGGTCGGCATTGCCCCCGAACGGCACAAGGTCCGCGGCGAGATCATTCGCCTCGACCACCGGCAGCGACAGATGGCTGTCGGCCTGCGCGCGGCCATGACCTGGCGCGTGCTTGCCCACCGGCTGCACGCCGGCGGCCAGCAATCCCGCTGCCATCGCCCGGCCCAGGCGGGCCACCTCGGCCGGATCGGCGGAAAAGCCGCGATCGCCGACCACCTGGTGCGCGCCGGGCAGGCGCAGGTCGAGCACCGGGGCGCAGACGACATCGAAACCTGCCCCGGCACAGGCCAGACCGATCGACGCGCCGGAAAGGTAGGCCGCACGCAGCCCGGCCGCCGCGTCACGCGCGAACAGCGCCCCGATCAGCCCCACCGCCGGATGCGCCGGCCAATGCGGCGGGCGCAGACGGGCGACCCGGCCGCCCTCCTGGTCCACCATCAGCACCGCACCGTCCGGCAGCGCGGCCCGCAACTCGGCCGTCAGCAGGCGCATCTGCGCCGGATCGGCCACGTTGCGGGCGAACAGGATCACGCCGGCAGGCCGTTCGGCCCGCAGCAATGCCGCCTCCTCCGCTCCGAGCCGTGGCCCGGCGATCCCGATAATGGCCGCCTTCATCATGGCTCGGGTCTAGACGCCCCGCGCGCCGGGGGCAACCGCTGCGGTCAGGAACTGGCGACTGAGCAGATGCCGCCCTTGCCGCGGATCTTCTCGCAGAACTGCGCCGCCTCGCTGGTATCGGCGAAACCGCCGGTGCGCAGGCGCCAGAACGTCTTGCCGTCGCGCTCGGTCTTCAGCACTGCGGGTTTGCGGCCGCCCAGCAGGTCTGGCATGCGCTTTTCCAGCCGTTGCCACTCGGTCTTCGCGGCCTCTTCCGAGGTCAGCGCCGCCAGTTGCACCTGCGCCTTGCCGGTGCTGACGGCCACCGGAGCGGCCGGCTTGGCGGGTGCCGCCGCCGGCTTGGGGGTCGGGGCTGCCGCCACGACGGGGGCTGGGGTCACCGGAGGGGCCGCCACCGGCTTGGTGGAAACCGTCTGCGCCAGGACCGATGGGGCCGGCTTGGCCGCCGCCGCAGCAGCAGCAGCAGCCGCAGCCTGGGCCGCCGCCGCCTGCTGTTTCAACGCCGCGACATCGGGGGTTTCCGGCGGGGGCGCCAGCTTGGCCGCGGTGTCGGCACTGCCGGACAGGATCGTGGCGTCCTTGCCATCGACTTCCATGCCGCCGGGATTGACAGGCTTTTCGCGCAGCGGCCGGGTGTCGGCCTGCACCACCGGCACGCCGCCACGCTTCGGCCCGCTCAACGACCACACGCCCATCAGCACCGCCAAGCCAACCGCCAGGCTGCCGGCAACATAGGCCATCCGCTTGGTGGTGCCTTCCAGGCCGCTTTTGCGGCGCGGCACGCGATAGGACGGCGCAGGGCTTGGCATTCCCGGGGGGGGGATATTCAACTCGTCCGCACGTGCCAAGCCAGCCTCCTGTATCAGCGCATCTCCTCGACGGGGGCAACGCCCATCACAGCGAGCCCGGACCGGATTACGGTCGCGGTCGCCGCCACCAGCGCGATGCGCGCCGCCGTCTCCACTGGCCGGTCCGGCTGCAGGAACCGCAGCGCAGCATCGTCCCGTCCACGGTTCCACAGCATATGAAAGTCGCCCGCCAAGTCATAGAGAAAAAACGCGATTCGATGCGGCTCGCGCGCCAGCGCCGCCGAAGCGACCACGCTGGGCCACGCCGCCAGCCGGCGCATCAGCGCCAGTTCCGCGTCCGCGACCAGCCCGCCCAGGTCAGATCCGGGCAGAACCCCCGCTTCATCGCCCGCGCGCAGCACCGAACGGCAGCGCGCATGGGCATACTGCACGTAGAACACCGGGTTCTCCCGCGTCTGCGCCACGGCGGCGGCGATGTCGAACTCCATCTGCGCGTCGGATTTGCGGGTCAGCATGGTGAACCGCACCGCATCCTTGCCAACCTCGTCCAGCAGATCGCGCAGCGTGATGAACGTCCCGGCGCGCTTGGACATCCGCACCGGCTCGCCGTCTTTCAGCACATGCACGATCTGGCACAGCACCACCTCCAGCGCGTCCCGCCCCGACACCGCCCGCACCGCCGCCTTCATGCGCGAGACATAGCCGCCATGATCGGCACCCCAGATATCGATCATCACATCGGCGCCGCGCGCCAGCTTGTCGGCGTGATAGGCGATGTCGTTGGCGAAATACGTGGCGCTGCCATCGGACTTGCGCAGCGGCCGGTCCACATCGTCGCCGAACGCGGTGGCGCGGAACAGGGTCTGCTCGCGCGGCTCCCAATCGTCCGGCAGCTTGCCCTTAGGCGGCTCGAGCAGACCCTCATAGACCAGGTCCTGCCCGCACAACTGTTCGATCAGCAGGTCGGTCGCGCCAGCCTGGGCCAGCACCCGCTCGGAGGAATACACGTCCTGCACCACGCCGAGCAGCGCGAGGTCCTCGCGGATCGCGGCCAGCATGCGCTCCAGGGTGAAATCGCGCACCTTGACCAGCCACAGATCCGGCGCCGCGATCGTCGCTTCCGGGCCGGCCAGGCTGGACCCGAACGCCTCGGCCAGCGCCTGACCAACCTCGATCAGGTATTCGCCACGATATTGCAGCCCGCCCGGCACCTCGTTGGAATAATCCTCCTCGCTGAGGCCGGTGCCGAGCGCTTGCAGGTAGCGCCAGTAGGTCGCCCAGGCCAGCGCGGTCACCTGATTGCCGGCATCGTTGATGTAGAATTCCTTGGTAACGGCAAACCCCGCCTTGTGCAGCAGATTGGCCAGCGCGTCGCCGACGATCGCGCCGCGGCAATGGCCGACATGCATCGGCCCGGTCGGGTTGGCGGAGACGTATTCGACATTCACCCGCACGCCGTTCGCCGCGCCATCGCCATAGGCCTCGCCCTCGGCCAGCACCGCCGGCACCACCGAATGCCACGCTGGCGCGCGCAACCGCAGGTTGACGAAGCCAGGCCCGGCTGCCTCGGCGCCGGCCACCAGCGGATCATCCGCCAGCGCGCTCACAAGGGCAGCGGCAATCTCCGCCGGCTTGCGCCGCGCCGCCTTGGAGACCACCAGCGCCGCATTAGTCGCCATGTCGCCATGCGCGGGGTCGCGTGTCGCAGTGATCTCAACGCGCGCGGCGACATCGGCCGGCAGATCGGGAACGATGATCGCGAGCGCCGCGAGCACGCGGCCGCGCAGATCGGCAAACAGGTTGTACGTCATGTCGATATACCCAATACTATCCGGGGACCGTGATGTCGGTCAGCCGTTGGTGTTCGTCGCTGGCGAAGCGGTCGGTCATGCCGGCAATATAGTCCGCAACCATCACCGCCGCACGCGCCGATCCCGGTTCCCCGGCCCGCGCCCGCCAGTCATCCGGCAGCAGCGACGGGTTGCCGTGAAGCAGCGCGAAGATCTCGCCGGTGACGCGCTTGGCCTTGCCCGTCATCCGGTTGACCCGCCAGTGGCGGTACATCCGGGCGAACAGGAACTCCTTGATCACCCGGTTGGCCTCGGCCATCGGCTCGCTGAACGCCACGACGTGCTTCTTCGCGCGGCGGATCGCCTGCACATCGGCCGGATTCAACGCGGCAATCCGCCGCGTCGTCTCCGCCACCAGATCGGAGATCATCGCATTGATCACCCGGCGGATCGTCTCGTGGCGCAGCCGCGGCGGCGGCATGTCGAGGCTGGCATGGCGCGCCTGTTCCAGCGCAGCGCCGACCACCGGCAGGTGATAGAGGTCGTTGATATCGAACAGCCGGGCGCGCAGCCCGTCATCGAGGTCATGCGCGTGATAGGCAATATCGTCGGCCAATGCCGAAACCTGCGCCTCCGCCGAGGCGAAGGTGCCGAGATCGAGCTTATGCCGCGCATCGTATTCCGCCACATAGGGCGCGGGATTGCGCAGCGGGCCGTTATGCTTGGCCAGCCCCTCCAGCGTCTCCCAGGTCAGGTTCAGCCCGTCGAAATCGGCGTAGCGCGCCTCCAGCAAGGTGACGACCCGCAGCGACTGCGCATTATGATCGAAGCCGCCGAACGGCTTCAGACCGGCCGACAGCGCTTCCTCCCCGGCATGGCCGAACGGTGGGTGCCCCAAATCATGCGCCAGCGACAGCGCCTCGGTCAGGTCCTCGTCCAGCCGCAATTCGCGGGCGACCGAGCGGGCGATCTGCGCCACCTCGATGCTGTGGGTCAGCCGGGTGCGATAGAAATCGCCCTCATGGTTGACGAACACCTGCGTCTTGTACTGCAGCTTGCGAAATGCCGAGGAGTGGATGATGCGGTCACGGTCGCGCTGCCACGGGCTGCGCGTGGGGCTCTCCGGCTCGGGATACAGCCGGCCGCGGGAAGACTCGGCCCGGACGGCCCAGGCGGCCAACTGATAGGGCGCGCGCGCGTTCATTCGCTCGGCATACACAAACCCAGCCCCCCCTTCAATCGGCGTGGCGGATCAGCGAGCGACAAACCCTTCAATCTGCGCTGCGGACGCCCTATGTTGCGACTATGGACACAGACACCCTCGCCCTCCCGTTTCGCCTGACCGACCGCGCCGCCGCGCGCATCGCCGCGATTTCGGCCGAGCAGGGCGGCGGCTACGCCCTGCGCCTGGCCGTGGACGCCGGCGGCTGCTCCGGCTTCCAGTACCGCTTCGACCTGCAACGCGAGGGCGAGCCGGACGATGTGGTGATCGAGAAGGACGGTGCGAAGGTGTTCATCGACACCGCCAGCATGGACCTGCTGGCCGGCTCGGAACTGGATTTCACCGAGGCGCTGATGGGTGCGCATTTCGCCGTGCGTAACCCCAACGCCGTGTCGTCCTGCGGCTGCGGCACGTCGTTCAGCGTGGACTGAGCCGTTGCGGGTTGCCACCTGGAACGTTAATTCCATCCGCCAGCGCGCGCCGCATGTGCGCGACTGGCTCGCCCGCGTGCAGCCCGACGTGCTGTTCCTGCAGGAGATCAAGTGCGAGGCGGCGCAATTCCCCGCCTTCGAGTTCGAGGCGCAGGGTTATCGCGCCGAAATCGTCGGCCAGAAGGCCTATAACGGCGTCGCCGCCCTCGCCCGCATCCCCTTCGAGGTCATCCATCGCCGCTTGCCCGGCTTGCCCGAGGACGACGCCCAGGCCCGCTATATTGAGATCACCGCCGGCGGCATGACGCTGATCGGCATCTATCTGCCGAACGGCAACTCCGGCGGCGAGGCCGGCTACGACTACAAAATCCGCTGGATGCACCTGCTGCGCGACCGCGCCCGCGCGCTGCTCGACGCCGAGGCCGATTTCGCCATCCTGGGCGACTGGAACGTCTGCCCCACCGACGAGGACTACGCGCCCGGCGCCCTGTCACCCACCGACGCGCTGCTGCGCCCGCCCACCCGCGCCGCGTTCCGCGCCACGCTCTGGCTGGGGCTGACCGACGCCGTGCGCGCGCTGCAACCGTCCGGCCGCGCTTACACCTTCTGGGACTATCAGGCTGGCGCCCGGCAGCGCGACAGCGGCCTGCGCATCGACCACGCCCTGCTCAGCCCCGGCCTTGCGGAACGGCTCGGTTCAGTCACGATCGACAGCAACGAGCGGGACCGGGAACAGCCGTCAGATCATGTGCCGGTGGCGGTCGAAATAAAGTAAGGAAGGTCTTCTTTTTCTGAAGAAAAAGAAGCAAAAAGAATTTTATCGATTGGTACCGAGCGGTCAAACCGTACGGCCTAAACGAATAAAGGTTTTTTGCTTCTTTTTTTCAAAAAAGAAGATTCTTCCTACTTCCCTCTCAAACCGCCCCCAACCACCCAAGCGCCGCATCCAGGCGCGCGATTTCAGCTTGCGCGGTGGACAGGCGGTCGCGGTTTTCCTCGACCACTTCCTCTTTCGCCCGGGCGATGAAATCCGCGTTGCCCAGCTTCTTCTCGATCTTGCCGACCTCGTCGACCGCTTTGGCGCGCGCCTTGCCCAGCCGCACCCGCTCCGCCGCGGTGTCGATCAGGCCGGCCAGCGGCAGGATCACGGTCCGCCCGGCCACGACCAGCGTCGCGGATTCCGCCGGCGGGGAGCCGGTATGAGGGAACACCCCGCTGGCCCGGGCCATGGTGTTGATCTGCGTCAGCCAGCGCGCCGCCCGCGCATGCACCTCCGCCGGCGCATCGGCCAGCAGGATCTGCCCGCGCTGGCTTGGCGGGATGTTCATCTCCGCCCGCACGCCGCGCACCGCCGAGATCAGTTCGACCACCCAGTCCAACTCCGCCTGCGCCTCGCCCGCGCCGGGTACCGCGAACGGCACGGGCCAGGGTGCACGGATCAGGCTGCCGGCCGGGCCGTAGCCAAGTTCGGCCCAAAGCTGCTCCGTCACATACGGCATCGCCGGATGCAGCATGCGCAGGATCAGCCCCAGCACATGCGCCGCCGTCGCCCGCACCTCCGCCGCCTCGGCGCTGTCGGGCGTGGCCAGCGTCGGCTTGGCGAATTCGAGGAACCAGTCGCAGAAGCTTCCCCAGGTGAAGCGGTAGCAGGCCGCGGCATAATCATCGAAGCGATAGGCCTCCAGCGCGGCCGTCGCCTCGGCCACCGCCGCGGAGGCCGCCGCCAGGATCCATCGCGTCAGCGGCAGGCTCGCCTGCTCCGGCGCGAAGCCTTCCACCGGCTGCACCTGGTTCATCTCGCAGAACCGCGCGGCATTCCACAGCTTGGTGACGAAGCTGCGATAGCCCTCCACCCGCTGCGGCCCCAACTTCACGTCGCGCCCCGGCCCGGTCAGCGCGCAGATGGTGAAGCGCAACGCGTCGGCGCCGTATTTCTCGATAAGCTCCAGGGGGTCGATCACGTTCCCCTTGGATTTGCTCATTTTCGCGCCTTTTTCGTCGCGCACCAGGCCGTGGATGTAGATGTGCTTGAACGGCACATCGCCCATGAAATGCATACCCATCATCATCATCCGGGCAACCCAGAAGAAGATGATGTCGAACCCGGTCACCAGCACATCGCCGGGGTAATAGCGCGCCAGTTCGCGGGTCTGTTCCGGCCAGCCCAGGGTGGAGAACGGCCACAGCGCCGAGCTGAACCAGGTGTCCAGCACGTCCTCGTCCTGCACCAGGGCGGTCGGCGTGCCGTATTTCGCCTCGGCCAGCGCAAGCGCCTCGGCTTCGGTCTCGGCCACGAACACCTCGCCATCCGGGCCGTACCAGGCCGGGATGCGATGCCCCCACCACAGCTGGCGCGAGATGCACCAGGGCTGGATATCGCGCATCCAGGCGAAGAACGTGTTCTCCCACCGCTTTGGCACGAACTGCATCCGGCCGTCTTCCACTGCCTCGATCGCCGGCTTGGCCAGCACCTCGGCGTTACAGTACCACTGGATGGTCAGCAGCGGCTCGATCGCCACGCCGGAGCGGTCGCCATGCGGCACCTGATGCGTGTGCGGCTCAACCTTCACCAGCAGCTCCAGCCGCTCCAGCTCGGCGACGATGCGCTTGCGCGCTTCCGCCCGGTCGAGCCCGGCCAGGCTGTGCACGAAATCCGGATCGGCCACGCCCGGTGTCGGCACCAGATCGGCGGCTATTTCCTCCAGCGTGACCTTCGCCTCGCGGTCGAGCACGCTGGGCATCGCCAGCGAATGCCGCCGGCCGACCTCGAAGTCGTTGAAATCATGTGCCGGCGTGATCTTCACCGCGCCGGTGCCCTTTTCCGGGTCGGCATAGGTGTCGCCCACCACCGGGATCCGCCGGCCGACCAGCGGCAGGATCGCCTGCCGCCCGATCAGCGCGCCCAGCATCGGGTTCTCCGGGTGCACCGCGATCGCGGTATCGCCCAGCATGGTCTCCGGCCGGGTGGTCGCCACCACGATCTCCCCGCCGCCCTCCAGCGGATAGCTTATGTGCCAGAGATTGCCGCGCACCTCCTGCTGCTCCACCTCAAGGTCGGAGATCGCGGACTGGAATTTCGGGTCCCAGTTCACCAGGCGGCGGTCGCGATAGATCAGCCCCTGCCGCGACAGGGTCACGAACACCTTGCGCACCGCGGCCGACAACCCGTCATCCATGGTGAAGCGCTCGCGCGGCCAGTCCAGCGAGGCGCCGAGCCGGCGCAACTGGCGCGTGATCGTGCCGCCCGATTCCGCCTTCCACTGCCACACCCGCTCCAGAAACGCGTCGCGGCCCAGCGTCTTGCGGTCCTTGCCCTCACCGGCCAGCAGCCGTTCCACCACCATCTGCGTGGCGATGCCGGCATGGTCGGTGCCCGGCTGCCACAGCGCGTCGCGTCCCTGCATCCGCCGCCAGCGCACCAGCGTGTCCTGCACCGTGAAGGTCAGGGCGTGGCCCATATGCAGGCTGCCGGTAACGTTCGGCGGCGGGATCATGATGGTGAACGGCGCCGCATTGCTGTCGGGCTGGGCTGCGAACGCGCCCGATACCTCCCAGTTGGCATACAGCGCGGCCTCGGTCTCGGCGGGGGCGGGGGTCTTATCGAGCATGGCACATATCCGGACGGGCCGAGGGCACGCGCCACCGGCGAAAGGGAGATTTGGCAGAGAAAACGCAGAGCCGGTGGATTAGGGCAATACGCGCCCGACCACACGCTCGATTTCCGCGCGGACGAGGCGCTCCACGAGCGGGGGCAGATTGCTGTCCAGCCAAGTCTTCAACAGCGGGCGGATTTCCTCGCGCACAAGGTCCTCGATCGTCGGCCCACCACGATAGACGGCCACCGTGTTGCGCTCCTGCACCAGGGTCCGCACAAGTTCACTGACCGATCCGGCAGCGGCGGCTTGGGCTTCCGGCGCAACCAGCGCCTGCTGTACCGGCCGTTCGACGGCCGCTTGTGCTGGCTCCGGCATGGCAATCGGTGGGGGCGCGGGCGGTTCTGGCCTCGATACCAGCATCGACTCGCTCAACGGCAATACATCGGACGAATCGTCATGCACCGCTGGGGTCGGTGCCGCGGCGGCTGGCGCCGGCGGCGGGTTCGCGGGCGCTGCGGCCTGCTCGTCATCGCTCAAAATCCGGCGGATTGACGCCAGGATGTCTTCCATCGAGGGATCCGGTGACGCGGCGGCGGCGGGCGATCCCGGCTTCTGTGGTGTACCGGCCGGGCCGGGTGCGCTCTGGCTCATGCTCTGCCCCAACTCATGCGGATACTGGGCTCACGCGGAATACTGCCTCACGGACAAGCACGCCTTATCCCACAAACAGATTAACGCATCATATTCGCCCGAACGATACGTGCCAGCGATGGAAATCGATCCAAAGCGAGCGGGATTATCGTCCGGGTTGATCCACCGCCTGATCGCCAGTGCCGATCCAGCGATCATGCACCGCGTTGTAATAAGCCGTCTCGTCATACAGCGGTACATCGAGTTGCAGATCCCGAGCATTCAGCTTGCCGGTTGCCGCCGCGACCGCATAGGACGCGTTGACCAGGCTTGACAGGTTCTGCACCAGGGTGACGCGCGAATTCAGCAGCGTCTGTTCCGCGTTCAACACGTCAAGCGTGGTGCGGCTGCCGACGATCGCTTCGCGCTGCACACCTTCCAACGCGATCTCGTTCGAACGGATCTGCTCACGCGTGCTTTCGATCGCCGCCTTGGCTGATGAGTAGGTGGTCCAGGCCTGAGTCAGGCTTTGGACAGCGGTACGCCGGGCGTCGTCGACCTGTTTCTGGGTCTGCTGGCGCGTCTGCTGTGCCTGACGGATCTGCGAGTATTCGGAGCCGCCCTGGTAGACCGGCACGCTGGCCGACAGCACGATTTGCGCGACCTTCGCCGTCTGGTTGACGTTGGTGGCGTCCTCGGCGCGCGACAGCGTGCCCTGCAGCGCCAGCTGCGGCATCAGTTTCGACCATTGCAGATCGACGTTGTCTTTTGCCGCGGCGTCGTTGAACAGCGATGCAACCACGTTCGGATTGTTGCCGGACGCAAGGTCACGCGCCTCGTCCAGCGTCTTGCTGGGCAGACGCAGCGGCTGCGGCTCTACCAGCTTGCCCGGCCACTCGCCGACGATCTGCTGATACTGGCTGCGCGCGGTCTGCAAGGTGCCCTCGGCGGTCTGCCGGGTCGCCGTTGCCCCAGCCAGCGCCGCCTCGGCCTGCGCCACGTCGGTGCGGGTGATTTCGCCGACACGGAACCGGTCCCGCGTCGCTTCCAACTGCCGTGCCAGCACCTGTTCATTGTTCACGTTCAGCGCCAGCACCTGGGTCGCCTGGATCACGCTGACATAG
This sequence comes from uncultured Rhodospirillales bacterium, assembly GCA_903881515.1. Lineage (GTDB taxonomy): Bacteria > Pseudomonadota > Alphaproteobacteria > Acetobacterales > Acetobacteraceae > CAIRTN01. The sequence continues at coordinate 4,140 of CAIRTN010000159.1, read as the reverse complement.
GCGCTGACGGCATTGGTGAACGCGGTCTGCTCGGTCGCCATCAGGGTTGCGCGCTGTGCCATCACCTGATTCTCGGCCCGGTTGGTGCCGGCCCGCGTCGCGCCACCGCGATACAGCGGCTGTGTAACCACCAGCTGCTCGGTATTGAGGCCACGCAACGTGTTCGTCTTCGTCGTGCGTGACAGCGTATGCACGATACTCGTGCCATCGGAATAGCCGACGGTGCTGGCGATCTGCACCTGTGGGCGCCAGCCAGCCAACGCCTGCGGCACGTTCTCGTCGACCGCACGCAGCGCCGCGCGAGCCGCCTGCAATGTCGGGTTGCTGGCATAGGTAATGGCCAACGCCTGATTAATCGTCCGCACCGTGTTCACAACCGGTAATGTCACCGCCGGTGCCTGTGCCGGCTTCTTGGTCTGAGCCATAGCTTGCTGCGGCATCGCATTGATCACCGACGCCAGTGACGCAACCGCCAGAATGTGCCTCAGACCGTAATACTGCATGCGAGCCTCGCCTTTCGAATGGGGCATCAAATCAAAAAACGAAGCCGGGCGCACGCCGGAACGTCGGAAACAACGGGGTTGCGCATTCGAACAGCGGCAACACCGAAAGTTGGCCGCCGACCGACTCGCCGATCACCGCCTGGGAGGTCGTCCCCGTCCGCCGCACGCCCACCAGCCGGCCGGTCAGCGGCACGAGCTGGGCGCCAAATGCCGCAGGGAATGCGTCCACAGCGCCTTCGACCAGGATCAGGTCATACGGCGCCCGGCCCGCCCAGCCGGCTTCGATCGGGCCAGACACCAGTGAAACCTCCGCAGGAACCGCCGCCCGGCCGATGGCCAGCAACGCGGCGTCCTCTTCGACGGCAAAAACAGTCAGACCGCAGGCCGCCAGCACGGCTGCGCCGTATCCGGTACCGGCGCCGATCACCAGTGCTTTTTCGCCCGGCATGGGCGCCGCAGCTTGCAGCAACCTGGCCAGCACCATCGGCTCCATCAGGACCCGCCCGCCGCCCAGCGGCACATCCTCGTCCGCATAGGCCAGCGCCGAACGGTCGGCCGGCAGGAAGCGCTCTCGCTCCACACTGCGCAGCGCGGCGATGAGTCGCGGATTGGTGACCTTGTTCGGCCGAACCTGGCTGTCGACCATATGCTTGCGGGCAGCGGCGAAATCGATGTCGGTGGCGATCATCAGGGGCTTCCAGCGTGATGCGTTGCAGCATGTTATAGGGTCGCGTCCGCCGCGAGCCAAGGGCAGACCCACCCCGATCAGTGCTCCGGTACCAGATAAGCCACCGCCCGGCGGGTCGGAGCATGCAATTTCGCCACGATGGAGGGCGGCAGGAGCCGTTCGACCGCGCTACCGCGCAGCGCCGAGACCAGAATCGGTGCGGGCGCCGCATAGCTGGCAAGCACCGGCCACGCGGAGCCTGGCACCACTGTGGGCTGCGGATTGCGCCTGCGCGGCGCCTCATTGGCAAACCACACCGCACCCGGCCGCGGCATCCCCTCCGTAACCCGTCCGTCCAGCCCCCTCACGTGCAGCAGCCAGGCCGCCCCGAGCAGCGTCGCTGGATCGGTCACCACCGGACCGGGTTGCCCTGCCACGAAACCCACCAGCGCGCGCTCACCGAACATCAACTTGGTATCCCGCACCCCGGCGATCGCGCCGGCAACCACCAATGCCATCGCGAACCCGCTCACCACCCGCCACGGCAACCGGATCGGCTCCAGCGTGTCCACCGCAAGGGCCGCCGCCACCGCCAGCACCGGGACCATGACCAGCATGTAGCGCGAGATCACCCACAGGTAGGCCGACAACGCGTAAAAATTCACCGTCATCCAGCAGAACCCGAACAGCAGCAGCAACCGCACCACCTGCCGCCGCCGTCCCGCCGGCATCGTGCCCGCCCCCAGAGCGGCCAGCGGCAGGCAGAGCCAGGTGAACAGGCCGAAGTTCTGGTGCAGGAATAGCATCGCCACCGGCCGCACCAGATCGGGCACCGGCAGCAGCGTATTGTCCCGCTCACCCTGTGCCGCGGCCAGCTGCGGACCGTCATGCGCCACGCCGTTCAGGGTCACATGCACCCGATACAACGGATCGCCACTGGCAATGAACAGCGCCCCCCAATCCAGCAGCAGCACCGGCAGCGCCCCGGCCGCGATCCACAGATAGTCGCTGCGGCGGCCGCCATATCCCGCCAGGAACAGCACGCCGTAGAACACCAGCAGCGCGGCCGTGGTCTCGCGCGTCAGCAGGGCCAGGGCCGCTGACACGCCCGCCAGCACGAACATCCGCCGCCGCCCGCCGCGCAGCCCGGCCAGGAAGGCGAACAGAGAGGCCATGAGGTAGAACGCCTCCGGCACATCGGTCGTGCCATATCCGGCGGCGACCGTCAGCATCGGCGACGTCGCCGCAAAGGCGGTGGCGATCAGCGCCGCACGCCGACCAGCGAGGCGCATCGTCGCCACGAACACCAGCACCAGCAGCGCCAGTAGATAGGCCGGCGGCACCGAGGTGAGCGTTGCCTCGTTTTCGCCGAACAGCGCAAAGGCTGCGGCCATCGGCCAGATGATGGTGTGCCGCAACCCCCCATGGGTCACCGGCAGGGCGGGAAAGTGATCCAGATAGGCCCGCGCCGCCCGCGCGTAGAACAGATCGTCGGACTCGATGAAGCCGGCCCACTGCGTCACCACGAGCGCGAACATCGCCGCTGCGATGACCCCGATTGCCAGCGCCGTCGCCCACCAGGAGGGCTCGCGCCCCGAGACACCATCTGCTTCCATGGCGCCGGCATAGGCCAGCGTCCGGACCCAGGCAAGCACACCCTTGACCGCTCGGCGCCGGACCGCGCATAAGGCCCGCCGCTGAAGCAGCTGTTATGGGGTCCGGTGGCAGAGTGGTGATGCAGCGGACTGCAAATCCGCGAATGTGGGTTCGATTCCCGCCCGGACCTCCACCCCAGCCGACGCGCCGGAGCATACCCGCCACGTGATCGACGACCCGCGCCTGCCGGCCCAGATTCCTGCAGGCCAGCCCCTGTTGCAGGTTGTCGTCGACACCGAGGAGGAATTCGACTGGCACGCGCCGTTCAACCGCGCCAGTACCACCGTCAGCAACATTGCCGCGCAGCACCTGGGGCAAGCGATATTCGCCCCGCTGGGCCTGCGCCCGACCTATGTTATCGACTACCCGGTTGCCGCCACGCCTGAGGCTGCCGCCACGCTGGCGGCGTTCGTGCATGCCGGACAGGCATTGGTCGGCACCCATCTGCATCCCTGGGTCACGCCGCCGCACAGCGAGGCGGTCACCGCTTTCAACTCCTATGCCGGCAATCTTCCGGCCGAGCTTGAATACGCCAAGCTCGCCACGATGACCGAAACGATCGAAGCCGGCTTCGGCATCCGGCCCCGCATCTTCAAGGCCGGCCGCTACGGGCTTGGCCCACACACCGGCGCCAGCCTGCGCGCGCTGGGCTACAGCATCGATCTCAGCGCCCTGCCCTTCACCAATCTGGGCGCCGATGGCGGACCGGATTTCCGGGGCTGGCCGGCCGCGCCGTTCTGGGCCGGCGGGGTGGACGATCTGTTCTGCATCCCGATGACCCGCGGTTTCTCCGGGCGGCTGCGCGGCCCGAGGCTGTATTCGGCGGCGATGAGCAAGCAAGGCCGCCGCCTGCGCCTGCCCGGCCTGCTCGCCCGCGCCGGGCTGTGCGAGCGCGCCACGCTGACCCCCGAGGGGGTCGATTTCCCGGCGCATAAGCGCCTGCTGCGCGCGATGCTGGAGGACGGGCACCGGGTGTTCACGCTCAGCTATCACTCCCCCTCGCTGGTCCCCGGACACACCCCGTATGTGCGCAGCATCGCCGAGCGGGATGCGTTCCTGGATCATCTCCGGCGGCTGGCGGATTTCATCCTGGGCGACCTCAATGCGCGGCCGACGACGCCGATCGAACTGCGCGCGCTTGCCAGCACGGTATAGTTGCTATCTCGTAACATTTTCGACGTGAGCCGGCATCGCGCCCGGCGTGGCGGAACGACATCGTCGGCGGCGCAGCGCGATGCGGATCGTGCCCTGGCGCGGCCTGGGCAGGCGGGTGGCGCGGGGGCAGGCCGGCGGTTGCGCGGCGGCCGGAGCGGG
>CAIRTN010000158.1 GCA_903881515.1 uncultured Rhodospirillales bacterium | reverse complement strand
GCAAGCGGGGGATTGGAGTCGCGGGGAGGCGGTAACGGTTCCTTCATTTTTGGTGCCGTAGGGTCGTGTGCTTATCCCAGACGGCATGTCGTTACAAATTCATTATTTATTCAGGTGCCCGGTACGTCGCGCTGATCACCGGCGAGGAGAAGATCATCCCGCCCGACGCGCGCTGGTTCTCCTGCACGGTCGAGGCCATGCCGCTCGACCGCTACACCGAATTCGTGGCGGTGGACGAAATACAGTTGTGCGCCGACCCGGACCGGGGCCACGTGTTCACGGAGCGGCTGCTGCATGCGCGGGGCATGGTGGAGACCATGTTCCTCGGCGCCGAGACCATCCGGCCGCTGCTGCAGCGCCTGGTGCCCAACGCCTCGGTCGAGACCCGTCCGCGCCTGTCCCAGCTCAGCTATGCCGGCCCGGCCAAGCTGGTGCGGCTGCCACCCCGTTCCGCCGTGGTGGCCTTCAGCGCGGCCGAGGTCTACGCCATCGCCGAGGCGATCCGCAGCCGGCGCGGCGGCTGCGCGGTGGTGATGGGCCGGCTGAGCCCGCGCACCCGCAATGCCCAGGTGGCGCTGTACCAGGACAAGGAAGTCGATTTCCTGGTGGCGACCGACGCCATCGGCATGGGGCTGAACATGGATGTGAACCATGTCGCCTTCGCCGGGCTGTCGAAATATGACGGCCACAAGCCGCGCCGGCTGTTCGCCTCGGAAGTGGCGCAGATCGCCGGGCGCGCCGGGCGCGGCATGCGCGACGGCACTTTCGGCACCACGGGCGAGTGCCGGCCGCTGACCGAGGACATCGTCGAAGCGGTGGAGCAGCACCAGTTCGAACCGCTGACCCAGCTTGCCTGGCGCAATGCGGCGCTCGATTTCTCCAGCCTCGAGGCGTTGATCGCCAGCCTGAACACCGCGCCGCCGCATGCCGTGCTGGCCCGTGGCAACGAGGCGATGGACCTTGAAACCCTGATCGCGCTGTCGCGCGACGCCGATATCCGCAGCCTGGCGACCAGCCGCAATCGCATCCGGCTGTTGTGGGAAGCCTGCCAGATCCCCGATTTCCGCAAGCTGTCGGATGAGACGCATAACCGGTTCTGTGCCCGGCTGTTCGGCCATCTGGTGCGCGACGGCAGGCTGCCGGCGGATTGGATCGCCGGACAGATCGCCGCCCATGCCCGCGCCGATGGCGATATCGACACGCTGATGCAGCGGCTGGCCGGCATCAGGGTCTGGACCTATGTCGCCGCGCGGTCTGACTGGCTGCATGACGCCGTGCACTGGCAGGCAAGGGCGCGAGAGGTCGAGGACCTGCTGTCCGACGCGCTGCATGAGCGGCTGACCGCCCGTTTCGTCGATCGCCGTGCCGCCCTGCTGATGCGCCGGCTGGACGGGGCCGACCGCGAGGAGATGCTGTCCGCCGTGACCCGCCGTGGCGAGGTGGTGGTGGAAGGCCATCAGGTCGGCCATGTCGAGGGCTTCGGCTTCGTGCCCGATCCCCTGACCGAGGGCGAGGGCCGCCGGCTGGTGCTGCGCGCCGCACGGCGGGCGTTGCGTCAGGAGATGCCGCTGCGGGTGGATCGTTTGCTGGCCGCCGCCGACAGCGATTTTGCCCTGCTGCCGAGCCATCGCATCGCCTGGGAAGGCGTACCGGTCGCCCGGCTGCGCGCCGGCGCCACCGCGCTGCGGCCGCAGGTGGAGGTGTTGGACAGCGAGTTCCTGGATGGCGCGCAGCGCGAGCGGATCCGGCAGCGGCTGCAAGGATTTGCCGACGCGCATATCAAGACCTGCCTGGCGCCGCTGTATGCCGCCATCGATCTCGCTGCCCGCGAATCGGGGCTGCGCGGGCCGCTGCATCTGCTGGTGGAAGGCCTCGGCGTCGCGGCGCCGATCACCGAGGCGGCGGGCAAGCTGCGGGGATGGCTGAAGACGCTCGGCGTGCGCTCCGGCCGGCATGCGCTGTTTGTGCCCGCGTTGCTGAAGCCGCGGGCGGCGGCGTTGCGGGCGCAGCTTTGGGCGGTCCGCCAGGGCATCGCCACGCCGGCGCTGCCGCCACCGGCCGCCGTGTCGATACCACCGCCGGACTGGCCGGCGGGGTTTGCCGCCGCCATGGGCTGGGTCGAGGCCGGGCCGGTGCTGGTGCGGCTGGATATCGCCGAGACCCTGTCGGCCGAGCTGGCCTGGGCCACCCGGGCGCGGCCGATCGCCCTGCCGCCGGGGCTGGCGCCGCGGCTTTCGGTGAAGACCGAATGGCTGCCGGCCGTGCTGCGCAGCCTGGGGTTTCGCATTCTGCCGGCGATCAAGCTGACCGACGACCAGTATGGCCCGGATACGCCGCCGATGCTGGCCGCGCGGCGGCGGGCGAAGCCGGAGGCACCGGTTGATGTTGCGCCACGCGGCGACTCCCCGTTTGCCGCATTGGCCACATTCCGCCGGTGAGCACGGAAGATCGCGACTGGCAGCGCGTGGATAAATGGCTGTGGTGCGCGCGTTTCATGAAGGCGCGCAGCGACTGTGCGCGGCTGGTCGCCGATGGCGCGCTGCGGATCAACCGGCAGCCGACCGACAAGCCGCACGCAAGGCTGCGGCCGGGAGACATCGTCACCCTGGCGCTGCGGGGCGAGGTTCGGGTGATCGAAGTGCTGGAGTTGGCCGCACGGCGCGGCCCGGCACCCGAGGCGCGTGCGCTTTATCGCGAAATTCCGTCGACTTGAGTGGATTTGCGGGTCTGGCGTGCGCCCGATGCCTTGCAGGGTTGGGCGTTCGGCGGCATATCCGCTGCGCCCTTAACCATTGCCCGATCAGGAGTGCGCGATGACCTACGTGGTCACCGAGAATTGCATCCGCTGCAAGTATATGGACTGCGTCGAAGTCTGCCCGGTGGATTGTTTCTACGTCGGCGAGAATATGCTGGTCATCCACCCGGACGAATGCATCGATTGCGGCGTGTGCGAACCGGAATGCCCAGCCGAGGCGATCCTGCCGGATAGCGATGACCGCTCGACCGAATGGGCTGAGACCAACCGCACCTATGCTGCGCTGTGGCCGAACATCACCCGTAAGGGCGAGGCGCCGGCGGATGCGGATGAGTGGAAGGACAAGCCGGGCAAGAAGGCCTTGTTCTCCTCCGAGCCTGGCTGAACGCAGCGCGTAACCGCCGATGTGTGACGCCCCCATGACGGGGGCGGATTTTTGTGTTACGATACCACACATCGGCCGAATGCTGCGTTGGGCGTCAGTCCGCCTTGGCGAAGCAGTTGGCCGTTGATCCGAAACCGCGCGTGCATAGGACCCGGGCCGCGTTGCCGCTGAACATTCTCGGCGGGACTCCGGTTTGGCTGTGCCCTGCGCAATGGGATTGCGAGGTCTGGCGATGAAGGCATCCGACAAGGCAGCGCCCGCACGCAGCGGAACCGGTGCTGCTCCTGCAGAGACGACCCCGGCAGCGAAGGCGGCGAAGCCTGCCGCTGCCAAACCCGTTGCCGCCAAACCCGCCCCTGCCAAGGCTGCTCCGCCAGCCGCCAGCGCCAAGTCCAAGCAGGCGGCGACGCCTTCCCCCCAGGTCGCTGCGCCGAAGCCGAAGATGGCTGCCGCGACCGCAACCGCCGAGCCTGCGAAACCTGTGACCTCCGCCAAGACGCCTGCCAAGCCCTTTGCCGCAGCTCCGGCTGTTGCTGCCCCAGCGCCTGCCCCGGCCGCGCCGCGCCCGCCAGCTCCGGCGATGGCCCAACGCCCGCCGATGCCGGGCATGCGCCCGCCGGCGCCGCGCCCGCTGGGCCGCGAGGAGACCTTTGCCGAGGGCGACTATGTCGTCTATCCCACGCACGGCGTCGGCAAGGTGGAGAAGATCGCGCATGAGGAGATCGCCGGGCATAAGCTTGAGCTGATCCACATCACGTTTGAGGAAAACCGCATGACGCTGCGGGTGCCGGTGGCCAAGGCCCGCACCGCGGGGTTGCGCCGGCTGGCGACGCGCAAGGTGTTCGACGAGGCGCTCGCCGTGCTGAAGGGTCGTGCGCGGATCAAGCGGACGATGTGGTCGCGCCGGGCGCAGGAATACGAGGCGAAGATCAATTCCGGCGATCCGACCGCGATTGCCGAGGTGGTGCGCGACCTGCATCGCAATTCCGGGCAGCCGGATCAGAGCTTTTCCGAGCGGCAGATCTATGAGGCGGCGCTCGATCGCCTCGCCGCCGAGCTTGCGGCGCTGGAGCAGATCGACAAGCCGGCGGCGGTGGTCAAGCTGGGGACCTACCTGAAGGCGGCTTAAGCAGGCTCTTCATCAGGGGCGCGGCGGTCGCGGAAAGCGACGCCGTGCAGCGGGTAGGCGGTGGTGTCTTTGATGCGTTCCATCGCGAAGCGCGAGGTGACGTTTTTCAGCGGCGCCACGGCGATCAGGCGTTTGTAGAAGGTGTCGAACTCAGCCATGTCGGCGACGGCGACATGCAGCATGTAGTCGACCTCGCCGGCCATGCGGTAGGCGCCCATCACTTCGGGCATCGCGGTGATGCCGTTGGCGAAGGCGGCCAGCCAGTCCGGCGTGTGGTCGCCGGCTTCGATGGCGACGAAGACGGTCAGCCCCATGCCGATCTTGTCGGGGTCGATCAGCGCCACACGTTTGGTGATGACGCCGGAGGCTTCCATCTTTTGGATGCGTTTCCAGCACGGCGTGGGGGATAGGCCGACCTTTTCGGCCATCTGCGCGATGGAGAGCGTGGCGTCTTCCTGTAGCAGGGCGATCAGTTTGCGGTCGATTTCATCCATCGCGAATTTCCTTCAGAGCCGGACCGTCCGCCCGGAGGCGGCGGCGTCGAACAGGGCGTCAAGCGTGCGGGCCTGGGCCAGCGAGGCCGCGAGCGGGAAGCGGAATGCTGCGCCGGCATCGAGCGCCGCGGCGAAATGGGTGACCATCGCCAGGTAGGGGTCGAACAGGTCGAAGCGTTCGGTTGTGCCGTTCAGGGTCAGGCTGGTGGTGCGGCCGCGGGTGGAGAACGGCCAGTCGAGCACGATGCGGCCTGCCGTTCCTTGCACCAGCAATTGCTGCGACAGATCGCCTTCGAAGGAGCAGAGGAACTGCCCGGCGACGCCTGCGGGGAAGGACATCTGGCCGGCCAGGGTGGCGTCGACGCCGTGGCGTTTGGTCTGCACCGCGCTGACCTCGGTGGCCTCGCCGGCCAGACCGCGCATCAGGCTGATGCAGTAGACGCCGAGATCATAGAGCGCGCCGCCGCCGAGCGCGGGCTGCCAGCGGAAATCGTCTTCCGGCATCAGACCGACGAAGCTGGCCTGCAACGCCAGCAGACGGCCGATGGCGCCTTCGGCGATCAGGCTGCGCAGGCGGGCGAATTGCGGGTGGAAGATGTGGCAATAGGCTTCCATCACCCGGCTTCCGGTTTCGGCTTCGGCCTGCTGCATCGCGCTCACCTCGGCGGCATTCAGCGCCAGCGGCTTTTCGCACAGCACGTGCTTGCCGGCGCGCAGCGCCGCGAGGGTCCAGGGCAGATGCTGCTCGTTGGTCAGCGCGATGTAGACCGCCTGCACCTCATGATCGGCGATTACCTCGGCGTAGCTGCCATAGGCGCGCGGGGCGGCGAAGGCGTCGGCGAAATCCAGCGCGCGGGACAGGTCGTGGGCGCCGACCGCAACCAGGGTCTGGCCGGCCGCCAGCATCGCCGGCGCCAGCGCCTTGCGGCCGATCCGCGACGCTCCGAGAAAACCCCAGCGCAGTGGCTGCGTCATCGCTCAACCCCGTCGTTGCTGCGTGGTTCTGCCCTCTGTGGCCCCCGCACCGCAAGCGCCCTGTTTCGGGCATGGCAGTTGCACTGCTGCACCGGAAACCACGTCGGAGCCACCAAATGCGCAGAATATGGGCAGCGGGCCTGTTGACCTTTACCGTCGCCACGGCGGATGCCCAAACTCTGCGCATCGGGATGCGCGATGATCCCGATATTCTCGATCCCACCTTCTCGCGCACCTATATCGGCACGGTCATCATGACCGCGATGTGCGACAAGCTGGTGGATTTCGATGAGACGCTGAACATCGTGCCGGGCCTGGCGACCGCGTGGGAATGGGCCGACAGCAAGACGCTGGTGATGAAGCTGCGGCCCAATGTCAGCTTCCAGAACGGCGAGGCGTTCGATGCGGCGGCGGTGAAATACACGCTGGAACGGCATCTGACCGCCAATGGCAGCTTCCGGCGCAGCGAGATCGGGGCGATGGACCATGTCGAGATCGTCGACCCGCTGACCGTGCGCGTGGTGATGAAGACGCCGTTCTCGCCGTTCGTCGCGGTGCTGACCGATCGGGCCGGGATGATGGTGCCGCCGAAGGCCGCCGAGGCCGGCGGCAAGGATTTCGGGCTGCATCCGTCCTGCGCCGGGCCGTTCTCGTTCGTGGAACGGGTGGCGCAGGATCACATCACGCTGGATAAATTCCCCGGCTACTGGGATGCCGGGCGCATCCATCTGGACCGGGTGAACTACCGGATCGTGCCGGACAGCTCGATCCGGCTGTCCAACCTGCAGGCCGGGGCCGTCGATCTGACCGAGATCGCGCCGCTGGACGCAGCCCGCGTGCAGGGCGATCCCAAGCTGAAGCTGATCTCGGTACCGAGTCTGGGCTATAGCTCGCTGACCATCAACACCGGCGCCTTCGCGAAAGCCGACACGCCGCTGGGTCGCGACGCACGGGTACGGCGGGCGCTGGAACTCAGTATCGATCGTGCCGCGCTGGTGCAGGTGGCCTTCGGCGGGCTCTACACGCCGAACGCGCAGGCGACCTCGGCACTCAGCCCGCTCTATGCGCCTTCCGTCACGCCGCGCGCGCAAAATATCTCGGCGGCCAAGGCGCTGCTGCGCGAGGCCGGCGTTACCACCCCGCTCAGCGTGCCGCTGACCGTCGCCAATACGCCACAGGGATTGCAGGTGGGAGAGATCATCCAGTCGATGGCCGCCGAGGCCGGGTTCGCCATCACGGTGCAGGCGATGGAGTTCGGCGCCTCGCTCGCCCTGGTCAACCGCGGCGATTTCGCGGTGTCGCTGGGCGGATGGTCGGGGCTGCTGGATACCGACAGCAATGCCTGGAGCTTCCTGCATACCGGCGGCGCGCTGAACATGGCGCGGTACGCCAACCCGGCGGTGGACGCGCTGCTGGACGGCGCGCGGGGGACCACCGACCTGAGTGAGCGGCGGAAACTTTACGAGGGGGTTTGGCAGGCGGTCAGTGCTGATCTGCCGATGATCTATCTGTGGACGCCGCGGAATATGGTGGGGACGAGTACGAAGGTCACAGGGTTGCGGTTTTTGGCGGATGGATTGCTGCGGTTGCAGGATGTGAAGGTGAGCAAGTAGTCCTTTTTTGGAAAAAAGGACCAAAAAACTTTTTCCCTTCAAGGGGCTGTGTTTTTGTTGCAAATACGTAATATTTACGGCGCGAACGGGCGCCAGACCAATAATGTCGCAATTTTTGGATTTGCGTCTTTGGTGGGTTAAGCGCCACCTGGGGTGAGAAGCCTCGGTGGGCGGGCGTTTGGGCGCCGGTGGGGTTGACGGGCGCGGTTCCGGGTTGAGCCCGGCCGTTACGGCGGGCGCGCGGGGACGGCACGGCTGTGCTGCGCGTGCGTTGCGGGGTGCGCGCGGCCGGGACGTGGCTTTGGGGATCGCGGGGGCGGATGCCGGTACGGCCGGTTGTGGCGGCAGGGTGCCGTTGCGCCAGGCGGTGAACAGATTTTCCAGCGACTGGAATAGCTGGCGCAGGGCGAGCCAAATCAGGATGGCTTCGGACACAGCTCCGCCGGCGTGCCGCACACGGGCGACGAGGGTTTTGAGGTGGCCAGACACGATGAGGGCCGGGGGCATTATAGCCATGAATGTGGTTTTATATAACATATGCGCCGATGGCAAGGAAAAAATGCTGGGCGGGTGAGATTTTTTTGGAGGTGCGCCGTCGGCACGGAAAAGCGTGGATTGCTTCGCAAGGGCTCGCAATGACGGTAGTGAAGAGGTGGTGGGGTGAGATAGGGCACCCCACCCTACTTGGTGTCGGCGTCAGTTCTTCGACTTGTCGACCAGCTTGTTCTTGGCGATCCAGGGCATCATCGCGCGCAGTTTCTCGCCGACTTCCTCGATCGGGTGGGCGGCGTTGCGGCGGCGGATGGCTTTGAAGCTGGCCTGGTTGACCTTGTTTTCCAGCATCCAGTCGCGGGCGAACTTGCCGGTCTGGATGTCTTCCAGGACGCGCTTCATCTCGGCCTTGGTCTCGGACGTGATGATTCGCGGGCCGGTGACGTATTCGCCGTACTCGGCGGTGTTGGACACCGAGTAGTTCATGTTGGCGATGCCGCCCTCATAGATCAGGTCAACGATGAGCTTCACTTCGTGGAGGCATTCGAAATAGGCCATTTCCGGGGCATAGCCGGCTTCGACCAGGGTTTCGTAGCCGGCGCGGATCAGTTCCACGAGGCCGCCGCAGAGGACGACCTGCTCGCCGAACAGGTCGGTTTCGCATTCTTCCTTGAAG
>CAIRTN010000157.1 GCA_903881515.1 uncultured Rhodospirillales bacterium | reverse complement strand
TGGATTCAGAGATTGGAGTCCATGGCAAGGGGGTGGGTAATTACCACGGCAACATCATGCCGCATGCAGGAACAACGCGCTGGCTTGCCGATGAGCCAGCGACTTGTTCTGACATTTCTCGATCTTGATGACGAGATGTACAACAACCCGAACCAGTTCGGCACCAAATACTACGTCGTGCTGACACATAAATATATCATGATTAATTCCGCAACGAATTGGCCCGGAGGCCTCACCTACCGCGGCACCGCCCGCCGAGCCTAAAACTTTTTTTGTCGTTTCATCAAACTTTTCTCTTGCATTCGCCGCAAAACGTCACTACATATAACGACATGTTCGTTTTTAAGGATAATCACCCCACGGCAGTGCTCACCATTTTCGCCAAAGTCTGCGATTGCCTCCGCGCGTCCATCGGTCCGCACACCACCGCCTACACCCTCGCCGGCCGCTTCGCCCTGTTCCTGCACGACTATGTCATCCGCACCAGCCGCCGCCTCGATGCCCTCTTCGCCAAATGGCGCGCCGGCACCCTGCCTCCCACACGCGCCCGCAAGCCGCGCAAAGCCCCCGCCCGCCGCCCCGAATTCCGCCTGCCGCAAGGCAAGCTATGGCTGCTCAAACGCATCCCCGGCACCGGCTACGTCTACGATACCCTGCGCCTCCTGCATGAGGACCCGGAGTTCCAGCAATTCCTCCGCGAAGTCCCCCGCGCGGCCCGCCTGCTGCGCCCGCTCTGCACCGGCCTCGATTACATCCCGCCCGGCACACCGCCGAAACCGCCGCGCGTCCGCAAGCCGCGCCCCAAGCCGCCCAAACCCGAACCCATCCGCTGGGGCAAATACACGCCCAGGCAACTACGCAACTACAGTCCCGGAAAAATCCCAAAATTCAAAAAACCCGCCTGAAACATGCGGGAGAACTGCGCCCATATTCATTGCGAAAATATAACCAAAAAAATACGCCGCGCTTAACCCTTACGTAACGATCCCGCCGCATCCTGTCCCCACGGCAAAGGAACAGGACAAAATGCCCTCTTCGCCCTCAACCCCCGCGGTCGATGTCAATCTTTTCGCCTACAACGCCGCCGCCACCGTCTTCGGCGCCATCGAAAGCGTACTCGCGCAAACCTGGCCCAACCTGTCGATCACTCTGATCGATGACGGCTCGACCGACGGCACGCTGGATATCTTCCAGCACTACGCCAACCGTGACCCCCGCATCCGCCTCAAGCGCAACCGCGCCAATGGCGGCGCCATCGCCAATTTCCAACGCGCCCTCTGGCTCGGGGACGCCGATTTCGTCATGCCAAAATCCGCTGACGACATGATCGCGCCCGACTTCGTCGCCCGCCTGATGGATACCCTGCTCGCACACCCCGAAACCGCCATGTGTCACGCCGCCGGCCTGGTCTTTACCGAGGGCTCCGACGCCAGGCACATCTATCCCTCCAGCCACGCCTTGCACGCCGTCGGCCGCGACCCCGCCGCCCGTGCCCGTCACGTGATGTCCCGCTACACCTCATCGCCCAGCTTCTGGGGCATCTACCGCCGCAGCGGGGTCGATCGCCTGGCACAGATCCGCTTCCGTGCCGGCTGGGACCATGCCTTGCTCGCCGATCTCGCTCTGCACGGCGAAATCCGCCACATCGACGACCCGCTGTATTTTCGCCGCGACGGCGGCAAGCCGGTGATCAAGCTCGCCCGCGCCTCCACCGAACAGGGCACCCGCGGCGTCTCGCTCGATGGCATGCTGGCCGACCAGCGCTGGCGCACCCCCCTGATCACCACCGCCTACGCCCATCTCGAAACCTTCGCCGCCGCCCGCCTGACCGAGGAAGCGCGGCTCACCTTGATGGCTGACGCCATCGCCATCTTCCGCGCCCGCTGGCTGCCCGCGCTGCAGCGCGAAGCCGCCGCGCTGCGCGCTTACCTCCCCAGCCTCATCGCCGGCCTCGCCAGCGCCGACCCGCTGCCCACCGCCTGGCTCGCAGCCCACCTCACCGAGGCGATCCGCGCCGTCGAAACCATCCTGCCCGAGGAGGATTTCACTCTGTCCCACATGGAAATCGCCGCTCTCGCCGGCGAAGCCCCCCGCCGGCAGCAGGCCGCATGAACGCCATCGCCCCTGCCCCAAACCTGCATTTCGGCTGCGGCCCCAACCTGCTCCCAGGCTGGATCAACATCGACCGCGTCGCCCGCGCTCCCGATGTCCGGACCGATATCGACCTCACCCAGCTTCCCTGGCCCGACGCCTCGGTGGCCGCCATCCTCGCCGAACACCTCTTCGAACATCTGACCTTCGCCGAGGAGCAACAGGTCTGGACCGAAGCCGCCCGCGTGCTCCGCCCCGGCGGCACGCTGACGGTCGAGGTCCCCGATTTCGAATGGGTCTGCGCCTGCTTTCTCGCCGCCCAGGATCAGTTCGTCGATTTCTACCAAACCGGCCACCCCGACCATTACGCCGGCCACGGCCGCGCCCTCGATCAGCGCTGGGGCATCCTGCAAACCATGTTCTTCGGCAACCAGAACGGCGCCGGCCAGTTTCACCGCTCCGCCTATACCGAAGCGAAACTGCGCGCCCTGTCCCGCCTGCTCGGCTTTGCCGCGATCAAAGTGGAAAAAATCTTCAACAAGGGCGGCCAGGCCTTGCGCGCCGTCCTTACGCGCTAGGAACCGGCAAGATGCGAGTCTTCATCACCGGCATCGCCGGCTTCCTCGGCAGCCACCTCGCCGAACGCCTGCTGGACATGGGCCACGAGGTCGTCGGCTGTGACAGCCTGCTCGGCGGCGAACTGGTCAACGTCCCGCCCGAGGCCGAGTTCTACCAATACGATTGCCGCGATTTCAACGCGATGGCCAAGGTGATGAAAGGCTGCGAGCTGGTCTATCACTGCGCCGCCACCGCCTATGAGGGCCTGTCGGTGTTCGCCCCGGCCATGGTGATGGACAATATCGTCACCGGCTCGGTCAGCGTCTTCTCCGCCGCCATCGCCGGCGGCGCCCGGCGCATTGTGTTCTGCAGCTCCATGGCCCGCTATGGCACCAACCAGGTGCCGTTCCTCGAATCCTACACCCCGAAACCGCAGGACCCCTACGGCATCGCCAAGGTCGCCGCGGAACAGGCGCTGGCCAACCTCGCCGGCGTCCACGGCCTCGAATACGCCATCGCCGTACCGCACAACATCATCGGCGCCCGGCAGAAATTCGACGACCCCTACCGCAACGTCGCCAGCATCATGGCCAATCTGATGCTGCAAGGCCGCCAGCCGTTTATTTACGGCGATGGCGAGCAAAGCCGTTGCTTCAGCCATGTCGAGGATTGCCTGTCCTGCCTGCTGGCCCTGGGCCTGTCAGACCGCGGCCTCGGCGAGGTGATCAACATCGGCCCGGATGAGGAGTTCGTCTCCATCAACCATCTGTTCCGCTCGCTGAAATCCATCACCGGTTTCGAGGGGCAGGCCATCCACCTCACCGACCGCCCGCAGGAGGTGAAACACGCGGTCTGCAGCAGCACCAAGGCCCGCACCCTGCTCGGCTACCGAACCACCCGCAGCCTGGACGACGGCCTGCTCGACATCGTCGATCACATCCGCGCCGTTGGCCCGCGCAAATTCCGCTATCACCTCGACATCGAAATCCGCAACGAGCGTACGCCGCGCACCTGGACGGAGCGGCTGATGTAGCTACTGCAACGCCTCGGTCAGCGCCGCCGGCGTTACCACCGCGCTGCCCGGAATCGCCCCGATCACCCCGGCCGCCACCGTCGCCAACCTGGCCGCCCGCCGCAGATCGGCGCCACTGGCCAGCGCCGCGGCAAACACCGCCACGGCCGAATCGCCCGCGCCGGAAAGATCCACCGGATCGCCCGGCACCAACGGCATCAGCAACTCCCCCTCGGCATCCGCCAGCAGGAACCCGCCATCACCGCATTTCACCAGCACAGCCCCGAACCCATGCGCGGCCCGCAATGCCTGCGCCGCCGCCGGCAGCAGGCTCGCCTCGTCCTCTTCGCCCAGCACATCGCGCGCATGCGGCACGATCACATCCGCCCCGGCATAGATCGCCCAATCCGCCGCCCGCAGATCGGCAATCACCCGCCGCCCCGCCGCCTTCGCCGCCGCGATCAGCAACGGTGCCATCCCGCCGCCCAGCACGCCCTTGCGATAATCCGACAGCACCACAATCGACGTCGCCGCCATCGCCTCGCGCGCAATCCGCATCAGCCGTTCCGCCAGCTTCGGATGGATCGGCCGCCGATCCTCCCGATCGGTCCGCAACAGCTGCTGCCCGCCGCGCCGGCTGCCCGAGGCCACGAACCGCGTTTTCAGCGTGGTCGTCCGCCCGCCCTGCACCAGCAGCCAGGGCTCGACCTCTTTTTGCCCGCCAATCAGCCCGGTCAGCTCCGCCCCGGCCTGATCGTCGCCGACCACCGAAACAAACGCCACCGACGCGCCGATCGCGCACAGATTATGCACCACATTGCCAGCGCCCCCCGGCTCGGAGAGTTCGCGTTCCACCGCCAGCACCGGCACGGGCGCCTCTGGGCTCACCCGATCTACTCGCCCGAACACATAGCGGTCCAGCATCGCATCGCCCACAACCAGCACACGCGCCTGACCCAGCCGAAGGACGGTCTCTCGCAAATTCTTCATATCCCTCGCCTAGCCCTCGTTCCGTCGCGCGTCAAACCTGGATGAACCCCATCCGGTCCGCCTCCAGCACCACACAGCTCAACATCCCGCCCAGCACCGCCCCGGTATCCATCCCGATCCGGTTCGCCCGTACCACCGGTTGCGGCTCCTCCGGCGTATGACCATGCACCACCACCGCCGGCAGCGCCCCCTCGAACGACAGGAACGGCTCGCGGATCCACAGCAGATCATGCTCCGTCTGCTCGTCCAACGCCTTGCCGGGCCGCACGCCGGCATGCACGAACAGATAGCCGCCTTGCCGATGCGTCAGGCTCAGTCCGCGCAGGAACGCGATTTCCGTCGCCGGGATCATCCCGGCCCAATCCTTCGGCCGCTGCCGCGGCGGCACGCCCCAGCTCTCCAGGCTCGCCACCCCGCCATTATGCAACCAGATCTCCGCCGCCCCGCGCCCGCCGTTCAGCGCATCGAGCAGCATGTCCTCATGGTTTCCCATCAGATTGACCACCCGCCCCAGCCCCGCCGGTGGCGCGATCAGCCGGCGTATCACCCCCGCGCTGTCCGGCCCGCGATCGATGTAGTCGCCCAGATGCACCACGGTCGCCCGCACCCCTGGCCGCGCCGCCAGATCTTTCGCGATCAATTGATGCATCTCGTCAAGCTGATCCAGGCAGCCATGCACATCGCCGATCGCATAAACGCGCTCGCCGGGCGGCAGGCTCGCCGGTGCTAACCTCTGAGTAACCATCTTGCGTCACCCTAGCGCCAGGCCACGCACAGCGCGAGGCCCCGCCGTGGCAATCCGCGCATGGCGAAACAGCAAGGGGCAGCACGCAAGAAATGCGTCGGGCACACCAGTGAACGCCGTCGCCCCGCTCATGGCGCCGGCACGGATGTCCATCCAGGCAACCGAGCGCCTGTTGATCGACACCGCGCAACGCATTGCCCGTCAGCCCGCCGGGTGGATCGTCCTGGTGCTGCATCTCTCGCACATGCCGGCGGCCCGCCCGCATCACCGCCGCATCGCCCGCGCCATCCTGCAGGACGTCGCCCAGCGCCAGGACGGCAAGGTGTTCAGCGTCCGCAATGGCGATCTCGTCCTGCTCTGCCGGGAAACGACCGGCCTGCGTTCACAGCAATCCGGGCTGGAGCCGCAGCTATTGCCGGCCACGTTGGAGCGGCTGTTGCGCATCGACTCGCCGGACCCGGTCCGGCTCACCTCGGCCTGGCGGGCCGATGCTGACCCGGAGCGCCTGGTCTCCTACGCCACCGCCCGCCTCGCTGATGGCGGCGCCGCCGCGCCTGCCGAGGAGGACCCGGTCTGCCCGACCGCCAGCATTGACCTGCTGGCCAACCTTGCCGCCGATCCCACCTCGCATGACCTGATGCAGCGACAGACAGCCGTGCTGCTGCTCACCGGCCGGCCGCGGCCGGGCGATGCGGCCGATGGCGGCGCGCTGCGTCCGCTGTTCACTGAGCTTGGCTACTCGATTGCCACCATCGAGGCGCGAGCCGGCACGGATGGCCTGGCCACCGCCGATCCCTATCTTTTCCGCCATCTCGCGACCCGACTCGATCAGCATCTTCTCGGCGCGCTCGCCACGGCGCTCGGCGGGCACGGTCCGCTTGACGCCTTGCGCCAGCGGCATGGCGTGCCGCCGCTGCACCTGAACCTCACTTTGCCCACCCTGCTGTCCGACGGGTTCGCCTGTCTTGCCGCCGCCACCCAGGCAGCCGGTGTCGGGCTGGGGGCGGAAATCGCTTACAGCGAGGCCTGCGGCGACCCCGGCGGCTTCGCCCGTGCCCGCGCCGTGCTGGCCGAAAGCAACGTCACCCTCACGCTCGATGGCGTTTCCTATCTGTCGCTCACACTGAGTCAGCCGTGGGCGCTGGGCGCGGACCTGGTGAAGTTCGACTGGTCCGCCCGTTTGCAGGGGCTGGGTGGCGAGGAGCGCCTGCATCTCGACGCCGCTCTGGCGCGCATCGGCACGCACCGGCTGGTGCTGCATCAGGCCGACAGCGAGGCCGCGTTGCGCTGGGGCCTCGGCGTCGGCATCCGGCGTTTTCAGGGACGGCACGTGGATGCGATGCTCGCGGCTTCGCGCATCGTTTCCTGCCCGAAATCCGACGAATGCACCCTGCGCCAATGCGTCGAGCGTGCCAGCGCGGTGGCGCTCGGTGGCCGTGCCGCCTGTCGCAACCACGCGCTGCTCGACTCCGCGGCGCCATGATCGCAGCGATCCGCCGTCGCGCCGAAGCCGACACGCCGCAGGACGACGCGTTGCGGCTGGACGCGCTTGTGCGCGAATCCCGCGACGCCGGCATCGCCCGGCGCTGTCTGCTGGTCAGCCTGTCCAGCCTGCCGCGGCAGGTTCTGTTGCCGCATCACCTGCGCCTGGCGCGCGACGCCGTCGAACCCCTTGCGATGGCCGATCGGGCGCGGGTTTTTGCCTTGCCGAACCAGGACTTGATCGTCGTCTGGCGGGGAGAGGCACAGGCGGCGCTGGCGCAAAGCCTTGATGCGGTGCGTCTGCTGTTCGAGGACGACGCGGCCCTGTTGCCCGACCCCGCCTTGCTGACGCGGGTACTCACACTGCCGGACGATGCCGATCGGCTGCTGGACATCATCGATACCAGCATGCGGCCGGATCCGTTCGCCGCCACCCGTCCCGCAGCGCCGGGCCGTAAACTCGACCTCGGCACGCTCGCGACGATCGAATCGGCTCTGACCAGCGCTGACATTTCCCGCATGGTGCGCCGGCGTGCGGTGTGCAGCCGGGGCGAGGCGGGCGCGCTGCGATTGCGTTGGGAAATCCGGCTGATCTCGATCGACGAGTTGACCGATACGCTGGTGCCGGGAACCGACATCACCGCCGATCCCTGGCTGTTCCGCCGGCTGACGCGGATGTTGGATCGCCGGATGCTGGCCTTGCTGGCGGCGCCGCATGAACTGCGCGGCGCCGGGCCGTTGGGACTCAGCCTGAATGTTTCTTCGGTGCTGTCGCCGGAGTTCCTGCGCTTTGACGCGGCGTTGTCAAGTGCGCTGCGGGGGCAGGTGGTGATCGGGATCGCAGCGGGTGACCTGCTGTCGGACCCGGCGGCGTTCATCTTCGCCCGGGATTTCGCCCGTGCCCGGCAGTACCGGCTGATGCTGCGGGGTATCACCGCGGAGCTAATCGATGTTCTGCCGTTGCGCCGGACCGGGCTCGATCTGGTGGAGCTGCTCTGGTCGCGCGAGCTGGCGTTGATCGATATCGACGCCATGCCGCTGGATCTGCGCCGCACGGTGCTGACCGGTGTGGATACACCGGAGGCACTGGCCTGGGCCACGCAACATGCGCCTGGGTTCGTTGCGGGGCGCCTGGCGCTGCCGGAGGATCGGCGCCGGGCCAACAGCTGACCCCTTGGCGAATGCGCTGGCCTCGCCTAAGCCGTGCCGATGAATGCAATCACCGTCACCGGCCTCAGCAAGCGCTACGGCGAGACCCTGGCGGTGGATGGCATCGATTTTTCGGTACCCCCCGGCGGCACGGTCGGGCTGCTGGGCGGTAACGGCGCTGGCAAGACCACCACGATTGCCATGCTGCTGGGCCTGCTGATCCCGACAGCGGGGCGGATCACCATCCTGGGCCACGATATGGCGCATGACCGGTTCGCGGCGCTGGCGCGAATGAATTTCTCCTCGCCCTATGTCGCCCTGCCGCACCGGCTTTCGGTCGAGGAGAATCTGCGGGTTTACTGTCATCTTTATGACGTTCCGCATGCCTCGGCACGCATCGCCGAACTGGCCGCCGAGTTGGATCTGGGCGGGCTGCTCGATCGCCCGGCCGGGCAGCTTTCCGCCGGGCAGAAGACCCGCGTGGCGTTGGCGAAGTCGCTGATCAACCGGCCGGATGTGCTGCTGCTGGACGAGCCGACCGCGAGCCTCGATCCCGATACCGGCGATCTGGTCCGCACCTGGCTCGAGCGCTACCGGGCGCAGAGCGGCTGCACCATCCTGCTGGCCAGCCACAACATGGCCGAGGTCGAGCGGCTGTGCGACATGGTGCTGATGATGAAGCAGGGCCGCATCGTCGATCGCGGCAGCCCGGCCGACCTGCTGACCCGCTACCGGCGCGACGATCTGGAGGAGGTGTTCCTCGACATTGCCCGCGACCGGCAGTCGGAGCGCAGCGCATGAGGGCGACGGCACGCCGGGTCTGGGGGCTGATGTACCGGCATCTGGCGTTGTATCGCCGTTCCTGGCCGCGGCTGCTGGAACTCGCATACTGGCCGACATTGCAGATGTGCATCTGGGGGCTGACCTCGACCTATATCGCCTCGCGGCTGCCGGTGGGCGGGCAGGTGGCGGCGGGGGTGCTGCTGGGCGGGGTGCTGCTGTGGGAGATCGCGCTGCGCAGCCAGATGGGGGTGGCGATCTCGTTCCTGGAGGAGATCTGGTCGCGCAATCTGGGCCATGTGTTCGTCAGCCCGTTGCGGCCGCGCGAGCTGGTGGCGGCGCTGATCGCGATGTCGGCGATCCGCATGGCGGTGGGCGTGCTGCCGGCGGTGCTGCTGGCCTGGGTGCTGTATGCGTTCAATCTGTTCGCGCTGGGGCCGGTGCTGATCCTGTTTGCGATCAACCTGATGGCGATGGGCTGGTGGGTTTCGCTGGCGGTGGTCAGCATGATCCTGCGGCATGGCGCAGGGGCGGAGGCGTTGGCCTGGTCGGTGCTGTTTGCGCTGACGCCGTTGTCGGCGGTGTTCTACCCGGTTTCGGTGTTGCCGGTCGCGCTGCGGCCGATCGCCTGGGCGTTGCCGGCGTCGCATGTGTTCGAGGGGATGCGGGCGGTGCTGAATACCGGGGTGATCCAGTGGGATCAGTTGGCGATTGCCAGCTTGTTGAATTTGGCGTGGCTGCTGGTCGCGTCGTGGTTGTTTGCCTGGCAGTTCCGCGTGGCGCGCGAACGCGGGGCGCTGTTGTCGATCGGAGAGTGAAATGGTGATGCCGTATACCGGTTTCTGGATGATCCGCCACGCGCTGGTGGAGGAGAACGCGCGGGCGTTCCTGTACGGCTCCACCGATGTGGAACTGTGCGAGAGCACGCTGGTGGCGCAGGTGCCGGTGTACCAGGCGCTGGCCCGGATGCTGCCGCGGCCGGCGCATTGGGCGTGCACGCCGCTGTCGCGGACGCGGCGGACGGCGGAGGCGATTTTTGGTGCGGGATATCCCCGGCAGGATTTGCAGGTGGTCGATGCGCTGATCGAGCAGAGCATGGGCGAGTGGCACGGGGTGCCGCATGGCAAGGTGCCGGAGAAGCTGACGCAGCCGGCGCATCCGTTCTGGCCGCTGTCCGGCAGCGAGCGGCCGCCGGGCGGCGAGAGCATGCAGGATGTGATCGGGCGGGTGGGCCCGGCGCTGGAGCGGCTGGCCGAGGCGCATCGCGGCGAGAACGTGATCGCGGTGAGCCATGGCGGAACGATCCGCGCGGCGCTCGCACATGCGTTGGGGATCGCTGCAAGCAATGCGCTGCATCTGTCGGTGCAGAATGTGTCGCTGACCAAGATGGAGCGGCATCCGGATGGCTGGAAGGTGGTCTCGGTGAACGAGATGCCGTGGTTTTGATCCGATGATGCTTGCCCGACGCGCCGCAGTATCGACACAGTGCGGCGCCATTGTTCCGACATTGCCGGAGGATATGCCATGCGCCGTCTGATCCTTGTTGTGCTGCTCGCGTTGTCGCCGTTGGCTGCGCATGCGCAGACCGAACAGCAGGCCCTGGTCGATCGTTCGACGCTGACGGTGCAGGAGATGCTGACCAGCGAGAACAATCCCGAGGCGAAGAAGCTGCTGCGCGATGCCAAGGGCGCGATGGTCTGCCCGCAGATCTTCAAGGCCGGGTTTATTCTCGGCGGGCAAGGCGGGTCGTGCGTGCTGGTCGGGCGGGGGCAGGGCGGTTGGACCAGCCCGGCGTTCTACGGGTTGGCCAGCGGCAGCGTCGGGTTTCAGATCGGCATTCAGGATGCGCAGATCATCTTCATCGTGCTGACCGAGAAGGGGCTGCGGGCGCTGATCAACAGCCAGTTCAAGGTTGGCGCCGATGCCTCGGTGGCGGTGGCGACGGTGGGGGCCGGGGTGTCGGGTGCGACGACGGCAGCGTTGCGGGCGGATATCGTCGCGTTCTCCAACACGCGGGGGTTGTTTGCCGGGGTTTCGCTGGATGGCACGATGATTTCGGCACGGCCGGAGGCGAACAGCGCGTATTATGGGCAGTCGCTTTCGGTGCAGCAGATCGTGCTGGAAGGCCAGGGGCAGAACCAGGGCGCCGAGCCGCTGAAGGACATGCTGAGCCGCGCCGCCGGCAACTGATTTTACCGGGGGGCCGGCATCGTCTAACCTTGGGCGATGGCAGGCAAGACACCGTTCTGGAAGAGCAAGACGCTGGAGCAGATGACGCCCGAGGAGTGGGAGTCGCTGTGCGACGGCTGTGGGCGATGCTGTCTGCACAAGCTGATTTATGAGGATGAGGCGCCGGGGACGGTCTGCTTCACCAATGTGTCCTGCCGGCTGCTGGATACCGAGAGCTGCCAGTGCACGAAATATCCGACCCGCAAGAAGTATGTGCCGGATTGCGTGACGTTGACGCCGGAGGTGGTGAGCGAGGTCAACTGGCTGCCGCCCTCGTGTGCGTATCGGCGGTTGTCGGAGGGCAAGGGGCTGGCCTGGTGGCACCCGTTGGTTTCGGGCGATGCGGAGACCGTGCATTCCGCCGGCATCTCGGTGCGCGGCCGGGCGGTCAGCGAGCGGCGGGCGGGGCCGTTGGATCATCATATTGTGGAATGGCCTGGCAAGATGCCGCGGCCGGCGAAGCCGAAGGAAACCTGACGATGCTTGAGACTGCTGTGTACGGCGGCGTGAATGCCGCCGTGTTGACCGCGATGCGCGCGGATCTTTCGGTCGATCTGGACCGGATGGCGGCGCATTCGCGCTGGCTGCTGGCCAATGGCTGCAATGGGCTGGGGGTGTTCGGCACCACGGGCGAGGCGAACTCGCTGGGGGTGGATGAGCGCATCGAGTTGCTGGAAGGGCTGATCGGGCGGGGCGTTCCGGCCGGGGTGATGATGCCGGGGACGGGGATGCCGTCGATCACCGATACGGTGAAGCTGACCAGGCATGCCGAGGCTTCGGGCAGCCGGGGGGCGCTGCTGCTGCCGCCGTATTTCTACAAGAATCCGTCGGATGACGGGCTGTTTGCGTATTTCTCCGAGGTGATCCAGCGGGTTGGGGGGGATATCAAGATCTATCTGTATCACTTCCCCGCACAGTCGGCGGTGCCGTTCGGGATCGATCTGATCGGGCGGCTGCTGAAGGCGTATCCGGGCAAGGTGAAGGGGATCAAGGACAGTTCGGGCGATTTCGCCAATACGCGGGGCTATGCCGATCACTATGCCAAGGATGGGTTCGAGGTTTACTGCGGCGATGATGGGGCGTTGCACGATCTGCTGCATGCCAATGGCGCCGGGTGCATCACGGCGGCGGCGAATGTGGGTTCGGCGGTGAGCGCGCAGGTTTATGCCAATTGGAACAACGCGGCCGGGGCGGCGGCGCAGGTGACGTTGGCCAAGGTGCGCAAGGCGGTTACCTCCTCGCCGTTGATCCCGGGGTTGAAGACGTTGATCGCGCGGCATACGGGGAACCCGGATTGGAATTATATCCGTCCGCCGCATCTGGCGCTGTCGGCCGAGGCGGCGGCGAAGGCGTGTGCGGCGTTCGATGCCACCGGGGTGGTGCTGAAACCCGCGGTCTGAGCTGCGTACATGAGTCGGGAGGCCGCTCCGTTACCGGGGCGGCCTTTTTTGTGTTCCGGCGGGTCTTCGGATGGTGTCGGGGATTTTTCCGGGGCTGTAGTTGCGCAGTTGCCTGGGGGTGTATTTGCCCCAGCGCGGCTTTTCGGGTTTGGGCGGCTTGGGGCGGGGCTTGCGGATGCGGCGCGGTTTCTCGGCGTCGCCGGGCCATTCGAAGCCGATGGCGAGACTGAACGGGCGCAGCATTCTGATGGCGCGGGGGACTTCGCGCAGGAACTGCAGGAACTCCGGGTCCTGCATCATCACGCGCAGGGCGTCGTAGCTGCCGGCGGTGTTTGGCACGCGCTTGAGCAGCCATAGCTTGCCTTGTGGCAGGCGGAATTCGGGGGGACGGGAGGGGGTGGTGCGGGGGCGGGCTGGCCGGGTGGGCCGGGTGGGCCGGGTGGGCCGGGTGGGCCGGGTGGGCCGCAGCGTGCCGTTGCGCCATTTTGTGTAAAGCGCGTCGAGCCGTTGGCTGGCGCGGTGGATATAGACGAAGAAGAAGCGGAAGAAGCGGCCGGGCAGGGTTGTGTAGGTGGTGTACGGGGCGATGGCCGTGCGCAGGTGGTCGCACATATGTGCGAAGAGGGTAAGCGCTGCGCTGGGGTGAGGGAGTGAGGCCAACAACATGAGTTTGATGTAGTGACTTATGGTGTCGATTGCAAGAGAAAAAGTTTGCAAGACTGACATTTTTTTGCGGCAAGCGGCGACGTGCCGGCACACGCATGCGTGGGTGGCTCGTGGCAACAAGGCAGAAAGAGAAGCAGTCCGGCGTCGCAGGGGGGGAGGGCGACGCCGGACCGGGGGTGGCCTGAACGGCTCAGGGACGGAGCCGCGGGGGGGAGTCA
>CAIRTN010000156.1 GCA_903881515.1 uncultured Rhodospirillales bacterium | reverse complement strand
GCTCCGGTGGCGGCGGCGCCGGTGGTGGCGGGTAAGGCTGCACCGGCAGTTGTGTCGATGCCGGATATTCCGGCGGCGCCGCCGGCGCCGGCGCGGCTGGATGGGGTGAAAAGCGTGACGGTGGCGGCGCCGCCGCCGCGGGCACCGGCGGTACAGGCACCGGCGCAGGCGCCGCATGTGGCGCGGGCGCCTGTGGTGGTGGCTTTTGCGGCGGGCTCGGCCGTGTTGCCGCCGGGAGCCGCGGCGGCGTTGCAGGCGCTGGCGCGGGAGCGGCAGGGCGATGACATCGTGATCGCCGGGTTCGGCGAGGCGGCGGGCAGCGCGTCGCAGGCGCAGGCGGGGTCGCTGGGGCTGGGGTTCGCGCGGGCGCGGGCGATGACGACGGTGCTGGCGCAGGCGGGGGTGCCCTCGACGGCGATGCGGGTGACCGCGGAGGCGATCGGGCGGGGCGGCGTGGCGCGGCTGGTGCGGTAGGGGGGCTGAAGGCAAGGGCTCTTGCCCTTGACCCGCCAGGGGACTCAGTCCCCTGGACCCCACATTCGTTGGCTCGATGGTCGGCTTAAAGCGGCGGAGCCGTCAGGAGTCTTTGGGTTTCGCCGCTGCATGAGCTTTTGCGCGCTTGCCTTAAGGATGAAATTTTTTGCTTCTTTTTTATAAAAAAGAAGAAGGACTTCCTTCGTTTTTCTTCCTGAGTTTCCGCTCGGCACGGCGCCGCTGGCGGGCTTTGCGGGCGAGGGGTTGCGTTTGGGGGGCCTGGAGGCGATACGCCGTGTCCCAGTTGCTTACGGAGGCCTGTCATGGCTGAGGAATTCCACCGCATCCGCCGTCTGCCGCCTTATGTGTTCGCCGAGGTCAACGGCGCCAAGGCGGCTTCGCGCGCGGCTGGGGACGATATTGTCGACCTTGGGATGGGCAATCCGGACAGTCCGACGCCGCCGCATATCGTAGCCAAGCTGATCGAGACGGTGCAGGACCCCAGGACGCACCGGTATTCGGCGAGCAAGGGGATTCCGGGGCTGCGGCGGGCGCTGGCGGGGTATTACGAGCGGCGGTTCGGGGTGCGGCTGGACCCGGAGACCGAGGTGGTGGCGACGCTGGGGTCGAAGGAGGGGTTGGCGAACCTGGCTTCGGCGATCACCAGCCCGGGCGATACCATCCTGGTGCCGAACCCTTCGTATCCGATCCATCAGTTCGGGTTCATTATCGCGGGGGCGTCGGTGCGGTCGATCCCGGCGGTGCCGGATGAGACGATGCTGCAGGCGTTGGATCGGGCGGTGCGGCATTCGGTGCCGAAGCCGACGGCGTTGATCGTGAATTTCCCGTCGAACCCGACAGCGTATCTGGCGGATCTGGATTTCTACAAGGAGATCGTGGCGTTTGCGCGCAAGCACGAGATCTGGGTGATGTCGGACCTGGCGTATGCGGAGATCTATTTCGGCGACAAGGTGCCGCCGTCGATCCTGCAGGTGCCGGGGGCGAAGGATATCGCGGTGGAGTTCACCAGCCTGTCGAAGACGTATTCGATGCCGGGCTGGCGAATGGGGTTCGCGGCGGGCAATCCGCAGTTGATCAAGGCGCTGACGCGGATCAAGTCGTATCTGGATTATGGCGCGTTCACGCCGATCCAGGTGGCGGCGACGGCGGCGCTGAACGGGCCGCAGGACTGTGTGCAGGCGATGCGCGATTTGTATCGCGAGCGGCGGGATGTGCTGATCCCCGGGCTGGCGGCGGCGGGGTGGGACGTGCCGAGCCCGGAGGGATCGATGTTTGCCTGGGCGCCTATTCCGGAGAGGTTCGCGCATCTGGGCAGCGTTGGGTTTTCCAAGCTTCTGCTGGCGCGCGCGAAAGTGGCGGTGGCGCCGGGCATCGGGTTTGGTGAGCATGGCGACGGGCATGTGCGCATCGCGCTGGTGGAGAACACGCAGCGGTTGCGGCAGGCCTTGCGCAATATTCGCGGATTTTTGCAGAACGACAACGCGGCCCCTGAACTCGAGGATATCAAGCCATGACACGTCCGCTTTCGGTTGCCATTGCCGGCCTGGGTACGGTGGGTGCGGGCGTGTTGACGATGCTGCGGCAGAATGCCGATCTGATTGCCGCGCGAGCGGGGCGGCCGATCGCGGTGACCGCGGTTTCGGCGCGGGACCGGTCGCGCGATCGTGGGGTGTCGCTAGCGGGGCTGCGCTGGTTCGACGATCCGGTGGCACTGGCGGCCGATGCGGCGGCGGATGTGGTCGTCGAGGTGATCGGCGGGTCCGAGGGCCACGCGCGGCAGCTGGTGACGGCGGCGCTGGAGGCGGGCAAGCCGGTGGTGACCGCGAACAAGGCGCTGCTGGCGGTGCATGGCGCGGAGCTGGCAGCGCTGGCGGAGGCCCGCGGCGTGCCGCTGGCGTTCGAGGCGGCGGTGGCGGGCGGCATCCCGGTGATCAAGGCGTTGCGCGAGGGGCTGGCGGGGAACCGGATTTCGCGGGTGGCCGGCATCCTGAACGGGACGTGCAACTACATCCTGACGGTGATGCGCGAGCGGCAGCGGGAGTTTGCCGAGGTGCTGGGGGAGGCGCAGAAGCTGGGCTATGCTGAGGCTGATCCGAGCTTCGACGTGGACGGCATCGATGCGGCGCATAAGCTGGCGATCCTGGCGGCGCTGGCGTTCGGGCGGCCGGTGGATTTCGGCTCCGTGCATGTCGAGGGCATTCGCGGGGTTTCGGCGCTCGATATCGCGTTCGCCAAGGAGCTGGGCTACCGGATCAAGCTGCTGGGGATCGCACGCAGCAGCGAGGCGGGGATCGAGACCCGGGTGCATCCGTGCATGGTGCCGGAGAACGCGCCGATCGCGCGGGTGGACGGGGTGTTCAACGCGGTGGTGGCGGAGGGCGATTTCGTCGGCCGGGTGATGCTGGAGGGCCGCGGCGCCGGGGCGGGGCCGACGGCTTCGGCGGTGGTGGCGGATTTGATCGATATAGCGCGCGGGCGGGTGACGCCGGTGTGGGGGGCGGCTTCCGAGGCGTTGTCGGCGGCGCCATCGGTGCCGATGTCGGCGCATGTGGGGGCGTATTACCTGCGGTTGATGGTGGTGGACCGGCCGGGGGTGATTGCCGATGTGACGGCGATCCTGCGGGATGCGAAGATTTCGCTGGAAAGCATGCTGCAGCGCGGGCGCAGCCCGGGCGAGGCGGTGCCGGTGGTTCTGGTGACGCATGAGACAAGCGAGGCGGCGATGCGGGCGGCGCTGGAGCGGATTGCGGCGATGGACGCGGTGCTGGAACCGCCGACGATGATCCGCATCGAGGCGGGCTAGCGCAGGCTCCACCCGGCTGTGCAGCGTTATCGGGGCCGGGGCCCTTGTGTTCCGGTGCGGTTGTGCGATCACACGGGCAGAGCCCACGGAGGAGGATTGCGAGATGGTTGACATGATCAAGCCGGCCGGACTGGTTTTCGACCGTAACCTGGCGCTGGAACTGGTGCGGGTGACCGAGGCGGCGGCGCTGGCGGCGAGCCACTGGATGGGGCTGGGCAAGAAGAACGAAGCCGACGGGGCCGCGGTCGAAGCGATGCGGCTCGCGTTCGATACCGTGCAGATTTCCGGCACCGTGGTGATCGGCGAGGGCGAGATGGACGAGGCGCCGATGCTGTTCATCGGCGAGAAGGTGGGCTACGGCGGGCCGCCGATGGATATCGCGGTCGATCCGCTGGAGGGCACCACGCTGACCGCCAAGGGCGGGCCGAACGCGATGGCGGTGGTGGCGCTGGCCGAGCATGGCAACTTCCTGCATGCGCCGGACATCTATATGGAGAAGATCGCGGTCGGCGGCGGGTTGCCGGAGGACGTGGTCAACCTGGATTCGACGGTGCATGCGAACCTGCACAGCCTGGCACAAGCGAAGCGGTGCGCGGTGTCCGATCTGGTGGCGTGCATCCTGGATCGCGACCGCCACAAGGAACTGATTGCGAAAACGCGCGAGGCCGGGGCGCGGATCATGCTGATCAGCGACGGCGACGTGGCCGGCGTGCTGGCGACGTCGCAGCCGGCGAGCGGGGTGGATATCTACATGGGTTCGGGCGGGGCGCCGGAAGGCGTGCTGTCGGCCGCTGCGCTGCGCTGCATCGGTGGGCAGATGCAGGGGCGGTTGATGTACGAGGACGAGACGCAGGTGAAGCGGGCGCTGGAGATGGGCGTTACCGATCCGAACAAGATCTACACCGTCTCGGAGATGGCCAAGGGCGACGTGATGTTCGCGGCGACCGGGGTGACCGAGGGGGCGATGCTGCGCGGTGTCAGGCGGTTCGGGCATGGCGCGATCACCCATTCGGTGGTGATGCGTTCGAAGTCCGGCACCGTGCGGTATATCGAGGCGCATCATAACTTCGGCACCAAGACTTGGGTGAAGAGCTGAGCGTGACTCAGGCGGCGCTCGGTGTCGGGCGCAGCCTGAGCGGGCGGCGGTGGATCTGGCGCGAGGCCGAGGAGCGTATCGGGCTTGCGATCGCGCAGCGGCTGGAGTTGCCGGAGATTCTCGGGCGGCTCCTGGCGGCGCGGGGTGTTGGCCTGGACAAGGCCGGGGAGTTTCTGGAGCCGACCTTGCGGGCGATGCTGCCTGATCCCAGCGTGTTGACCGACATGGGGGTGGCGGCGGGCCGGCTGGCCGATGCGGTGCAGCGTGGCGAGACCGTGGCGGTGTTCGGAGATTACGACGTCGATGGCGCGTGCAGCGGGGCACTGATGGCCAGCGTGCTGCGCGATCTCGGCTGCGCGGTGATCCCGTATGTGCCGGACCGGATGAGCGAGGGCTATGGGCCGAACCTGCCGGCGTTGCAGGGGCTGGTGGCGCGCGGCGCCACGCTGGTGGTGTGCGTGGATTGCGGCACGGCGGCGGGCGCGGTGTTTGCCGGGTTGTCGGGGGCCGAGGTTTTGGTATTCGACCATCACAAGGCCGAGGGACCGCCGCCGCGCGTGGTGGCCACAGTCAATCCGAACCGATTGGACGATAGCTCGGGCTTGGGGATGCTGTGTGCCGGGGCGGTGGCGTTCCTGGCGGCGGTGGCGCTGGTGCGCGAGCTCAGGCGGCGCGGGTTCTTTGCCGGACGGGCAGAGCCGGATCTGCGCGACTTGCTGGACCTGGTGGCGCTTTCCACCGTGTGCGACGTGATGCCGCTGACCGGGCTGAACCGGGCGCTGGTGACTCAGGGGCTGAAGGTGATGGCCCGTCGCGGGCGGGTTGGGGTCGCGGCGCTGCTGGAAGTGGCGCAGGCGAAGGAGATGCCGACGGCGATGACGCTGGGCTTCGCGTTGGGGCCGCGGATCAATGCGGCGGGGCGGATCAGCGAATCGGATATGGGGCTGCGGCTGCTGTTGTGCGACGACGCGATCGAGGCACGCGGGATCGCGACGATGCTGGACACGGTGAACCGCCAGCGCCAGCAGGTTGAAGCTTCGATGCTGGATGCGGCACTTGCGGCCGCCGGCGAACAGGTGGCGGCGGGGCATGCGGCGGTGCTGGTCAGCGGAGCGGAATGGCACCCGGGCGTGGTCGGCATTGTTGCCGGGCGGATCAAGGAAAAATTCAACCGGCCGGCCTGCGTCGCCGGGGTGTCGGAGGGGTTGGCGCGCGGGTCTGGGCGGTCGGTGCCGGGGATCGATCTGGGGTCTGCGGTGATCGCGGCGCGGCAGCACGGGTTGCTGAAGACCGGCGGCGGGCACGCGATGGCGGCCGGCTTCTCTCTGCAGGAAGGCGGGTTGACGGCGTTCCATGCGTTTTTGGATGAGCGCCTGGCGGCGGCGGCGACTTATCCGTCGGCGGCGGATCTGGTGGTGGAGGGCAGCGTGGCGGTGGCGGGGTGTTCGCTGGATCTGGCGGCACACCTGGCGCGGCTGGCGCCGTTTGGGCCGGGTAACGAGGAGCCGATGCTGGTGTTGCCGCGCACGCGGGTGGTGCGGGCGGACCGGGTGGGAAAGGAAGGGGCGACGGTGCGGGCTTTCCTGGAAGGCGAGGGCGGCGGAGGGCGGCTGAAATCGGTGCTGTTCCGGGCGAAGGACGGGCCGCTGGGCGAGGCGCTGCTGGCGCGGGACTCGCGGCCGCTGCATATCGCGGGGCATCTGCGCGCTGAGGAGTGGAACGGGACCGTGTCAACCGGATTCATGATCGTGGATGCGGCGGTGGTATGAAGATGCGGTGGGTTGATTCCGTCCGCACAGTCGGCTAATCCCGCGCCTCTGCCTCGTCCCGTTCGTCTAGAGGCCTAGGACACCGCCCTTTCACGGCGGCGACACGAGTTCGAATCTCGTACGGGATACCAAGCTTTTTCAAAGAGTTAGGGCGGCCGATGCGGCGCTCTTCGTGCGGCATACGGCAAATATGCAGCATAGGCGGGGTAAGATTTTATGCCAGCGTCGAAATTTCAGGAGCGGCCGAAAAATGTTCGCTACGCCCGCGTAGCCGCTGCCGAAGGGATTCAATTCGTTCTTTCTGTCGTAAAAGATCGTGCCCCACGGCGTGGTGTAGGAGCGGTGTTCCTGAGCAGCGCTGGCTACACGGTCAGCTCGCCATTGCTGGCATTCTGACGATGGGATCATCGCTCAGCGGAGCGATGGTTTCCAGGGTCATGTAGC
>CAIRTN010000155.1 GCA_903881515.1 uncultured Rhodospirillales bacterium | reverse complement strand
GACCTCGGCCCAGAAGGCCATCGACGGGGTGCTCGACCTGTTCGGGCCCGAGCGCAAAGCCAAGTTCGAGTTCGTGCACGCCGGCGACGTGGTCAGCCGCAAGAAGCCCGACCCGGAGATCTATCTGCTGGCCCAGAAGACGCTGGGTCTGCCCGCCTCCGACTGCATCGTGATCGAGGACAGCCGCAACGGCCTGCTCGCCGCGACCGGCGCGGGCCTGGCCACGGTGATCACCACCAGCACCTACACCATCGAAGAAGACTTCAGCGAAGCTGCGATCGTCGTTCCCGAGCTCGGAGATGCACCCAACGTGCGGCTGACGCTTGAAGACCTTCGCCGGCTTGCATCAAAACGCGCTGCGTGATCGGCTCCGCCGGCAGCGATAGGGAGACAGTATCATGAGTGAAATCACGATCGACGCCGTCGAGCGCGGCATCCGGGCGACGTCCGAGACCGTCCTGCGCAACGAGGAGCCTTTCTCGAACCTGGACGCCCTGGCGGGCGACGGGGATTTCGGCGCCTCCCTGGCGGCCGGTTTCCGGGTCATCGAGGCCGAGCTGCCCAACCTGGATAAGACCAATCTGGGCGCCTACCTGCTGAAGATCAGCATGATCATCTCCAAGCACACCGGCGGCTCGTCGGGCCCGATCTGGGGCACGGCCTTCATGCGCGCCGGCATGCTGTGCAAGGACAAGACCTCGATCACCCTGGAAGACCTGGAGAAGATCACCACGGCCGCCATCGAGGGCATTCAGGCCCGCGGCGGCGCCCTGCCGGGCGACAAGACCCTGATCGATGTCCTGATCCCGATCCGCGACACCATCGGCGCCCATGCGCGCGGCGACAACGACAACGCCGCCTGCCTGCGCGAAGCGACCGCCGCCGCCGAGGAAGCCACCGAAACGGCCAAGGCCTGGACGGCGCGCCGCGGCCGCCAGCAGTTCACGGGCGACCGCAGCATCGGCACCCCGGACCCGGGCATGGTCGCCATCGCGACCATCCTGAACGATCTGTGCACCGAATTCGGCGTCAGCCGATCCAAGGTCGACGCCTAGACGTCGCCGAGGCAATCAAAAAACCAAACACGATAGGGAGAGCGGAATTGAAAAAGTTCCTGAACGATCCGAACAACTTCGTCGCCGAAATGCTCGAAGGCGTCCATCTGGCCAACCCGGGCAAGTACAAGCTCGTGCCGGAATTCAACCTGATCTATCGCGCTGACCGCCCCGACAACTCCAAGGTCTCGGTCATCCAGGGTTCGGGCAGCGGCCACGAGCCGGCGCACATCATGACGGTCGGCCCCGGCATGCTCGACGCGGCCTCGCCGGGCGCGGTGTTCGCCGCCCCGCCGGTGGACACCTGCTTTGCCTGTATCGAAGCGCTGAAGTCCGACGCCGGCGTGCTGGTCCTGATCAACAACTACCAGGGCGACCGCATGGCCTGGGACATGGCCATCGAAATGGCTCAGGCCATGGGCATCAAGGTCGAGAAGTTCATCATCAACGACGACGTCGCGGTGCCGGACTCCACCTACTCGATCGGCCGCCGCGGCGTGGCCGGCAACTTCTTCGTCATGAAGGCCCTCGGCGCCGCCGCCGAGAAGGGCGCCAGCATGGAAGAGCTGCTGAAGATCGCCGACAAGGTCAACAGCCAGGTCCGCTCGTTCGGCGTGGCCCTGTCGTCCTGCGTCCCGCCGCTGAAGGGCGCGCAGCTGTTCGACATGGCCGACGACGAGATGGAAGTCGGCATCGGCATCCACGGCGAGCCCGGCCGCCGCCGCGACAAGATCAAGGCCGCTGACGTCATCCTCGACGAGATGTTCGACGCCATCGCCAGCGACCTGCCCTTCAAGTCCGGCGACCGCGTGGCCATCATGGTCAACGGCCTGGGCGGCACGCCGATCAGCGAGCTCTACGTGCTCTACCGCCACGCGCACCAGCGCGCTGAAGCGGCGGGCATGACCGTGGTGCGCAACTACGTCGGCGAATACTGCACCTCGCTGGAAATGGCGGGCGCCTCGCTCACCCTCCTGCGCCTGGACGGCGAGCTCGAAAAGCTCCTGGCCGCCCCGGCGGAAATCGCGATGCGGATTTTCTAAGGCTCACGCGTCCGTAAGGACGCGAAAGGGAAGGGCGGGTCCGCGAGGGCCCGCCCTTTTTCTTTGCCCTTACGTCATCCCGCACGGAGCGCCCGCAGGGCGCGCAGATGCGGGATCCAGCAGCTCCGCCCTGGAAGCTCGAAAGGTCTAGCGTCGCCTCTGGGGGGATTTCGTTGAAAAACCCGTCGTCTGTTCAGTTCGAGGGTGACTGAGGCGTACGGGATTTACGGCATCGGCGTGGTCCTGGCGGGTCAGGCCGGTGCTGGGCT
>CAIRTN010000154.1 GCA_903881515.1 uncultured Rhodospirillales bacterium | reverse complement strand
GCGGAAACGGTCGTCATCGACGACGATGATCTGCCCATCGCGTACCACGCTCGGGCGGGGGGCCGCGAAATACAAAGGCACGACGGGGATCTTCTCGGCCTGGATGTATGACCAGACATCGGCCTCGGTCCAGTTCGACAGCGGGAACACCCGCATCGTCTCGCCTGGCGCCAACTGGCCGTTATAGATGTTCCACAGTTCCGGCCGCTGCCGCTTGGGGTCCCAGGCATGGCCGCGGCCACGCAGGCTGAACACCCGCTCCTTGGCACGCGAGCGCTCCTCGTCGCGCCGCGCGCCGCCGATCGCGAAATCGTAGCCGCCCTCGTCGAGCGCCAGCTTCAGCGCATCGGTCTTCATCACCTGATTGTAGAGCACGCTGTCATGGTCGAATGGATTGATGTTGCGGCGGATGCCTTCCGGATTGGTGAAAATCCGCAGATCGAGCCCGAGTTCCGCCGCGGTGGCGTCGCGGAAGCTGATCATGTCGCGGAATTTCCACAGCGTATCGATGTGCAGCACCGGGAACGGGATCGGCGAGGGATGAAAGGCGCGCCGGGCGAGATGCAGCAGCACCGAGCTGTCCTTGCCGATCGAATACAGCATCACCGGATGGCGCGCCTGGCCTGCCACCTCGCGCAGGATGTGGATGCTTTCGGCTTCCAGGGTGCGCAAATGCGGTGCGAGCACGCGGAACGCGCTGATGGTAGAACTGGGCGACGTCATCGGGTGGCCTCCGGGCCGGCGGCTATGGAACGCTGTGCGCCGGCGGCATCCACCACCAGGCCACGGTGCCCGGCAAGGCGCGCCGCCATTTGCCGTTCACGCGGGGAAAAAGACGCGGATGGTAGGGATCGTCAAGCCCTGTGCCGTCACCGGCCAAGGCGCACCAGGGTATCTTCGAAACAGACAGTGAAATCGCTCAGATCATCGACCGGCGGGTCGAGCGGAAAACTGAAGCCGCACGGTGTCGGCGGGAAGCCACTTGCTGCCACATCCGGGCGCGGGATATCGCACATCACAGTCGCCATAACCCGCTCTCCCCGGCGCAGCGTCACCTTGATCGGTGTGGTGCGCGACAGATCCATGGCCCAACCGGACAGATAGTTGCGTGCTCTCCCGTCGAAATAACCCACATAGTTGCTCTTGCCAGCGGCATCAGCTGGGGCTGACCGGAGGTACTCGACCAGGGCACGATAGGGGCGACTGTCGTACAGTCGCTGCACCTCAGGTGGCAATTCATCGTCCTGCTCGAGATTGTACTCGTCGAAGGCTCTTGGGTTCTCGCTTGCCGCGATGACCGACTGCAACTCGCTGAAATTTTCAGCCGCGTCCCTGAAGCCCCCGCCCAGCCGCAGAATGCGGTGCGACATCAGTTCATTGGCAGCATCGTAGACTTGGTAGTCCAGCGCAAATTTTGCGCGCAGCAGGGTCCCAACTTCTTCGCGCACCCGCATCCGGTGCTCAGCCTGACGATCATCAAGCCGCGTCACGTTGCGCGGCAGATAGAGCGGCGGAGCCCAGCCGAAATCCTTTGCGATCAGCAGCATCGATTCGTCGAAGCGCTCCGATGTTCCAACGGCCGTGATCGATCGGCGCAAATTCGTCAGCGACACTTCGGCCGACGTATGCAGGCCAGGCGACTCGCCGGAAAGAAAATGCGTGATCGTCGATCCTACGGAGATCGTATCCGCATCGAGAAAGTCTGCGAAGCTCATCTCGCCGGACAAAATCTTTGCCTGGTACCGATGCTGGGGATAGGCATAGGCATAGAAATACTCGGACAGCGCCCGCTCCACCGGATCACGCAGCAAGGTAAAATACCGGCATGGCGCATGCAGGAACTCGTGGATGCCGTAACGCAAATGGCCGGTGATCAGGCGAATCCCGCCTTCCGCCAGCCGCCCCCGCAGATATTCCTCCGGCGCATCGCGATACTCAAAATGCTCGGTCTCAGGCTCGTAGTAAACCACGGAGCGCGAACCATACTCACGCGAGATGATGGTCCGAATCGTCGTCCCGGCCGACTTCGGTATGTGCAGAAATACGTCCATCGCGCCTATCTCATCAACACCAGTAGAGTTTCAGTTTCTCATCTTTATCGCCCGCCCCGCGCGCGCAAATACAATGGTCGACATTTAGCAATCTGAGCGCGGGCTGACAATGAGGCTGGGGTCCAAAATTTAGACAAAATGTAACGCCCATAACCGCGGCAGCCAATCGACATGCTTGCTTTTTAATCAACAAGCGCAGACGAGGATCGGGTCAAATCTGGGACATAAACGCAGCCTACACTCGTATTATCGTAATTTGTCCGTTTATATGCTTTATAGTTCTGTATTATTCCACAACAATTTCCTCTTATATTGATTTTATGAAAAATCGGTGAACAAATCAGCGTGAGCTGCGCTGCCTGCGATCACGGCTCTGTCCGCGGCGCGCGCGGCGCCTGTTGATCTTCCGTATCAGGCAGCGTTACCTGCATCTTGCGCCGACCGCCTTCTGACCCCGGCACAACACGAGGATCACCACGCATGCGACCCATTTTTGTCATGATCAAGTGCGAGATGGGCCACGCCTACCGAGTCGCCCAGCTTGCCGCCGATACGATCGAGGAACTCTCCGAACTGCACTCCACTTCAGGGCAATATGACCTGCTCGGCAAGTTCTACCTCAACCCCGAACAGGACACCGGCCTGTTCGTGACCGAGAAGCTGCAGACACTGCCGGGGGTGAAAGACACCTATACCCTGATCACCTTTAACGCGTTTTCTGGCAGCTGATTGCCGCGTTCGCCGGCATGGCCTATCCCTAGGGCAAACAAGCCTTAGGGAGATACGTCGATGCAGCTTCGCACCCTGCTGGCCACAGCATTGGCCGTCAGCCTTGCCGGCAGTGCTTCGGCACAATCCGTGCTGCGGGTTCGCCCCTTCGCCGACATCAAGGCGATCGACCCGATCGTCAACACCGATTACGGCACACGCAATCATGGCTACCTGATCTACGACACACTGTTCGCGGTCGATGACAAGCTCGCCTATCAGCCGCAGATGGTGGACACCTATTCCAGCAGCTCGGATGGCCTGACCTGGAGCTTCCACCTGCGCCCGGGCTTGGCGTTTCACGATGGCAGCAAGGTCACCGCATCAGACGTGATCGCCTCGCTGCAACGCTGGGCCAAGCGCGATGGCTCCGGGCAGATCCTGATGTCGAAGACCGCGGCACTGGAGGCGGTGGATGACAGCACCATCCGCCTCGTGCTGCGTGAACGCTTTGGCATGGTGCTCGATACCCTGGGCAAACCGTCCAGCCAGCCGCCCTTCATCATGCCAGCCCGCGTGGCGGCGACCTCGGCCGATGCGCTGATCACCGATCCCACCGGCTCCGGCCCGTTCATGATGAAGAAGGACGAGTGGGTGGCCGGCGCGAAAACGGTCTACGTGAAGAACCCGGGTTACGTGCCGCGCGCCGAGCCAGCCTCGGGCCTCGCCGGCGGCAAGCGCGCCGGGTTTGACCGGGTGGAGATGGTGATCCTGCCCGAATTGCAGACAGCTCTGAATGCGCTGCGCACCGGGCAGATCGACATTTTCGAGGAAATCACCCCCGACCTCGCCCCCACCGCGCGTGCTGACGCCAACATCACCGTCGCCCGGCAGGACAATCTGGGGCAGGAACAGATGCTGCGGATGAACTGGCTGACCAAGCCGTTCGACAACGCCAAGCTGCGCGCCGCCGTGCTCTATGCCATCGACCAGGAAGACTTTGTTCGCGCCTTCTCCGACGACCCGACCGCCGGACGGCCGTGCAACAGCTTCTATATCTGCGCCTCGCCCTATTTCACCGATGCCGGTTGGCCGAAGAAGCCCGACCTCGATAAGTCGCGGCAGATGGTCAAGGACAGCGGCTATGACGGCACGCCGGCCCTGCTGCTGGACCCCACCGACGTGCAGCGCATCCACGCCCATATCCTGGTCGCCGACCAGATGCTGCGTTCGATCGGCATCAACACCAATGTGCAGGCGATGGACTTTGCACAGATGATCTCGCGCCGCGGCAGCAAGGCGCCGATCGACAAGGGCGGCTGGTCGATCTTCATCTCCGGCCCGGCCGGGCTCGACATGCTCGAGCCGTTCGGTCATCAGGCGCTGCGCGCAGGGTGCGACAAGGCCTGGGTGGGCTGGCCGTGCGACGAGAAGATCGAGGCGTTACGGGCGGAATTCGCCAACGCGCCGGACTTTGCGGCACGCAGGAAAATCGCCGAGGCAGTGCAGTTGCAGGCGATCTCGAGCGCGATTTACTGGCCGGTGGCGAATCTCTATCCGCTGCGAGCTTATCGCAAGAACGTCGAAGGGATTCTGACGCCGCCGGTGCCGGTGTACTGGAATATTACAAGGAAGTAAGCGTCTGCTTTTTTGAAAAAAAGCAGCAAAAAATTTCTGTCCGAAAGTGTATAAGCCGCACAGGCAGCGCACCGGATTTCACCGCGCGCTGGAGCAACAGGATCAATGCCACGACAAACGCCAATGCCGACGCCGCGCGCGGGCGCTGCGCCGCAAGCAACGAAGTGGATAACGTCATGGCCTGGCTTGCAGCCAGCAGAGCGCTACCAAGCGCCTCTGCTCAAACCGCACCGTGGAGATGCCGACGGTACTGTCCCCGCGAGCGATCAGATCCTCGACCGTACGCGCGGGGGCGCTACGATCACCGGCGGCGCATTTTTCGGCCATGCTGGATTTTTCCAACGTCTAGGCGCAGACCATATCCGCTCGGCGGTTAACGCACGGTTAATGCCGCTAAGCCCAATCGCGGCGGATCACCCGTTCCAGCCGGGAGATCGCGGTAAAGGCCACCACCGAGATCACCGTCGCAATCGCGCTCGCGCCCAGCGCGCGCGCCATGTCGAAATCGCTTCTCGCCGCGGCAAACAGATAGCCCAGCCCGCTGGTACCCATCAGGAACTCGGCGACCATCGCCGCCAGGATACTGTTCGCGGCCGCCAACCGCAGCGCCACTGCCCATTCCGGCACCGCCGCCGGCAGCGCCAGCAGCCACAACACCCGCCGTCTGGGCGCGCCTAGTACCCGGAACAAATCGGCGCTGCCCGCCGGCAACGCCCGCAACCCCGCCGTGGTGAATACGAAGGCCGGGAAGAAGCAGATGATCACCACGATCGCCAGCACCGTCTTGCTGTCATAGCCCAGCACCCTGGCCAGCAGCGGAATCAACGTCACCACCGGCACCGAGGCAAACACAATGCCCAGCGGTGTCAGCAACCCGGCCAGCACCCGCGACCACCAGGTCAACACCGCCAGCCCGGTGCCGAACGCGGTGCCCAAAACCAGGCCCCCCACCGCCAGCAGCACCGTCTGCCCCATACTGTCCAGGTAAACACCGGGATTGCCCGTCAGATCGCCCAAAATCGCTAGCGGGCTCGGCATAACGATGCTGTTGATCCCGGCCAGACCAACCCACAGCTGCCAGCCCAGCAACACCAGCAGCACGCCGGCAATTCCCCTCACCGGTAGCGCCTCGCCGCACCCAGCTGCATCGCCCCCAACAGCCAGAACAACGTCAGCGAAATCATCACCGTCAGCAGCACCATGCTCCACAGCAGCGGGATCTGAAAATTCTGCATCGCGTTCAGGATGATCACCCCCACCCCGCGCGACGCCCCGAACCACTCGCCAATGATCGCCCCGATCAGCGCGCCGGGTGCCGCCATCCGCATACCGCTGACCAAAGTCGGCAACGCCGCCGGCAGATCGATGCGCACAAACCGCATCCACCGCCCGGCCCCCAACACGCTCATCAGGTCGCGCAACACCGGCGACGTCCCCGCCAGCCCCGACGAAGTCGCCACGTAAAGAATGAAATAGGTGTTGATCCCCGCCAGCGCCGCCGGCGTCGCCTGCCGCCCCAGCGACAGGATCAGCAACGGCGCCAGCGCCACCGACGGAATGGCATGGATCACGCTGCTCGTCCGGTCCAGCCCGCCACGCATCCCCGGCAGCAGGTGTCCCGCCGCCGCCGCCACCACCCCGAACACCAGCCCCAGCCCATACCCCGTCGCCACCGCCCCCAGCGTCGCGCCCAGCGCGCGCTGAAACAGCAACGCCCGCGCGGGGTCCGCCAGCACCGCCAATACCGCGCTCAGCGGTGGGCAGGACATCCCCAGCGCTCCGGTCTGCCCAACCACCTCCCATCCCGCCAGAAACAACGCGATCCCCCACGCGCCCAGCAGCACGCTTTGCCTCACGCCCCGCCCCCCAGCGCATCGGTCAACTCATCGGCCAGCCGGTGAAACGCCTCCGTCCGCATCACCGCCGCATCCCGCGGCCGCGCAAACGGCACCACCAGCTCGCGCGCCACCCGCCCTGGCCTGGGGCTCAGCACCACGATCCGGTCCGCCAGAAACAGCGCCTCGCGCACATCATGCGTCACCAGCAGCGTCGTCGTGCCCTGCTCGCTCCAGATCCGCTGCAACTCGATATTCATCTGCCGCCGCGTCACCGCATCCAGCGCCCCAAACGGCTCATCCAGCAGCAGCACGTCCGGCCGCAACACCAGCGCCCGCGCGATCGCCACCCGCTGCCGCATCCCGCCCGACAACTGCCGCGGTTTCGCCGCCTCGAACCCCGCAAGCCCCACCAGCCCGATCAACGCCGAAACCCGGGCCCGGTCCACCGCCCGCCCCGCCACCCGGAACGGCAACCCGATATTCGCCGTCACATCCAGCCACGGCAGCAACGCATGGTCCTGAAACGCCACGCCCAGCCGATGCGCCCGCGCCAGTTCCCCCGGCGCCGACCCCGCCACCGTCACCTGCCCCTCGCTGGGCTCCTCCAACGCCGCAACCAGCCGCAGCAGCGTGCTCTTGCCGCAGCCGCTCGGACCCAGCAGCGCCACGAACTCCCCCGCCCCGATCGACACCGACACCCGGTCCAGCGCCAGGAAATCCGCCCCGCCATCCAGCCGGAAGCGCTTGGAAACCCCCGCAACCCTGACCGCGGTCGGCACCGTCAGGCCGTCACCACGGCATCGAACCGCGCCATGATCTCCGGCCGCCGCCGCCGCAGCGTCTCGCGAATCTCCTCCAGATCGACCTTCAGCAGCTTGCGATCCCGCACCACCAACTCGCCATCCACGATCACATCGCGCACATCCCGCCCCACGATGCAGGTCGCCGCGATGAACAGCGGATCGATCGCCCCCATCGAATCCGGATCGGTATTATCGACCAGGATCATGTCGGCCTTCTTACCCGCCTCCAGGCTACCGATCTCATCACCCAGCCCCAACGACCGCGCCCCACCGCGCGTGGCAATCGTCAGCAACTCCTCCGCGCTCATCGGAATCCGCTGGTGATACACATGCCCGATCGACGCCGCCTGCCCGATCCGCGCCGCATGCGCCACCTGGAAGATATCCATCGTGTTCGCCGACGCCGCGCCATCCGTCCCCAGCCCGATATCCACCCCCCGCCGCCACATCTCCTGCAGCTTCGGAATGCCGATGCCGTAATTGCCCATCGCGCAATGACACGCCGACAGCTTGTGATCGACGAACAGATCCATCTCATCTGCCGACAGCAGCACCGAATGCGCGCAATGCAGATGCCGCCCCAACACGCCGAGATCGTCCAGATACCCCGTCGGCCGCTTGCCGAAATGCTCCAGCGCGTAATCGATCTCGTAGGTCCCCTCGGCCAGATGGGTATGGATCTTCACCCCATGCTCCTGCGCCGCCTCCGACAGTGCGCCGATCAGCTCCGGCGTGCAGACGATGATCTGCCGCATCGCCATCCACGCTTTCACCCGCGGATGATCCTTCCACCGTTTCACCAGCGCGATATTCCGCTCCAGCGCCTCCGCCGTGGTCATCAGCATCGAGCCCGGCACCGTCCGCCCGGCAAACGCGTTGCTCTGATCCACCGTCGACAGCGCCACGAACCCGCGGATCCCGGTATCCACCGCCGCGCGCGCCATCTCGTCCGGATGCGGCCCGCCCGCCTCCGCGAAACAGGTCGTGCCCGACAGCAGCATGTTGGCATAGGCCACCAGGCCGCTCAGATACACGTCCTCAGGCTCCAGCATCCCCTCGAACGGAATGTAGTAATTTTTCCACGGCGGATTGCGCAGCCGCGTCTTGCGCCCCAACTCGGCCAGCTTGCCGCGCAGCAATTGCTGCGCCGTGTGCACATGCCCGTCGATCATCCCCGGCAGCGCGATGCGGTCCCGCCCATCGATCACCGTCGTCGCCGAGAACCCCGAAGCCGCCGCGTTGCTGCCAACCCAGGCGATCCGCCCGCCCGACACCCCCACCGCCCCGTCGGCAATCACCGTGCCGGCATCGTCCATGGTGACGACGTCGCAGCCGCGCACCAGGATGTCGAAGCTTTGCATGCTCACAGCCCCTGATGCGCTTCAGCCACCACCGAGAAATCGGCGATCCGGTCGATCTCCGGCAGGCTGGTCCGCCCCGTCGCCCGCGTCGCGGTATACATCGCACCCGCCATCAGATCGCGATCGAGTTCCAGCAACTTCTTGCCGCCATCATGCGTCAGCGGGATCTGCAATTCGTTCTGCCTTGTCTGCTGCTTCAGATCCAGACCCAGATCCGCCCCGTACTGCTCCACCACAAGCTTCGGCGCCAGCGACGGGTCCTTCTCGTCTTCCTGCCAGCCCGCGATCAGCCCGCGCAGGAAGCCCACCACCGCCGGCCGGTTCGCCGTCAGATACGCCCGCGTCGTGCACAGCACCGCGCCATAGCTGCGGAAACCCAACTCGTCGAAGCTGGTGAAATAGAAATCCTTGTCCCGCACCAGCCCCATCCGCTCCAGCGTGATGGTCTGGTTGGTGCTGAACGCGGTGTAGCCATCGCCCTGCCCGCCCAGCAGCGGCTCCGGCGAGAACCCGGCCGGCACCTGCGTCCAGCGCACCGGCAGCCCAGCAATCGCCAGCGTCGCATCCACCGCCGTCTTCTCCGGCGCCCCTTGCGCCAGGATCTTCGCGTCCACCAGATCCTTCGGCGTCCGGATCGGCTTCTTCGGCAGCGAGATGATGCCCAGCGGATTGCGCGGGAACACCGCCGCGATCAGCACCAGGTCATTGCCCTTCGCCACCGCGTCCAGGAACGGGAACCAGCTGGTATAGCCAATATCCGCCTTCCCCGCCGCCAGCATCACCGGCGACGCCAGCGCATTCGGCCCGCCCGGATACCACTCCAGATCCACGCCATATTTGCGGAACAATCCGCCCTTCAGCGCCACCCATTCCCCGGCATATTGCACGTTCGGGATCCAACCCAACTGCAACCGAACCTTCGCCAGGCCCTGCGCCCGCGCAGCCACGGGGGTCAACGCCAGCGCTTGCAACAACCAACGACGCGCGATCATGCCGGGGACTCCACAACAACGATGATGCGCCGCAGCATCCACCCCGCGCCGTATCAGTTCAAGGCCGCGATATCTGTTGTGGGTGAAACTTTACAGCCAAGGCCAGGGCTCCGCCCTGGACCCGCAAGGGGACTCAGTCCCCTTGACCCCACCCTCGTTTGCTCGAAACCCAAAGCACGCGCAGCGGCGAAGCCCAAAAGATTCTTTTTTGGCTCCGCCCCCCCATGCCCAACGCCGAGCCAACCGGTCCGCCACCGAGCAAGGGAATGGGTTTCCAAAGGCCCTCGGCCTTTGGTGGGTCCAGGGCAAAGCCCTGGCCTTGCCTTTATTTAAAAATATTTATCTTTTTCAATGCTTTAATACCAACGCGCTTAAACCTCACGCCGATACTCCCAACGCTCGGTCGGCTTACCCTCGAACGCGATCACGCCCGTCATCACCGCGCCCAGCTTGCGCGCCACGTTGCCCGAGGCTGCGTTGCCCACCTTCACGTAGCTCACCAGCGTCTTGCCTGGCCGTGCCCGCCACGCCCAGTCCCGCACCAGGCCGGCCGCTTCGGCGGC
>CAIRTN010000153.1 GCA_903881515.1 uncultured Rhodospirillales bacterium | reverse complement strand
CTGAAAGTCGGCGCCTA
Organism: uncultured Rhodospirillales bacterium; assembly: GCA_903881515.1. Taxonomy (GTDB): domain Bacteria; phylum Pseudomonadota; class Alphaproteobacteria; order Acetobacterales; family Acetobacteraceae; genus CAIRTN01. Next base: position 1,671 of record CAIRTN010000153.1, on the reverse strand, counting down.
TCACGGCGTCATCGGCCAGCCCGGCAAGTATGAGCAGATTGACCTGGTGACGGGTGAAATCGGCCTGCACACCACGCCGACCGTGATTGGCAACACCATCCTGGTGGGTTCGTCCTTCAAGGAAGGTTCGCAGCCGCTTGAACAGAACAACACCAAGGGCCTGACCCGCGCGTTCGATGCCGTTACCGGCAAGCTGATCTGGACCTTCCACAACATCCCGCAGCAGGGCGAGCCCGGCTATGAGAGCTGGGAAAAGAACTCGGCTGACTTCAACGGCAACACCGGCACCTGGACCGGCATCACCGCCGATGCGGCGCTGAATACCGCCTATCTGCCGATCGAAGACCCCACCGACGACGCCTATGGCGGCGGCCGTCCCGGCAACGATCTGTATGGCGACAGTCTGGTCGCGGTGGACCTGACCACCGGCAAGCTGAAATGGTATTTCCAGGTCGCCCATCACCCGATCTGGGACTACGACATGTCGTCCCCGCCGTTGCTGATGGATGTGAACATTGATGGCAAACCGCGCAAGATCGTGGCCGTGCCGTCGAAGGAAGCGTTCCTCTATACGTTCGACCGCGAGACCGGCAAGCCGATCTGGCCGATCAATGAAAAACCCGTGCCGCAGACCAATGTGCCGGGCGAGAAGACTGCCAAGACGCAGCCCTTCCCCACCAAGCCCGCGCCCTATGCGCTGCAGCAGATCGGCACCAACGACCTGATCGATTTCACCCCGGCGCTGCGCGCACAGGCGGTGGATATCGTCAAGAAGTATTGGAAGATGAGCCCCATGTTCGGGCCCGCAGTGGTCTCCAAGGTTGGCGGCCCCTATGGCACGATGGACATCGGCACTCTGGGCGGCGGCACGAACTGGCCGGGCGCCAGCTTCAACCCGGAAACCCACACCGTCTTCGCCCCCGCGGCGAGCAACGGCGTGTCGATGATGGGCCTGGTCGAGCCGCCGGCCGGCCTGACCGATCTGAAGTATCTGGAAGGCATTGGTGGCCAGCCCTTCCGCATCAATGGCGGTCCGGGCTTCGGCTCGTCGTCGGATGCGCCGAAGGTCAGCGATGACGACCGCCGTCTGGCGGCCGCCCTTGCCGCCCATCCGCAGTCCGCCGTCGAAGCGCCCCCGCCGCGCAATGTCGGTGGCCTGCCCCTGACCAAGCCGCCATACGGCACCCTCACCGCCATCAATATGGATACCGGTGACACCGTCTGGCAGGTGCCCAATGGCGACACGCCCGATGAGATCCGGAACAATCCGCAGCTCAAGGGCATGACCATCCCGCGCACCGGCCAGGGCGCCCAGGACGGCGTTGCCCTCACCAAGTCTTTGGTGATCGAGGGTGACGGCCAGTATGTGACGTCGGGCGGCAAGCCCCGCGGCGCCTATCTGCGTGCCTATGACCAGAAGACCGGTCAGGAAGTGGGCGCCGTGTGGATGCCCGCGCCGCAAAGCGGTTCGCCGATGACCTACAGCTATGACGGCAAGCAATACATCGTCGTGGCTGTCTCGGGCGGCAACTACTCGGGCGACTATCTGGCCTTCAGCCTGCCCGGCGGCAACTAGCCCCGGTCAGTAAGACGTGAGAACCACAGGCCGCCCCTTAACGGGGGCGGCCTGTGGTGTTTTGGGCCTTCGGCGGCGCTGCCGGCCAGCAATGG
>CAIRTN010000152.1 GCA_903881515.1 uncultured Rhodospirillales bacterium | reverse complement strand
GTCGGATAAAGATGCTCGCCAAAACAAAGAGCTAGAGCGTGATGACCGTAAGTGGAATCACCGGAGGTCTGAATCACGCGATCAAACCGCGCTAAGACGGGTCCACCAGCCACTTGCTCATCAAAACCCGCGGCGTCACCTCGAAGCCGATGTGCTCGTAGAACCCGACCACCTTGGTGTTGGTCTCGCGCACCAGCAATTGCACTTTCACCACTCCGCGCTGCCGCAGCCAGTCTTCCCCGGCCTGCACCATGCGCTGCCCGACCCCCAGGCCGCGCGCGGCCGGATCGGCGGCGACGTAGTAGAGCCAGCCGCGATGCCCGTCATGGCCAACCATGACGCTGCCCATCACGCCCCCGGCCGCGTCCGCCCCCACCAGCACGTCCGAACACGCACCCGCCTTGGCGAACCGGAAATCGGCCACCGGGTCGTTATACGACGCCACCAGCCCACACGCGCGCCACAACGCCACCACGCCCGCTTCGTCCCCGGCCGTGGCATCTCTGACAGTGAGTTGCATCGCGATCCCCGCATCCTGCGAAGCTGGACCAATTGCGGTACGAGCGCCGCTACTTCTCCAACTGCCGCGCCAGCTTGCGCGCCAGCAGCCATCCGAACACGCCCGATAGCGGCGCTGCCGGCAATACCAGCACCCAGCCGATATTGGCGCCCTCCACGATCAGGCTCATGCCCGCGAACAGCATCACGCCGCCCGTAAGTCCCCCCACCACACCGGAGGTAATCGCCAGAAGAACCAGATCGCCGCGTGTTATCATGCGGATGCACGTCGCATGGATGCCATGCTTTGACAACCCGCCCCCCCCGGCCTAGAAGCCCGCCATTGCCGGGAACGTGGACACATCTTCGGGATGTGGCATCAGTCTATGGATTGATGCAGGCCCGCCGCTCGCAGCCGCGAGGGGACTACCGGTGCAACAAGCCAGACCTGCGCAGCAGGCGGCATCGAATGACGGAAGGACCCGCGCATGACCAAGCGCGTCGAAAGCAAGTACAAGATCAACCGCCGCCTCGGTTGCAATCTCTGGGGCCGCGCCAAATCGCCGCTCAGCAAGCGCGAATACGGCCCCGGCCAGCACGGCCAGCGCCGCAAGGGCAAGCCGACCGACTTCGGCATCCAGCTGATGGCCAAGCAGAAGCTCAAGGGCTACTACGGCAACATCGGCGAGAAGCAGTTCCGCAAGTATTATGACGAGGCCGTCCGCCGCAAGGGCGACACCTCGGAGAACCTCATCGAGCTGCTGGAGCGCCGCCTCGACGCGGTGATCTACCGCATGAAGTTCGCCATCACCCCGTTCGCCGCCCGCCAGTTCGTCAACCACGGCCACGTCCTGGTGAACGGCAAGCGCCTGAACATCCCCAGCTACCAGGTGAAGGACAACGACGTCATCGAGGTGAAGGAGAAGTCCAAGCAGCTCGCCATGGTGCTCGATGCCTCGCAGTCCGGCGAGCGTGACGTTCCCGAGTATGTGGAAGTCGATCACCGCGCCATGAAGGGCCGCTTCGCCCGCGCCCCGAAGCTGTCGGACGTGCCGTACCCCGTCCAGATGGAACCGAACCTGGTCGTCGAATTCTACTCGCGTTAATTCGACCGATCCGGCCCACGTTCAATCCCGCCGCGCACCAGCGCGGCGGGTTTTTTCGTTCCGGCCACATTCCGCGCTTCCCAGCACGCAACGGTTAACGCTACCCTAACCGCAATAACCGCGCATTCATGACGCGGACCACGGGAGGGATACGAACCATGCGACACACAGTCCTTGGCGCCGCTTTGGCGCTT
>CAIRTN010000151.1 GCA_903881515.1 uncultured Rhodospirillales bacterium | reverse complement strand
CGGGCGGGGCGCCGGGGTTGCGCGCGGCGGTGTGGCGGGTTCGGGCGGAATGAGGCCAGCCTTCCAGCAGGCGAACATATCGTCGAACAGGGCGACGAAGCGCTGGAGGTGGGTGACGAGCAGCAGCAAAATGGGCGCGAGGGCGCGATGCGCCTCCGCCTGGAGCATAACCGTGTCGCAGATGTTGGTTAAAGTCTGGGTGAGTGGTGTGCTGCCTTTCATGTGGATTTATATAATGTCATCGACGGAAAGATTCAATGACAAATTTCAGCAATCGCGCATTTTTTCCCGAAAAAAAATCGGCGCCGCCGGAGCGCCGCCGATCAGGGGGCAACGGCGCCGCTCACGCAGGGTGAGCGGCGCCGGGCGGCCAAGTGTGGTTACTTCCAGCTGGACTGGAAGAACCGGGGCATTTCATCGGCATACGGGTTGAAGTTCAGGTTCTTCGCCAGGCCGTAGACGGTGACGTAAGTCCCCACCGGCAGCCAGTACGCCTGGTCGGTGATGCGCTGGATCGCACGGTCATAGGCGACCTTGCGCTTGGCCGGATCGACGACCGAGCCGGCTTCCTTCAGGTCCGCCGTGACGGTGGCATCACGCGCGTAGTCTTCCGACAGGCCGGAGAAGAAATACGGCATGATCGCCGAGACGTCGTTGATGGAGTACGAACCCCACGAGCTGAAATACAGCGGCGCCTTGCCTTCCTGCCAGCGCGATATGGCGCCGGAGACCTGCATGGTGTTGACCTTGGCGCGAATACCAACTGCGGCCAGATCGTTCTGGACTTTTGCCGCCCAGGTCGGCAGCAGGATGTTGACGATCTCGGTATCGAAGCCATCGGCGTAGCCGGCTTCCTTCAGCAGTTCCTTCGCCTTGGCCGGGTTGTAGTCATACTTCACCGCCGCATCCATGTTGCAGCCGAACTGGGTGAAGTAGCAGGGCGCATCGGGCACGCGCGAGCCGCGGGTGACCAGCTTTTCGGCAAACGCCTTGCGGTCTATGGCGTAGGAAATCGCCTTGCGCACCCGCACATCGGTCAGTGGATTCTTCTCGCCGGAGCGCCCGGCGGCATCCATGCTCAGATGCGCGATGCGCATCGATTCATGGCTCATCGTCTGCAAGGCCGGCATCGCGGCGATCTTGTCGTACTGGTCGGGGTTGAACTGCCAGATCCAGTCGACCTGATTGCCCAGCAGCTGGGTCAGTTCGGTGGCGGCGTCCTGCACCTGTTTGATCACCAGCTTGCGGATCGGCGGCTTGCCCTTGGCGCTGCCGGGGTAATACGCCTCGTAGCGCTCCATATCGATCTGGCTGGAGCCTTCGACATGGGTGATCTTGTACGGGCCGGCGCCGATCGGCTCCTTGCGGTAGCCGTCGCGGCCGACCTTTTCGCGGTAGGTCTTGGGGTAGATCGGCAGCACGAAGGAGACGTATTCCAGCGCCGCGGGGAAGGCCTGCTTCAGCTTGATCCGCACATGGGTGGCGTCGACCGCTTCGGCGCCGGCGAGCCAGGGGCTGAAATTGCTTGGCACCGCGAGGCCGGCTTTCGGGTCGGTGATGACGCCGACGGTGTAGAGCACGTCGGCCGAGGTCACCTTGTCGCCGTTATGGAAGGTCGCATCCGGCTGCAGTTCGAATTCCAGCGTGGTGTCGTCGACCCATTTCCAGGTCTTCGCCAGCAGCGGCTTCATGGTGAAATCGTTGGGATCGCGGTAGATCAGCCCGTCCCACGCGTGATGCGCCACCACGAGGCCGGTACGCAGCGAGTTGTAGTAGGGATCGATATCGGTGATCTGATCGCGCCAGGCCACGCGCAGCGTGTCGGCCGATTTTTGCGCCTGCGCCGGCACGGCAAACGCCGCGGCGACCACCCCAGCCAGAAGTGCCTTCCTCATCATCCGAAGTCTCCCTTTTCGTTGTTGGCGAAAGCGTATGTCTGCATCGCGCCGGGCGCAATGACGATCACTTCATCGGGCACTCATAGGCATAGGCACCGCCGCGCATTTCGCTAATTTTGCGGTCGGTGACGATGGCGAGTTTGCCGTTGGCGTCGGGCTTCACCGACAGGGCGTACCAGTCCTGCAGCGGGGCGTTGTTGTTGGCGAAGGCGATATGGCCGCGGATCGAGGCGTAGTCGGCGCGGTGCACCGCCTTGCCGAAGCTGTCGTCGAGCTTGCCGCCGGTGGCTTTCAGGGCGGCGGCGATCATCAGCGCGGTGTCGTAGGCGTTGGCGGCGTAATAGGTGGGCGGGCGGTTATAGGCGGCGCGATAGGCGGCGACGAAGGCCTGGTTGGCGGCGTTCGGCAGGTCGGCGTTCCAGTTCGCTGCCACATGCATGTTGCTGGCGGCATCGCCGACGGCCATCAGCAGGCGCGGATCGAGCGAGGGCGCGCCGACATAAAGCGGGATCTTGTCTTTCAGCCCCGAGGACGCCCATTGCTTGAGGAAGTTGATGCCAAGCCCGCCGGGCTGGAATTCGTAGACGCCATCGGGGTTGGCGGCGCGGATCTGCGCGATCTCGGCGGAGAAATCGTTCTGTTCGAGGCCGGTGTAGATCTCGCCGGCGATCTCGCCATAGCCTTTCTTGATCGAGGCGATCACCTGCTTGCCGGTCTGGTAGTTGGGCGCGATGCCGAACAGCTTCTTCACCCCGAACGCCCTGGCCAGATCGCCGGCGGAGACGTGCAATGTCTCGTCCCAGCCGGTGACGAAATAGCGCGGGTGGCAGCCCTTGCCGGAATACTGGTCGGGCGCGGTGTTCGGGCCGAGCCAGTAGGCTTCCTCCTCCAGGATATCGCCGAGCATGGCGACGGCGACGTTGGTGAAGATGCTGCCGGTGAACAGGCGCACGCCCTCGGTTTTCAGGTAGCGCTGTGCGATCTGCCGCCCCTGGGCCGGTTTCAGCCCGTCATCCTCCACCAGCACCTTGACCGGAATGCCGCCGAGCTTGCCGCCCTCGGCGTTGACCGCGAGCATGAAGCCGTCGCGCGCATCCTCGCCGAGGTAGCCGCCGGGGCCGGACAGGGTGGTGATGAAACCGATCTTGACCTGGGCCAGAGCGGGCAGGCTCAACAGACAGAAGGCGGCGATCAACAGGCGTTGCAGTGACATGGTGCTATCCCCCGAAACCACCGCGCCAGGCCGCACCGGCGGGATCGCCGGCCAGACCGAGCACGCGGTCAAAAATCATGGTTGCCCGGGTTACGGGCGTGTAGGCCGGCCAGGGCAGGCCGGGCGTGGCCGGATCGCCGCTGCGGGCGAAACTGGTCCAGGCGCGCTGCATCGCCGACGCAACGCCCGCCATCTCCCGCGCGTCGCCGCCGGCCAGCATGGCGGCATCGGGCCAGGCGGCGAAGGTGGCGAACACGAAGGGCAGCTCGATGCAGTGGCAGGCGGCGAAGCGGTTGGCGGGGGCGGCCCAATCGAACTGATAGAGGAAGGCCGTGCCGCCCGCGGCATCGGTGGCCTGGGCCAGGGCGATGGAGGGGAACAGGAACATGTCGTCGGTGACCAGATCGCCGAGCAGGGCCGCGACATCGGCGCCGGGCCGGCGGCGGCGGTAGAGTTCGATCGCCAGGGCGTCGCCGGCGATGCCAGCGAAACGGGCATCGACATCTTTGGCATCGGGGGTCTGCATCGCCGGGCTGGGCACGAAGAAGGCGTGCATTTCCTCACGCGTGGTGCCGATGATCAGTTTCACGTTGCGCGCGGCGGCGGCGGTTGCCGCGGCTTGGATGAAGTCCGACGGGTCGGCGAGGTCCTCGATCACCGGCAGCAGCGGCGGCGTGGCGTCGGCGAAAGTGGCGAGGCTGCGGGCCAGGAGCATCTGGCCTTGGATCAGCCGCTCGACCGGCAGGTCGTGCAGGGCGGAGGACGGCACGCCGAGCAGATCGCAGATCGACTGGGCATGGGCGGTGGCCTGGGCGCTGCTGTGCGGCGGCAGGGAGGCGGGCGTGCTTTGCAGCACGGCGCGATGGAACAGGCCCTGGGTTTCGGGCAGCGCGAGCAGGCACATGATGGCGTGCGCGCCGGCGGATTGCCCGGCCAGGGTGACCTGCGCCGGATCACCGCCGAAGGCGTGGATATGGGCCTGCACGAAGCGCAAGGCGGCCACCATGTCCCATAGCCCGGCATTGCCCTCGGCCACGCCGGGCAGATGTAGCCAGCCGAGCGCGCCGAGCCGGTAGTTCACCCCGACCACGACGCAATCGCCCTCGGCCGCCAGGGCGCCGCCGTCGTACCAGTCCAGCGATCCGGCGCCGCTGAGATAGGCGCCGCCGTGCAGGAACACGATCACCGGGCGTTGGCCGGCATCCACGGCCGGGGTGGCGATGGTCAGGGTAAGGCAATCCTGCGCCTGCGGGCGGGCATAGTCGCCCATCGCGGCGGCCAAGCGGCTGGCGGGCTGCGGGGCGATCGGGCCATGGGCGGTGGCGTCCCATTCGCCAGACCAGGGCGCGACCGGCTGTGGTGCTGCGAAACGGCGGGCGGAGGCGTAGGGCACGCCGCGAAATTTCACCACGCCGGCTTCCGCGACACCGCGCAGGGTGCCGAGATCGGTGCGTGCGAGGGTCATCGCCGTGCCTCCATGCCAGCCGGGTCGCCGGAGATGCCGATCACCTCGTCGAAATGCAGCGTCGGGCGGCGGTTCAGGTCGTATTTGGGCCAGAGCAGGCCATCGCCCTCCGGCGTGCGATCGCGCACGAAGCGGGTCCAGGCGCCGAGCATGCGCGCCGACAGCGCCTGCATCACCGCCGGGTCGCCGCCGGCCAGCATCGGGGCATCCCAGGCCGGCAGCGTGCCGAACATGAAGGGCAGTTCGATGCAGTGGCAGGCGCGGAACGGGCTGCCCTGCGGCGACCAGTCGAACTGGTAGGCGTGGACCGGGCTGCCGCTGGTTGCCAGCGCCTCGGCCAGTTCCATGCTGGGCCAGAGGAAGGTGTGGTCGGAGGCGAGGTCGGCCAGCAGGTCCATCGCGCTGCCCGCCGGGCGGCGGGCGCGATAGCGGGCGGGGTCGGCGCCGAACGCGGCGAAGCGGGCGGCGATCTGGGCCGGGTCTGGGGACGCCATCGCCGGGTCGCCCGCGTAGAAGGCGTGCACTTCCTCGCGGGTTGCGCCTGTGATCACCGGCATGGCGTTGGCCGCCTTGGCGATGGCGGCGATCAGTTCGGCGCGCGACATCGGCTGTTCGAGGATCGGCATGAAGGGCGGGTTGGTCTCGCCGAAGCGGGCGCGGGCGCGGGCGAGCGCGCCCTGGGCCTGGAGCAGGCGTGCGACGGGCATGGCGCGGAGGGCGGCGGGCGTGCCGGCGGCGTCGGGGTCGAGTTCCAGCAGACGGAGATAGTCCTCGGCGGTGGCGGTGGCGTCGGCGATGGTCAGCGGCGGGCGGCCGAAGCTGCCGGATTGCAGGATCGCGGCGTGAAACAGCTTGCGCGCCTGCGGGTCGATCATCAGCCGGCCGATCGAGCTGGCGCCGGCGGACTGGCCGGCGAGGGTGACGCGGTTCGGGTCGCCGCCGAAGCCGGAGATGTGGTCGCGCACCCAGGCGAGGGCCGTAGTCTGATCGAGCGAGCCCGGGTTGGGCACGCCGATGGCGGGGTGATGCAGGTAGCCGAGCGCGCCGAGCCGGTAGTTGACGCCGACCACGACGATGTCGCCGGTGCGGGCGAGTTGCGCGCCGTCGTACCAGGGCAGCGAGCCGGCGCCGCTTTGCCAGGCGCCGCCATGTAGCCAGACCAGCACGGCACGGGCGCGGCGGTCGGGCGCCGGGGTCCAGATGGTCAGGGACAGGCAGTCCTCGTCCATCGGGCAGGCGAAATCGCCCATCGCCGCGCGCAGGCGGGAGGGCGATTGCGGGGCGATGGGGCCATCGCGGGTCGCATCGCGCAGGCCGGCCCAGGGCTCGACGGGTTGCGGCGGCAGGAAGCGGTGCGCGCCGGCGGGCGTAGCGGCGAAGCCGACGCCGCGGAACACGGTGACGCCGTTTTCCTGCTGGCCTTGCAGGTCACCCAATGCGGTCTGCGCAATCGTTGTCATAGCGGACTATACTCCCAGGTAACGATGCGCGAGATTCGGTGCGGCATCCAGTTCCGCGCTGCTACCCTGCCAGACCGTACGGCCTTTTTCGACGATGAAGTGCCGGTCGGCCAGGCGCTTCAGCGCGGCGAGGTTCTTGTCGACGATCAGGATCGCCTGGCCCGCAGCCTTCAGCGCGGCGATGCAGTGCCAGATCTCGTCGCGGATCAGGGGTGCGAGGCCTTCGGTGGCTTCGTCGAGGATTACCAGGCGCGGGTTGGTCATCAGCGCGCGGCCGATCGCCAGCATCTGCTGCTCGCCGCCGGACAGGGTGCCGGCGCGTTGCTGTGTGCGCGAGGCGAGTTGCGGAAACAGGCTGTAGATCCGATCCAGAGTCCAGGCGTCGGGGCGGCGCAGGCGGTTGGCGGCGGTGGCGATCAGGTTTTCGCGGACCGTGAGGGTGGGGAAGACCATGCGGCCCTCGGGCACCAGGCCGATGCCGCGGCGGGCGACGCGTTCGGGCGCCATGCCGGTGATGTCGGCGCCGGCGAAGGCGACACGGCCGGCGCGCGGCGGCAGCAGGCCCATCACGGTGCGGATGGTGGTGGTTTTGCCCATGCCGTTGCGGCCGAGAAGGGTGACCAGTTGGCCTTCGCCTATGTGCAGATCGAGGCCGAACAGGACCTGGCTGTGGCCGTAGGCGGCCTGTAATCCCTCGATGCGGAGCATTATCCGGCCTCCGCGCCGAGATAGGCCTCGCGGACGGCGGGGTCGGCGCGGATGGCGTCGGGCGGGCCGGAGGCGATGACCTGGCCGGAGACGAGGACGGTCACGCGGTCGGCCAGGGCGAACACGGCGTCCATGTCGTGTTCCACCAGCAGGATTGTCAGCTGGCGTTTCAGGCGGCGCAGGATTTCGGTCATGGCAAGGGATTCGGTTGGGCCGAGGCCGGCCATCGGTTCGTCGAGCAGCAGGAGTTTCGCGCCGGTGGCGAGCGCCATGGCCAGCTCGAGCTGTCGCTGTTCGCCGTGGGCGAGGTCTTCGGCGGGGATGTCGGCACGGGCGAGCAGGCCGAGGCCGGCGAGGCTGTCGCGCGCCTGACGCTGCAATCCGAGGTCTTGGCGGGCGGAGCGGAGGAAGCGGAACGGGTGTCCCTCGCGCACCAGATGCACCAGCATGAGGTTTTCGAGCGCGGTGAAGGCGGGCAGGATCGATGTGACCTGAAACGAACGGGTCAGGCCGAGGGCGACCCGGCGGTGCACCGGCAGGTGGCCGATCTCCTGGCCGTCAAAGCGGATGGTGCCGGCATCGGGGCGGATTTCGCCGGCGAGTTGGCCGATCGCGGTGGTTTTTCCGGCGCCGTTCGGGCCGATCAGGGCGTGAATCTCGCCTTGATGGACGTCCAGATCGAGGCCGCCGGAGGCCAGCAAGCCGCCGAAGCGCTTGGTGAGGCCGCGGACTTGCAGCAGCGCGGTCAACGCCGCCCCGCCAGCAAACCCCAGATGCCGCGGCGTGCCACGAGCACAGTGCAGACCAGGATCGGGCCCATCGCGATCATCCAGTGCTCGGTCCATTGCGCCAGGACCGATTGCAGGCCGACGAAGGCGGCGGCGCCCAGCACGGCGCCGTAGAGGCTGCCGGCGCCGCCGAGCACGACCATGACCATCAGATCGCCTGACATCGTCCAGTGCAGCGAGTCCGGGCTGACGTAGCGCAGCAGGTTGGCGTTGAGCGCGCCGGCGAGACCGGCGCCGGCGCTGGCGATGGTGAAGGCGGCCAAGCGGACGCGGTAGGGGGCTACGCCGATCGCGGCCATGCGGCGCTCGTTCTGTCGCAGGCCCTGCAGGACCATGCCGAAGCGGCTCTGCACCAAATGGCGCATCGCGATCAGGAAGATCGCGAGCACGGCGAGACAGACATAGTAGAAGGCGACATCGTCGCGCGGGGCGATCCAGGGCAGGGCGTTGCGGCGGCGGAAGCCGAGACCGTCGTCGCCGCCGTAGGTCTTGAGCGAGACGAAGAGGAAGTAGAGCATCTCGGCGAAGGCCAGGGTCATCATGATGAACGACACGCCGCTGGTGCGTAGCGACAGGGCGCCGATCGCCAGCGCCGCCAGGGCCGTGACTGCGATTGCGATCGGCCAGACCAGCCAGGCGTCGGTGAGGCCGGGCACGATGCCCAAGAACAGGCTGTTGTCGGCGGCGTGGAAGGCGAGGATGCCGACGACGTAGCCGCCGAGACCGAAGAACCCGGCATGGCCGAAGGAGGACATGCCGGCATAGCCGATGAGGAGATCGAGGCTGGCCGCGGCGATGGCGTAGATGGCGATCTGGCTGCCGAGGGTCAGCAGATCCGGCTTGCTCAATGCGGTCGCCAACTGCGGCAGCAGCAACAGCAGCAGGAAGGTCAGGCCCAGCACGGCGGCGTGTCGGCGGTTGTCAGCCATGGGCGGGGAACAATCCGCGCGGACGCACCAGCAGCACGATGGCCATGAGGATGAAGATCGCCATCGAGGACAATCCGGCGCCGAGCGCGTCGGCGCTGCTGGCGGGCATGACGCCGCGCAGCATTCCGGGCAGGAAGGCGCGGGTGAGGGTGTCGACCATCCCGACCAGCATCGCGCCCACCAATGCGCCGCGGACCGACCCCACGCCGCCGATGACGATGACGACGAAGGTGGTGATCAGAATCCGGTCTCCCATGCCGACCTGCACCGACAGGAGCGGCCCGGTGAGCAAGCCGGCGAAGCCGGCCAGCACTGCGCCGAGGCCGAACACGAAGGTGTAGAGCAGCACGATGTCGACCCCGAGCGCACGCACCATGTCCCGATGAGTGGCCCCGGCCCGCACGAGCATGCCGATGCGGGTGTGGGAAATCAGGTAGTACAGGCCGATCGCGACGGCGACGCCGACCAGGATGATCGCGAGGCGGAACACCGGGTAGGGCACGCCGGGGATCAGTTCGACGGAGCCGGAGAGGAAGCCGGGGATCGAAGCCATCAACGGCTGCCGGCCGAACAGGATCGCCATCAATTCGTTGAAAAACATGATCAGGCCGAACGTCGCCAGCACCTGATCCATGTGTTCCCGGGCGTAGAGGCGCCGCAGGACAAGCGCCTCGACTGCGATGCCGGTGCCGCCGGCGGCCGCCAGACCGGCGAGTACTGCCAGCGCGAACGAGCCGGTGCGTTGCTGCACCCAGGCCGAGGCGAAGGCGCCGACCATGTAAAGCGAGCCGTGCGCCAGGTTGATCAGACCCATGATGCCGAACACCAGCGTGAGGCCAGCCGCCAGCAGGAACAGCATGACGCCGAGTTGCAGGCCGTTCAGCAGTTGCTCGGCAAGGAGCGTCACGCTGGGATCAAAGCGTGCACTGCGGAAACGGGGCGTCGCAGTGCGCGGTCAGTACCGCGCACTGGCTTCGCAGCACCAGCTCGCCCTGAGTGTCGGTTTGCACGCGCCAAGCCCCCGTCGTCCAGGCGTCACGATCCTACACCCGACGCCGGCACGCAAGCAGAGGGAGCTGCGTGCTATCGGAGCGAGGCGTTGACCTTCGCGAGGGCCGCGTTGCCGGGGCAGAGCACGGACTCGTCGAGTTGGTTCAGCGGCGTGGCGGTGGTGCCCAGCGCCTCGTGCAGGTCATGCGCTTCGGGATCGACGTAGAGCAGACCGGTCACGATCTCGCCTTTGGCGTGGTGCTTCTGCACGTAGTCCATGGCCGCCACGCGGTCGTGCACGTCGTATTCCGTCGCCCGCTTGCGCAGCTTCAGCAGCGAACCGTCGTGCTGCTTGACGATCTCGACCGTGCCCGGTTCGTACTCGACTGTGATCTCCTCGCGGCCGGTGATCACGTCGAGGAAATTCACCGCCTCGTTGTGCTCGCGGACGTAATCGAAGCTCTTGGTCGATCCGTCGTGGTTGTTGAAGGTGACGCAGGGGCTGATGCAATCGATGAACGCCGCCCCCTTGTGCGAGAGCGCAGCGCGGATCAGCGGCACCAGCTGGCCCTTGTCGCCGGAGAAGCTGCGCGCGACGAAGGTTGCGCCGAGCAGCATCGCCATGCCGACCATGTCGATCGGCTCGTCCATGTTGGCGACGCCGCGCTTGTTCTTCGCGCCGCGATCGGCCGTGGCGGAGAACTGGCCCTTGGTCAGGCCGTACACGCCGTTGTTCTCGACGATATAGGTCATGTTGACGCCGCGGCGGATCGCGTGGGCGAACTGCCCGAGGCCGATCGAGGCGCTGTCGCCGTCGCCGGAAACGCCGAGATAGACCAGATCGCGGTTGGCCATGTTCGCGCCGGTCAGAACGCTGGGCATGCGCCCATGCACCGAGTTAAAGCCGTGCGAATTGCCGAGGAAGTAGGTCGGCGTCTTCGACGAGCAGCCGATGCCCGACAGCTTGGCGATGCGATGCGGCGGCAGCGACAGCTCGAAGCAGGCGCGGATGATCGCGGCGCTGATCGAGTCGTGCCCGCAACCGGCGCACAGGGTCGAAATCGACCCTTCATAGTCGCGCCGTGTGTAGCCCAGCGCGTTGGTGGGCATTTCCGGATGGTGCAGCTTTGGCTTGGGAAGGAATGTCACTTCGCGGGCTCCAGTTCGGGGGTCCGTGCGGGCAGGCCGATCGCGGTTGCGATCATCGTCGAGATTTGCGTCGCGGTGATCGGCGAGCCGTCATAATGCAGCACGCGGACCAGCTGCTTCGGGTTGAGGTCGCCTTCGGTGATTAGCAGCGTGCGCAACTGCGCGTCGCGGTTCTGTTCGACCACGAACACCTGATCATGCGCGGTGATGAAATCCAACACCGTGTCTTTGAACGGGAAGGCGCGGACACGCAGCAGGTCGACCGCGATGCCGCGCTTGGCCAGTTGCTCGGCGGCTTCTTCCATCGCGGCCGAGGTCGAGCCGTAATAGATCGCGCCGTAGCGCGTCGGCGTTCCGGCTTCGCGCAGTTCCGGCGCCGGCACGTAGGATTTCGCCGTTTCGAACTTGCGCACCAGGCGTTCCATGTTGTCCTGGTAGGCGGCGGCGTCCTCGGTGTAGCGGGCGTAGCGGTCACGGCTGGTGCCGCGGGTGAAGAAGCTGCCGCGCGAGGGATGCGTGCCGGGATAGGTGCGGTAGGGGATCGCGTCGCCGTCCACATCGAGGTAGCGGCCGAATTCGCGTCCGGCTTGCAGCTCTTCGGCGGTCATCACCTTGCCGCGGTCCATCTTCTTGCT
>CAIRTN010000150.1 GCA_903881515.1 uncultured Rhodospirillales bacterium | reverse complement strand
GCCCTCGGCGGTGATCTTGACCCAGCCCGAAACGCTGCATAGCCTCATCAAAGAGCCACGCCGCCCGAGCGCTTTTCAACAGCAGACGGGACATCCCCCCGCCCCCTTGGGAGATAGACGACGCCGCCTGCCTGTAAGCATCGCCATCCCGTCACATACCCGGTTAGGAGGATCGTCTCATGTCGTTTCCCGCAAAAATCACCTTGAATGAAGTAGGGCCGCGCGAGGGCTTTCAGTTCGAGGGCATCGGACAGCCGCAGAAGATCAGCACGCCAGACAAAGTGCGGCTGGTCGAAATGCTCGCCGAGACGGGATTGAAATCCATCCAGATGGTCTCGTTCGTGAGCCCCAAACAGGTTCCGCAGATGGCCGACGCCGAGGAGATCTGCAACAGCGTCAAGCAGAAGCCTGGTGTGAAATACTCGGGCATTTATCTGAACGACACCGGCATCAAGCGCGCGCTGGCCACCGGCAAGCTCAGCATGACCGGCAAGATCACGCTGACCGCGTCGGAGACTTTCTCGTTGCGCAACCAGCGCCGTTCGACGGCCGACGACTATGCCATGCAGCAGAAGATTACAGCGCTGTATAAGGACAATGGCATCGAGGTGGTGAACGGCAGTATCATGGCGGCATTCGGCTGCAACTATGAGGGCCCGGTATCGACCGCGCGGGTGTTGGCGCTCGTTGAAAATCTGCTGACGATCACAAGCGAAGGTGGAAGCAAGCTGCGCACCCTGATGCTTGCTGACACGATGGGCTGGGCCGATCCCGAACTCATCCGTCGCAATGTCGGCGCAATCCGGGAACGCTGGCCCGATCTGCGCATCGGTCTGCATCTGCACGACACACGCGGCCTGGCCATCGCCAATGTCTATGCCGGGATGCAGGAGGGTGTTGACCTCTACGACACCGCGGTCGCGGGTCTGGGAGGCTGCCCGTTCGCGGGACACAAGGGTGCGGCCGGCAATGTCTGCTCGGAGGAGGTGGTGTTCCTCTGCCAGCAGATCGGCGTGGAAACCGGCGTGGATCTGCCCGCATTGGTGGAATGCGCCCGCTTTGCCGAACACATCGTCGGGCACGCGCTGCCCAGCAAATTGCTGAACGCCAGCCTGGAATGCCGGATGCCGGCGGCCACCGCAGCGTGAGCGTTCCGCGCAATCTGTTCGACCAGCTGGCGCATGCCGCCAGCCGGTTCGGCGATTCCGAGTTCCTCGTTGTCGGCCGGCGTGACGAGATACTGACGTTCCGCCAGTTGGCCGACGGGGCCGAACGTTTCGCGCGGGTGCTCTATGCGCGCGGCGTGCAACCGGGCGACCGGGTGGCGCTGTGGATGACCAACCAGGCCTCGTTTGCGATTGCCGCCTATGCGGTGGCGCGCTGCGGCGGCGTGCTGGTGGCCGTGAACACACGGCTCGCGCCGCGCGAGGTCGCGCATATGCTGGAGCTCACCCGGCCGAAGATCTGGCTGCTCGAAGATAATTTCCTCGGCAAGGTGCAGGCGACCGATCATGTCGCCCCTGTGCTGGACGCCCTTGCCGCGGCCGGTGTGCCGTTGCCCGTCCTTCTGGTGCGCAGCACCGCCGGGCACCGCTATGCCGGGATCGCGGATTGGGAGGAGGCGCTGGCGTCGCAGGACCAGAGCGTCGTTCTGCCGCCGGCGGCCGAGCTGGTCGCGCGCACCGCCGAAGCCGAATATCCCGAACTCGCGGGCGGGGCGGCGATCCTGTCCACCTCGGGCACCACCGGCAAACCCAAGGGCGTGGTACTGGGCCATGAGCAGCTCATCCATCTCGCCGAGGCAGTGTCCGAGCGGCAGCTGTTGCGGCCGGGCGAGCGGTTCTATTCGGTGGGGCCGATGTTTCATTGCAGCGGCTACATGCATGGCCTGTTGTGCAACATCATCTCCGGCTCCACCTATTACACGACGCAATCCTACAACGCAGCCGAAGCCTGGGACGTGTTCTCCACGGAGGGGATCACGCTCTATCACGGCTTTGTCATTCCGCTGCAGGAGATGGCCCGGCTGCCGCAGTTCGACGCGTCCAACCTGCCGTTCGACCGCGCCTGGTTCGGCGCGCCGGCCGCCGAGATGGCGCGGCTCGAGCAGGTCTGGAATGCGCGCATGTGCGAGATCTATGGGCTCACCGAGACCGGAGGGAACACCGCCATCTGCTGGCCGCACGATCCCGTGGATATGCGCCATGATTCCGACGGCACGCCGAATATCGGCGTCGAGGTCAAGATGATCGATCCTGCCACCGGGACGACGCAGCCGGACGGCGTGCCCGGCGAGCTGTGCGTGCGTGGTTGGAACGTGATGCTCGGCTATTTCCGCGACCCTGAGGCAACGGCACGCACAATTGACGCCGATGGCTGGCTGCATACCGGCGATATGGGCGTGCAGTTGGAGAATGGCTTTATCCGCTGGCTGAGCCGGCTGAAGGACATGATCCGCGTCGGAGGTGAAAACCTTTCGCCGCTCGAGGTGGAGGAAGTGCTGATCGGCCATCCCGCCGTCGCGCAGTCTGCCGTGGTAGCCGTGTCGCATCCGCGGCTGCAGGAGGTGCCGATCGCTTTCGTCATGCTCAAGCCTGGTGCGATCACCGATGAGGCGGATCTGGCGCAGCACTGCCGCGGGCTGCTGGCGAATTTCAAGGTCCCGCGGCGGTTTGTCATCGTCGATGATTTCCCACGCACCGATGCGACGATGCGCGTGCAAAAGGCCAAGCTGCGCGAGATGGCCGAGGCGCTGCCAACATGACGGATCCGGGCCCACCCATCATGCAGCTGGTGGGCGTGGGCAAAACCTATCAGACCCGCGACGGCAAGGGCGTGGTGGCGCTGACCCCCAGCACGCTCGATATCCAGGCCGGCGAGTTCCTGTCGATTGTGGGCCCCAGCGGCTGCGGCAAGACGACGTTGTTGAACATGATGGCCGGGCTCATCGCGCCTTCGTCGGGCAGCATCCAAATCGCTCAGAGTGCCGGCACCGCGCCGCGCATCGGTCTGGTGTTCCAGCGCCCGGTGCTGCTGCCCTGGCGGCGGGTGATCGACAATGTGCTGCTGCCGGTGGAGGTGATGGGGCTGGCCCCGCCTGAAGCCTATCGTGCGCGCGCGCTCGAACTGCTGGCGATGGTCGGGCTCGAGGGGTTCGCCAATGCGTACCCGTCCGAGCTCTCCGGCGGCATGCAGCAGCGCGTCTCCATAGCACGCTCGCTGGTGTACGACAGTGCGGTGCTGCTGATGGACGAGCCCTTCGCGGCGCTGGATGCGATGACGCGCGAGGAGCTCAACCTGGAGCTGCTGCGCATCTGGAAAATGACCGGGCGGACGATTGTGTTTGTCACCCACAACATTCCCGAAGCAGTGCTGCTCAGTGATCGCATCGTGGTGATGACGCCGCGGCCGGGGCAGGTGCGCGAGATTGTGCCGGTTCCGCTGCCGCGGCCGCGGGCGCTTTCCTTGATGGGCGATCCGGATTTCGGTGCGATCGCCGATCGCATTCGCGGAATGTTGCGCCCGGCCGGGGCGGCCTTGGCGGCATGATGGGCGAGCGCACGGTCTCGGCACTTTACGCGGGCGGCACCCTGGTGTTCGTACTGCTCACTTGGCAGTTCGCGGTGACGGTGCTGAACGTGCCGGCGTATTTCATTCCGGCTCCCACCAATGTCGTCACCGCGCTGATCCGCGGCCGCGATCTGTATGCCGCGCATTTCATGGTGACGTTGTGGTCGACCCTGGTTGCGTTCGGCGTCGCGTTCCTGCTCGCGTTGCTGCTGGGCGCGCTGGTCAGCGAGGTCCGGTTTCTCGAGCGCACGCTGTATCCGATGCTCGTGGCGCTGCAATCCATGCCGCGCATCGCGCTGGCCCCGATCATTATCGTGTGGTTCGGCTTCGGGCCGACGTCGAAGATAGTGCTTGGAATTCTGTCAGCGTTTTTCCCGATCTTTCTCAACACCGTGCACGGGCTGAAGGTGGTGGATTCGGATCAGATCGCGTTGATGCGCAGCTTTCGCGCCACGCGCTCGCAGATCTTCTGGAAGATCAAGCTGCCGAACGCGCTGCCGTTCCTGCTGGCGGGGGCAAATATCGGGATCATCTTTGCCATCCTGGCCGTGATCGTCGGCGAGTTTCTCGGGGCGAACAAGGGCATGGGCTATCTCATCGTGAACCAGAGCAGCCAGATGGATACGCCCGGCGTGTTCGCCAACATCGTGCTGCTCTCGGCGACCGGGCTTGTGTTCCACTACGGTCTGCAGGCTTTGCGCAACCGTCTGCTGTTCTGGGCAAGCGGCTCGGAGGCCGCGGGCACCAGCGCGTGACAACAACATCCCACAAGGGAGACGACCATGAAGATCACCGGTTCTAAACTCACCCGCCGTGCAACGCTGGCCGGTGGGCTATCCGCCCTCGCAGCCCCCGCGATTGCGCAAAGCCGGCGCAAGATCACGCTGGTTTATGGCGTCCCGACCATCGATTCCTCAGCGGACGGATTCTTCGCGTCGATCCCGTTGGGGATGGGATATTACGCCGAGGAGGGGCTGGAGGTGGAGATCCAGACCGTCGCTGGGGCGGCGGCGGCGATCAACCTGCTGATCTCCGGCCAGGCGCAATTCGCCACGCATGGCACCGGCGGCCTGTTCCCCGCCGTGTCCAAGGGCATTCCGGTCACCGGGTTCTGCTGCCAGGTGCCCGAGGCGTTCACCTCGGTCGCGGTGCTGAAGGATGGTCCGATCCAGCGCTTTGAAGACCTGAAGGGCAAGACGATCGGCATCAGCGCCATCGGCGGGGCGCCGACCTTCACGCTCAACACAGTGATGCGCAATCTCGGCTGGGACCCGGCCAAGGATGTGGAGATGATCGCCGTGGGCGCCGCGCTGCCGGCGTTCGATGCGCTCAAGCGCGGGCGGGTGCAGGCGCTGGTCGAATGGGACACGATCTTTGCGTTGTTTGAGTTCAATGGCGGAGCGTTCCGGTATTTCCGCCCGGAGCCGATGCCGAAATTCGGGTTTCAGCACTGCTCCAACACCATGGTTTCCACCATCGAGAAGGACCCGGCCCTGGTCGCCGGCATGGCGCGCGCGCTGGCGAAATCAGTGGTGACCATGGCCGCCGCCCCGCCGGAGGAACTAGCCAAATTGCATTTCAAGATGTTCCCAGCCTCGCGCCCCACCACGATGTCCGATGCGGATGTCATGCGGCTGGACGGATTGCGGCTTGCGGCGCGCAAGCAATTCATGCGGCTCCCGGAGCGGGTGTTCGATCGCAGCGAGAAGATCGGCGATATCGATTACAGCAAGGTGAGCGATATGCGTGACCTGCTGTTTGCCGGCGGCGAGATCACAGCGGCATTGCCGGTTGAGCGTTATTTCACCAAGCAGTTCGTGGAGACTATGAACGGCATCGATGTGGCGGAAATTATCGCGCGTGCAAAAGCGCTGCGTGTCTAGACCGGAATGACTGTCCATAGGGAAGTCATCAAGATTGAGGGGGTATTGTAAAAAGCACGGTGGATTCAATTTCCGGAGCGAACGCCCTCGGGTGGGGAGATTTGCTTCGCTTCCAAGTTGGCTAGCAGTTCTCGGAAATGTTCGTTTGGCGTCGCGAAGCCGAGCGCCTTGTGTGGCCGATCGTTGAGGCTGTCGGCGACGAGATCGAGGTCGGCTTGGCTGAGTGCTGACAGCGACATTCCCCTCGGGAAATACTGCCGCAGCAGGCCGTTGGTGTTTTCGTTTGAGCCGCGCTGCCAGTGCGAATGCGGGTCGGCGAAGAAAATGCGCATCCCTGTCGCCTGGGCTAGGCTCTCGTGCGCGGCCATTTCCTTGCCCTGATCATAGGTCAGCGTCTTGCGCAGCGGCTCGGGGATCGCATTCAACGCGCCGGCAAAGGCGCACGCGGCGACATCGGCCTTGCGTGTCGGCATCTTGACCAGCACCACGAACCGCGTCGTCCGCTCCACCAGCGTGCCGATCATGCTGAACGCGCCAGCACCTTGCAAAAGTTCGCCCTCCCAATGGCCTGGCACCAGGCGGGCTTCGATTTCCTCAGGCCTGTCCTTGATGTTCGTCATATTCATGAGCTTGCCGCGACGCTCGCTGCCCTTGGGCTTACGTCCGCGCATCGGCTTGTCCTGGCGCAGGCAGGCGATCAGTTCCCGACGCAATTCGCCGCGCGGAACCGCGTAGATCGCCGTGTAGATCGTCTCATGCGACACCTGTAGGCCCGATGACTGCTCCACGCCGTTCTCGATCCGTTGTCGCCTGCCCGATATCTGCTCAGGCGACCATCGACGGCGCAAGAGCCGGCAAACCTCGCCGAACAGAGCGCCTTGCCGCCCCATCCGTGATTTGCGGCCAGATAATCGCCGATTAGCTGCCGCCTGGGCCGTCGCGCGTGCAGCTCGGTAGAGCGCGCCCCCACCGTGCCGATGGACCTCGTCACTGATCGTCCCGGCCGAGCGCGACAGCAGTACGCCAATACGACGAATGCTCCAGCCGTCACGCAGGGTCGTGCCCCCGGGCGTGGTGTAGGAGGCCGCTGACTGGCCTGCCGGAGCGACCGCCACGAGTCTGGCG
>CAIRTN010000149.1 GCA_903881515.1 uncultured Rhodospirillales bacterium | reverse complement strand
GTAGTCGAACAACCGGCCCAGCAACGTCGGCGGTTGGCGTTTCGCGACCCAGGTGGAGGCATCCATTCGCACTGCTTTCAGAGAAAAGGCGGTGTGCCCGCCGGGGTTGCCGGCGGGCACCAGTCAGGTCAGGCCTTGCGGTAGATGCGTTGCATCCGACGCGCCGCGTCGGTGGCGGCGTCTTCCGGCGTTGGGGCGCCGGCGCAGACGGCGGCGACCATCTGCACCAGGATGTACTCGGCGCCGACCGAGGCGGCCGCCGAGCTGATCGGGCCGCGATAGCCGTCCCAGAAGGTCATTTTCTGGGTATCGCGGTAGGCGACGATCTTCGGGTCGGACTTCCAGCAATCGGACTGGTCGAACGCCAGCAGCGGATGCGCCCAGTAGCCGAGGCACTTGGTGAGCCAGGCGTCGTACTGCTCGGCTTCCATCATGAAGCGGAGGTATTCCTTCGCCGCATTCGGGAACTTGGTGTGTTTGAACACCATGGCGTTGAGCGTGTTGCCGGCTTCCGGGGCGCGACCGTTGATCGAGCCGGGCATCCGGGAGTGATAGGTGTCGGCGGCGATGGCGGCGGTTTTCGGGTCGTTCTTCAGCACGAAGTAGATCGACACGCCGTTCTGCGTCATCGAGATTTCTTCGGCGATGAACGCCTTGTTGTTCGACGGGTCGAGCCAGGACAGCGTGCCCGGAATGAAGTTCTTGTAGAGCTCGGCCGCATATTTCAGCGCGGCGATCGTCTCCTTGCTGTTGATGATGACCTGGTTCTTCTCGTCCACCTGTGCCGCGCCATGCGCCCACAGCAGCCACTGCGCCGTGCCGTTGCCGTCGCCCTGCGCATTGCCCAGCGCCCAGCCGACCGGATGGTTCTTCGCCTTCAGCTTGCGGCAGAGATCGAGGAACTTGCCGAGATCGTCCGGCGGCGCGTCATAGCCGGCCTCGTTGACCCAGGACTTGCGATAAACCAGCGCGCCGCCGCTGCTGCCCATGGGCAGGCCCAGCCACTGCTCGGTGCCGGCCTTCTTGCCGTATTTCTGCGGCAAGGCGCCCCAGCCGCCGTATTTCTTGCCGAGGTAGGTGGCAAGCTCGGTCATGTCGAGGATCTTGTCGGCGTACAGATGCGGGTCGTTGGGCCAGCCCACCACCACGTCCGGCCCGGCGCCGGTGCGAGCGGCGACGGCGACCTGGGCGCGGATGTCTTCCCAGCCGACGAAATCGGTGCGGACCTTCACGCCGGTGGCAGCGGTGAATTTCGCCGTGTTCTCGTTCCAGATCACCTCGTCGGGATCAACGAACTTGGTCGGGCGGATGACGCGCAGCTCCGCGCCTGCTTCCGCCGGCTGCTTCGGGGCCGGCACATTGGCGACCGGAATGGCGCTCATCGCCGGCGTCGAGGCCAGCACCCCGGCGCCACTTGCCGCCGCCAGTCCCGCGCTCGCCTTCAGCGTATCGCGACGTGTAATGCGATCCATTGCTTTTATTCTCCCTGCTTTTGCGGCGGTTTGCGCCGCTCGTTGTCGCCCAGTGCTTAGTTCAGCCGCACGCCCGATGCCTCGTCGAACAGATGCACCAGGGCCGGATCCGGCGCGATATGCAGGCTGTCGCCTGGCCGCGTCGAAACTCGCTCACGGAACGCACCCAGCACGGTGCCCCCCGCCAGTCTCATGATCACCTGCGTCTCCGACCCGGTGGGCTCGATGACGACAACCTGTGCCGCGATACCCTGCGCATCCAGCCGCAGATGCTCGGGACGGACGCCATAGATCACCGGCCGCCCCTCCTCCATCCCGCTGCCCTGCGGCGGCAACGGCAGCCGCACACCTTCGGCCCCGAACATGCCGCCGGAAATCCGCCCCTTGATGAAGTTCATCGACGGGGAGCCGATGAAGCCAGCGACGAACAGATTATTCGGCCGGTCATACAGTTCCAGAGGCGCACCGATCTGCTCAACATTGCCGCCATTCATCACCACGATCTTGTCAGCCATCGTCATCGCCTCGATCTGGTCGTGCGTGACGTAGACGGTGGTGGTTTTCAGCCGCTGATGCAGGTCCTTGATCTCGGCGCGCATCTGCACCCGCAGCTTGGCGTCAAGGTTGGACAGCGGTTCATCGAACAGGAACACCTGCGGATCGCGCACGATAGCGCGGCCCATCGCCACGCGCTGACGCTGCCCGCCCGACAACTGCCGCGGATAACGCGCCAGGTACGGCTGCAGCCCCAGAATATCGGCAGCGCGGCCGACCTTCTGTTCGATCACCTCGGCCGGTGCCTTCGCCAGCAGCAGCGAAAACGCCATATTGTCGCGCACCGTCATGTGTGGATACAGCGCGTAATTCTGGAACACCATTGCAATGTCGCGCTCTTTTGGCGCGACATTGTTCACGACCTTGCCGCCGATGGCGATCTCGCCACGGCTGATGTTTTCCAGGCCCGCGATCATGCGCAGCAACGTGGACTTGCCGCAGCCGGAGGGGCCGACGAGGATGACGAACTCCCCGTCCTCCACTTCGACATTAACGCCGTGCAGCACTTCGACGCTGCCGAAGGCCTTGCGGACCTGCCTGATCGAGACGGTGGCCATGCTGTGACTTGCTTCCCCTGGACGTGCACGGGCTTTTGCGTCCCGTGTTCACGCTACGTTAAGGGGAAGATCAGCGATTTGCCAGCGTCCACGCGTCGCGCGTGGCGCAAGCTAATAGGTCAGAAAGATCCGCTCGATCTCCGCCGGATCGCAGGTCACCGTCAGCGCCAGCGCCAGCAGCACCCGGGCCTTCTGCGGATTGAGATTGTCGGTCATCAGGAAACCCGCCTCGCGCAGCCGCTTGCCCTTGAAGGTCCGCCCGCTGCCCGCGCGCGTGCACTGCATCACGATCACCCCGTTCTTTGCCGCGGCCTCGAGCGCGACCATATCACCCGGCCCGGCCGATCCCGGCGCAAACCCGGCCGAAATGATCCCCTTCGCCCCCGCGGCCTCAAAGGCCCGCACCGCGGTGCCATCGGCGCCGGTATAGGCGTAAGCGATATCCACCCGCGGCAAGGCATCGAGCCCGCGCACATCGAACTCGCTGTCCGGCGCCACCTTGCGCACCGGCTTGCGGTAATAGGCGATGGCATCGCCATCGGCATGGCCCAGCGCGCCGAAATCCGGTGTGCGGAAAGTTTGCAGCCGCAGGGTCGAGGTTTTCGTCACGTCGCGCGCGGCGTGGATCTCGTCGTTCAGCAACGTCAGCACGCCCAGGCCGCGCGAGGCCGGCGCGGCGGCGACCCGTACCGCGTTCAACAGGTTCATGCCGGCATCGGTCGACAGCGCGCTCATCGGCCGCTGCGAGCCGACGATGACGACGGGCACATTGACCTTCACCGTCAGCCCCAGGAAATACGCGGTCTCTTCCAGGCTCGCCGTGCCATGCCCGATCACGATGCCGGCGAGGTCTGGATGCTCGGAGACCAGTTTCTCGCACAGCAGCACCAGCGCCTTCCATTCCGGAAAATAGATGTTGGGGCTTGGCACAGCGGCAAACCGTACCGGGATCACCTGCGCCACCATGGCCAGTTCGGGCACCCGTGCCACGATCTCGTCGGCCTGCAGCATCACGCCATTGGCGCCGTAATCCTGGAGTTCGAGCGGCGTGGCGCCGATCGAAGCGATGGTGCCGCCAGTACCGATAAAGGCGACTTTGGGAAGCGCAGGCGTGTGTGTCATGTCCGGATCCTCACAAAGCGCGATGACCGGAGGTCTGAATCACGCGTCAGAACAAAGAGCTTGCCGGCGCCGCCGCCCCGTCGTGTTGCCCAAAAGACTAGGGCGGTTTCGCCCGAAACGAAACCGCCCTTTTTGTCGATCCTCAGTCTGGCGCAGCTAACTCAGCGGCGCCACCAGCCCTTCTTGGCCGGCACCGCAGGCGCGGGATCCTGCCCCAGCACGATCGGCTGGATCGACGGCCCAACCACTGGCTCGGCCATCACCGATGCCGGAGGCGTTGCCTCGACAACCGGTGCGGCGATCACAACGGGTTCGGCGGCGACGGGCTCGGGCGCAGGTGCCGCAATCGGCTCAGGCACGACCACCGCCACAGGCTCCGGTTCGGCAGCCGCCGGCGCGGGCGCCGGCACCTCCTCCACTGCAGGCGCAGGCGCGGCCGGCACCGGCTTGGCCTCTTCGCGCCGCTCCACCTGGTCCATGATGTCGAAGATATCGAACGACCGTCCACCGAACGGATCGGCCGGCGTCGGCCCGGTATACACCGGCGCGACATAGACCGGCTCGACGACCACCACGTCTTCTTCGGCTTCCACCGCTGCGCCCGGCGTGCCGTCATCCCGACGCCGACGACGGCCGCCGCGGCGCCCGCGTCGGCGTGCCTTCGGCATGCCGTTTTCATCAAGCTCCTCGCCCGGCACGGACGGATCTGCCGACACGGACGGCTCTGCCGCAGCCTCGCCGGCCTCGTCATCGGCCATCACTGGCAGCGTGTCGGCGACATTCGGTTCGGCCGGCAACGCATCCTCGTCGCCGCCTTCATCGCCAGCCTCGCCGGAGGCTTCGCCGTCGCTCTCGCCCGCCGGGATGATCGAGCCATCCTCGCGCCGGCCACGCCGGCGGCGGCGCCGGCGACGGCGCTTCTCGCCCTCGTCGCCGCCACGCGCGGCATTCTCGCCGCCCTCGGCCTCGGTCTCGCCGTCGGCAACCTCGGTCTCCTCGGTCAGCACGACGTCGGCGTCCTCGTCGTCCTCGACCGCGTCCACCACCGTGGTGGCGACGGGCAGCGTCGGCACCGCCTGCGAAATCCGCTCGCTCAGCGGGATCGCCGGCCGCTCACGCTCAATGCGGATCGCCGGCGGCACCAGGGTCTCGTCGGTGGAGAAATGCACCCGCAGCCCGGTCCGCGCCTCGATCTCAAACAACCGCTCCCGCTTGTGGTTCAGCAGATACAGCACCACGGCGCCCGCCGCATGCAGCGTGATCAGGCTCGCCCGGCCCTTCGCCGCCTCGTCCTCGATAGCGCGCAGGATATGGATCGCGCTGCTCTCGATGCTGCGGACATGGCCCAACCCGCCGCAATGCGGGCAGGTGGTGAAGCTGGTCTCCGCCAGCGACGGCCGCAGCCGCTGCCGGCTCATCTCCAGCAGGCCGAAATGGCTGATATGGCCCACCTGGATGCGCGCCCGATCGTTCTTCAGCGCATCCTTCATGCGCCGCTCGACCATGGCGTTGTGCTTCTTCGCCTCCATGTCGATGAAGTCGATCACGATCAGCCCGGCCAGGTCGCGCAGCCGCAACTGGCGCGCCACCTCGTCGGCGGCCTCCAGATTGGTGCGTAGCGCCGTCTCCTCGATGCCGCGCTCGCGTGTGGACCGCCCGGAGTTGACGTCGATCGCCACCAGCGCCTCGGCCTGGTTGATCACCAGATAGCCGCCGGATTTCAGCTGCACCGTCGGGCTGATCATCGCGTCCAGCTGCTGGTCCACCTGATGGCGGGTGAACAGCGGCTGCCCGTTATTCGCCCCCGGCTTCCACAGCTGCACCTTCTTGGCGTGGCTCGGCATTAGCATGCGCATGAAGTCATGTGCCGCCTTCCAGCCATCCTCGCCATCGACCATCACCTCGTCGATATCGCGCGAATAGCCATCGCGGATCGCCCGCTTGATCAGGCTGGCTTCCTCGTAGATCAGCGCCGGCGCCATCGAACGCAATGTCAGCTCGCGGATATCGTCCCACAGCCGCATCAGGTATTCGCAGTCGCGCCGGATCTCCGGCTTCGGCCGCGCCGCACCGGCGGTGCGCACGATCAGGCCCATGCCCTTCGGGATCTCAAGCTCGGCGGTGATCTCCTTCAGCCGGCGGCGATCGGCCGCCGAGGTGATCTTGCGCGAGATCCCGCCGCCGCGCGGCGAGTTCGGCATCAGCACGCAGTAACGCCCGGCCAGCGAGATATAGGTGGTCAGCGCCGCGCCCTTGGTGCCGCGCTCTTCCTTCACCACCTGGATCAGCAGGATCTGCCGGCGGCGGATCACCTCCTGGATACGGTAATTGCGCAGGAACCGCGCGGCGCGCCGGCGGCGTGCCTCGTCGGCGCCGTTGCCTTCGAACGTGTCGTTCTCGCCGCCAATGGTCTCCGGCGGCGGCAGATCGGGCTGCACATCCTCGTCGGGCTCGCTGCTCTCACCCTCGCTGCCGGCTTCCTCGCTGACCGCTTCGGCCGGCGCCTTGGTCCAGGCAGCCGTCTCGGCCTCCTCGGCCGCGGTCTCGGCTGACGTCGCCTGCGGCTCGACCGGCGCGACCTCGCCATAGCTCACCGCGCCGTAATCGACCGTGCCCTCGATGGTCGGCGCGCTCTCGCTGGCCAGCGGCCGTGCGTCGACCTGGCGCCGCGGTGCCGGGACGTCGTCGTCCTCGTCTTCCTCGTCCTGGGCTTCCTCGGCCTGCATCGCCAGCAGGCGCTCACGGTCGGCCACCGGGATCTGGTAATAATCCGGGTGGATTTCCCCGAACGCCAGGAAGCCGTGCCGCCCGCCGCCCTATTCCACGAACGCCGCCTGCAGCGACGGCTCTACGCGGACAACCTTGGCGAGGTAGATATTGCCCTTAAGCTGCTTCTTCGTCGAAGTCTCGACGTCGAAATCTTCTAGTCGGTTACCGTCCAGCACCACCACGCGGGTTTCTTCCGCGTGGGTGGCGTCGATCAGCATGCGCTTGGTCATTAAGCCATGAACTCCGTGGCCCCCGGTGCGGCCGACAGGCCGCGACACGAGGTGTGCTTGCAAGGAGGGGCAGTTGACCCGAACGCGGCGTAAACAGGAGGAACCAAGACGGCTCCCAGGCGCATGTCCGTCCCAACGCCGAGCGGGCGCGGTATTCGGACAGGGGCGGCAAGGTACGAGCCATGAAATCCTGACAAACTGCGGTCGGGTCGGGCGAGCCGCCCCGGTGGAACTCGGTTTCCCCGCGCGCGAGCGTCGCGCATCAGGGGCGGCGGCGCGCCACCATGCCGGGGTTCAGACCTGTCAGCCGGGCTTGCGGAGAACAGAGGCTCCGTCCCTCTCGGGATCATGGAGCACCGCACTCGTTCAAGGCACCCTCATCCGATGCCGCCGGCCACAGGATCACACCCGCACGCTCCGGCACGCCACCGAAGCCACCGTCAACATGAAGCAAACCTGCCCAGGCCGCAAGCACGCAGGTCCACCGCGTTGCAATCTGGCCATATCGTGATCAAAAAATAACCTGAATCAATGCTGAAGCTGGCTGTTCGAACCTGATATGTTAAGACACCGTTCGGAACCCAATCCCGGAGCCCGCCCGTGATCTCCCGCCGCTTCCTGCTCGGCGCCG
>CAIRTN010000148.1 GCA_903881515.1 uncultured Rhodospirillales bacterium | reverse complement strand
CGGGCGCTGGCGGGCAGCAGCGCCATGGTATCGGCGACAGCCTGATGCGCGCAGAGCACCAGATCCATCAGCGGCAGCGCGTCAACGAAGCCGGCGTAGCGCGCTTCGAAATACGGTTTGATCTTGCGGACGCCGGACCGGTAGAGCGCGTGGCGCAGGAGATCCTTGGACCCATCGGCAGCGCCGAAATAGTTGAAGGTGTTGCCCAAAGGAATGCCGAGCGGCGCCATCTGCGTGATGAACTCGGTGGCCATCACCACGATGCGGGTTTGCGGGTGCGACTGGCGCACCTGACGCATGAGGTCCACCATCGCCGGCTTGGCGAATTCGTCGATCACCACATTGATCGCGCCAGGCACGAGCCATTGCGAAACATAGGTGGGGTAATGCCGGGAGAAGGTGGCGTGCAAGGCGTGCACCATCTCAACAATGCCGGAATAGCTCTGGTGATTGCCGAGCACGATGTAGCAGTTGCGCGCGGGATCGCGCGGGTTGGCCGGCGGACGCGGCGCCTCGCCGGGGAAGGGCGCGTCGAGCACGGCGTAGGCCCGCGGGGCGGCGGCGTTGGTCATCAGGCGGGACTTGGGGCGAGGGTAGGACGTTCAAGGCAAGGGAAGGCAAGGAAGGGTGGGCCGGAGCGCCAACGGGAAAAGTTTTTTTGCTCCTTTTTTTGCAAAAAAAGGAGGACTTGCTTTTCCTTGGCCTTGGCGCCCCGCCCCATCACGCGCGATCAGACATTGCCGTGGCGGGTGGTGCGGAACATGGTGAAGCCCTTGATCAGCTCGGCGACACCGGCATCGAGCGAGAAGCGCGGCTGGTAGCCGGTGGCCTCGATCTTGTCGTTGGAGACGATGTAGTTGCGCTGATCCGGGTCGTGGCCGATGCCGGCTTCGAGATAGGTGAATTGCGGGACCTGTTTCTGAATCACCTGGCACAGCTCCATCTTGGAGACGTTCGCGGTGGACAGGCCGACATTGTAGATCTGCCCCTTCATCGCGCCGTGATTGGCCAGGCCGTGGCGGAAGGCCAGGCTGACGTCGCGGACATGGATGTAGTTGCGCTTGAAGTGGGCTTCGAACAGCACGACCGCGCGATCCTTCACCGCACGGTAGGTGAAGTCGTTCACCAGCAGATCCAGCCGCATGCGCGGCGACATGCCGAACACGGTGGCGAGGCGGAAGCTGATGGCATTCTGGTGCTCCATCAGTTCCTTTTCGACCGCGACCTTGTCGATCGCGTAGCGCGACTGCGGCCGCAGCGGCGATTCCTCGGTGCAGAAATGGTTCTGATCGCCCGAGCCATAGGCGGAGTTGGTGGTCGGCATCAGGATGATCTGATCGCGCGACATGTTGGCCAGCAGCATGCTGACCGCGTCGTGATTGATGGTTTTGGCGCCCACCGGGTCTTGCGCGCAGATCGGCGCGCCGACCAGGGCGGCGAGCGGGATCACCACATCGGCCTTGGCCAGCAGCGGAGCCACGACGTCCTTCACCCGGCAATCGCCCTTGGCCACGGTGAAGTTTTCGTTGTGGCAGACGTGATTGAGGCTGGTTTCGTCGTAGAGGAAGTTGTCGAGCACCGTGACCTTGTGGCCGTCGTTCAACAGGTCCGGCACGAGGGTGGAGCCGAGATAGCCGGCGCCGCCGGTGACAAGGATGTTGTAAGGCATGATAGCTCAGGCGCTCCAGACTGTGCGTGGCTGCTGCCACCAATGGGGGGGGGTCGTCAGGCGGCGTTGATGATCTCGCAGACAGCGCGGATTTCGCTGTCCGTCATGTCGGGGAAGTTGCCGATATACATGCCGTAGAAATGGATGTGATCGGTCTCGGGGAACATGTTGTGGGCGTTGGCCGGCACGATGCCGCGCAGATAGGGCTGGCGCACCTGGTTGCCGCCGCCGGCGCTGCCGCGGCGGAACTCGACGCCTTCGGTATTCAGCTTGGCGGTCAGCCGGGCCATCAGCGCGTCGTCGCGATTGCGCAGCACCAGGTTGAAGGCA
This sequence comes from uncultured Rhodospirillales bacterium, assembly GCA_903881515.1. Taxonomy (GTDB): domain Bacteria; phylum Pseudomonadota; class Alphaproteobacteria; order Acetobacterales; family Acetobacteraceae; genus CAIRTN01. Next base: position 1,071 of record CAIRTN010000148.1, on the reverse strand, counting down.
TAGTTGCTGGAGCCTTCAAGGCGGAAATCGGTGCGGTAGCGGCTGGGGTCGATCAGTGAGAGGAACAGCTTGAGGTTCTCGGTGCGGCGGGCGACGGCGGCATCGAGCCGGGGGAGTTGCTTGCGGCCCATGATGCCGCCGATCTCGGTGTTGCGCACGTTGTAGGCGGGGTAGGCGAAGATGAAGTCGGGGTTCAGATCCGGGTAGTCGCGGACGTAGGACGCACGCACCTCCGGGTCGTTGCTTTCACGCACCATGCCGTGCGAGCGCAGCAGGCGGGCCTGCTGGTAGACCAGGGGATCGTCGGTGCAGACCATGCCGCCTTCGATCGTGGTCATGTGGTGGGCGTAGTAGAAGGAGAAGTTCGACATCCAGCCGATGCTGCCGAGGCGGCGGCCGGCATGGGTGGCGCCATGGGATTCGCAGACATCCTCGATCAGCGGGATGCCGCGCTGTGCGAGGCCGGCGAGCAGTTCGGGGCTGAGTGCGTCGAAACCCTGGGCGTAGGTGATGAACACCGCGCGGGTTTTGTCGGTGATGGCGGCCAGGGTCTGCTGCGTGTCGAGGCCGAGGGTGGTCGGGTCGATATCGGCGAAAACCGGGGTGAAGCCGTTCTGCAGCACGGTGGCGACGTCGGACACCCAGGTGAGCGGCGGCACGATCACTTCGCCGCCTTCGGGGTGCCGCATGCGCAGGATCGCCATCGACAGCAGGTTGGCCGAGGCGCCGGAGTTGACGAACACCGAGTATTTCACGCCGAGCCAGGCCGACCATTCCGCCTCGAAAGCGCGCACGTTGGGGCCGTTGGTCAGGATCGGATCGTCCTGGCGCAGCAGCTCGATGACGGCGTCGAGGTCCTCGCGCTGGATGTTGTTGCGCATCAGCGGGAATTTCTTCACGGCAGGGAGCCTCCTTGGAGCGGCTGTGGGAAGAGGGTTTTTAGAGCAAGGCAAAGTGTTCTTTTTGTGAAAGTGCGACGGCGAAGGCGCCGCGCAGAGAAAAAGAACCAAAGAAGCTTTTTCAATTTATGGCCTTCGGCCGATCTGTCCCGAAGGCGACCAGGGGAAAAGT
>CAIRTN010000147.1 GCA_903881515.1 uncultured Rhodospirillales bacterium | reverse complement strand
CGGGCGCCCGGCGGTCTGGAACTCGCGAACTGTCGCCGTATAGAACGGATGCACCGCCGCCGCGGCGACGCAGTCCAGCGCGCCATAGAGATCACGCCATTCCCGCGACGGAACCTGCGGCGCCAGCGCCAACCCCATCGGCGCCAGCAACGCCCCAATGCCTGGCGGATCGCCGGGAAACAATTCTCCGATCAGGCTGACCGTCGGAAGCTCGCCCTGCGCCTGCCGCGGCCGCGCCACCGGACCGAGTTCCGCCTCCTGCCGCGCATAGCGCAGCATGGCGCCGGCCAACACATCCTTCGCCTCGGCATGGGTCGGCACACCAAAGCCCGGCACATCGATGCCGATTATCCGCACGCCATCGATATTGCGCGGCAGACGATCGAGCGGCACGCCAGAGGCCGTCGGTACGCACAGGTTGATGACGACGACGGCGTCATAGTCCTGCGGCCCGGCCGTCTGCTGCACGGCCGCACGAATATCCTCGTACAACTGCCCCCGTACCAGCGTCTCGGAGTTGAACGGCACATAGCCCACCGTCCGCCGCGCACCATAGAAATGGGAGGTGAACGTCAATCCGTAAACACAGCATGCCGAGCCCGACAGGATCGTCGCCGTCCGGCGCATCCGCAGGCCGACCCGCAACGCGCCGAAGGCAGGGCACATCGATTGCGGCTGATCGTGCGGCCCGCGCGGATAATCCCGTTCCAGCCCGTCAAGCACACTGCCTTTGCCGGCGGCGACAGCCGCCTCGCGCAGCGTCTCCCGCCCACCATGGCAGCCATCCGTCGCAACCTGCGGAATGACGGGACCATCCATGCTCACGAGCCTTCGTAGACCACTTCGAGAGATTTCCGCTCGATCACGCTCGCCGCGCACATGTCATCCAGCGTGGCCGGCTCAAGCACAACGTTCCGCCCAACCGCATCGCCCTTGAACAGCCCGAGCAGCGCCTCATGGCTCAGCGGCACCGGCCGCACCGGCGGCGCTTCCGCGGCTTTCAACGCAAGCTGCTCGAACAGCGGCGCCCACTGCCCGCCCGGCCTGCCGATGATCTCGTAATTAGCGCTCTTGCGCCGGATGTCCTCCTCCGCCGGGATCGCGGTCAGCACCGGAATGCCCACCGCCGCGGCGAACGCATGCGCCTCGCCGGTGCCGTCATCCTTGTTGATGATCATCCCGGCAACGCCGACATTGCCGCCCAATTTGCGGAAATAGTCGACCGCGGAGCACACGTTGTTGGCAACATACAGCGATTGCAGATCGTTCGATCCGACAACGATCACCTTCTGGCACATGTCGCGCGCAATCGGCAGCCCAAAGCCGCCACAGACCACGTCGCCCAGGAAATCCAGCAACACGTAGTCAAAGCCCCAGTCGTGAAAGCCGAGCTTTTCCAGCAACTCGAAGCCATGGATGATGCCGCGCCCGCCGCAGCCACGGCCAACTTCCGGGCCGCCAAGCTCCATGGCAAACACGCCATCGCGCTTGAAGCAGACATCGCCGATCTTGACCTGCTCGCCCGCGGCCTTCTTCTTCGCCGAGGTCTCGATGATCGTCGGACAACTGCGGCCACCGAACAGCAGCGACGTGGTATCGCTCTTCGGATCGCACCCGATCAGCAACACCTTCTTGCCCTGCTGCGCCATCATGTAAGACAGGTTGGCCAGCGCGAAGCTCTTGCCACTGCCGCCCTTGCCATAGATCGCGATGATCTGCGTCTGCTTGGCCCCCGCCGGCGCCTCCTCCTGCAACCCGCCATCAGGATTGGTCGGAACGAAAGGTGCGTTCATGCGCAGCTTCTCCAATCAAGAACCATTTTCAGACAGGAAGGATCGGTGAACGCCGTCCGATAGGCGGTCTGTGCATCGCGGGCCGAACTGCGGTGCGAAACCAGATCCGCGAGCGACAGCTTGCCGCGCTCCACCAGCGACCGCGCCTGTACAAGGTCCGCCGGCTGCCACTCCGCCGCGATCCGCAACCTCGCCTCCCGCATGAACGCCGCCGGAAAGGCAAACGAAGGCCGCTCACTGTAGAAACCGGCAAGCACAACCTCGCCACCCGGCGCGAGCCTAGCGATCAGCGTGTCCAGCAACCCGGCATCGCCACTGACGTCATAGATCGCGCGATAATCCCGCCGCGGATCAGCCGCGGGGTCACAAACCTCGTAGCCGGAAGCGCCGCTCGCCCGAGCCGGGTTGGTCTCCCACACCAGCGGTGCCGGGTGCCCCAGCGCGATCGCCGCGCGCGCCAGCAACCGGCCGAGCACTCCATGGCCGACGATCAGGTCTGGCGGGGTGGCATATGGCCCGGCCATCGCATGGCATGCCGTGGCGGCCAGCGCGAACAGCACCGCCTGATCCTCCAGCCCCTCCCCCACCGGATGCGCCCGCGCCCCGGCAACAACCAGCCGCGCCGCGGCGCCGCCGAACAGTCCACGCACCGGCCCGAAGCACCGCGCGCCAGGCACGAACACGTGCTCGCCCACCTGCCGCGCGGAACCGGCTCCAGCCTCGACGACACGCCCGACGGATTCGTAACCCGGCACCAGCGGATACCCCATCCCGGGGAACGGCGGCATCTTGCCGGACCACAGTAGCCGCTCCGTGCCCGTACTGATGCCGCTCCAGTCAACCGCGACAACCACCTCGTCGTCGCCACGCGGCGACAGATCGAGACGGCTCAACGCCAGCACCTCGGGAGCTTCAAGCACAACCGCCAGCGTATCCATGCACGGCACCCTCCCGGCCAAGCGTTCGATCGCCGACCCTAACTGTAAGCCTAACTTGACTATCTAATTTGTCAAGAAATTCATACATAAAGCCGCGCCTGCTCCTCATCCTGCGCCGGAGACCGCTCACGCCGCCCGCTGCGCGAGATCCTTGGGCAACAGCCGGCGTGTCTCCGTCAGCGTCAGCGCCGCCAGCGCCGCGGCGCCACGACAAGGAGGTATCGCCGCGGTTGCGGCAGCCGCCAGCCGGTCCAGACGCTGCAACGCCGCGTCGACGCCCAACTGCAACACTGCATTCGGCCGCGCCAGCGCACCGTCCTGCCCGACCGGCTTGCCGAGATCAGCCTCGCTGGACAGCACATCGCTGATATCGTCGGCCACCTGGTAGGCCTCGCCGAGGCGCTCGCCGAACACCCGCCACGCCACAACGCTCCCGCCCGCCGCCGCCGCGCCGGCGCAGGTCGACGCGGCGAACAGCGCCCCGGTCTTTTGCTGCTGATACACCGACAGATCTGCCGAGGGCTCGCATTCCCAAGCCTGACCTGCGGCAATCCCAAATGGCGCGCCCGTGGCCTCGGCGATGATCCGCAGCAGAACCGGCAACCGTTCCACGCGCCGGACGGCACCAGCGGCCAGCGTTTGGAACGCCAGCACGATCAGCGCGTCGCCCGCCAGCACCGCCAGCGGCTCGCCGAACGCGCGATGCACCGACGGACGGCCGCGGCGGGTGTCGGCATTGTCGAAGCACGGCAGGTCGTCATGCACCAGCGACGCACAATGCAGCAGCTCGATGGCCGCCGCCGCGGCATCGCTGAGATCGCTGTCGTCGTCCCCGCACGCCAATGCGACCGCCAGACAGAGTCGGGAACGCAACCGGGCACCGCGCGGGAACACCGCATGGTGCATGGCGGCCGCGAGCAGTGGGGGAGCCCCGGGAACACTCGCCCCGGCAAGGGAACTCCCCAGGGCCCGCTCGATCCGTGCGATGGCATCCATAGCTGAAGCCTCCCGGTGCATGTAAGCTTTTATTGTCAATTGAGACTGTCATTACAACCTTACAATGAAGTCAACCACAATCTGCGGCGTCCCTTCTCGCGGCAGCGAACCGCGCGCTTCCCCCCGCGTCCGCCCCAACAGAACACCGCCAGGCGAAGCGTCAAAGAATATGTCTCCTCATATTGACAAATTTTTATGACAAGTTAACCTGACACTCACGACGTGGTCGGTAACGCGCGTATCCCGGCCATCGCGACCCCCGCGCAAGACGGCCACGCCGCGTCGATCTGGTAAGCGCCAGCCCGCCGACGGCGTGGGATGCGACGGACGAAACTGCGATGCTGGCGGCGAAGATCGTTCAACCCGACAGCAACGAGAAGCCTACCCGGATGTGCCGCAGGGCGCATGCGGGTTCATTGCTCAGGGCACTCAAAGGAGGTGTAGGGATAGTTGACGATCCGAACAGAGTCTGGCCGACCGGCCTGACGATCAAGGAATCGGAAGAACTTCATAAGCACGTCATCGACGGCGCGCATGTGTTCTTCGTAATTGCGCTCTTTGCGCATTTCTTGGCGTATGTCTATTCGCCTTGGCTGCACTAAGGAGAAGCGGAGATGAACCAAGGTAGATTGTGGACAGTCGTCAAGCCGACTGTCGGACTGCCGCTTCTGATCGGCGGCGTCGCTGTCACGTCGTTGCTGATCCACACTGCGGTGTTGACCCACACCACGTGGATGGGCGCCTTCTTCCAGGGCGGCTCCAAGGCGAAAACGGCGATGATCGAGACCCAGCCGCAGACGCCAGGGGCCAAAGTCCTGGCGATGGCAACGTCCTCGAACTGATCCTTCCCCGAGGTGATTCGACGACGTACGCGGGCCAGCCGGGATCCTCGGGTCCCGGCTGTTGCCTTCGTGCGCCGGAAACCCATCGTGCCTGTCCCCCGACGCCGACTGCCAGATTACATGCGGCGTTCCTATGGTGATGGTGTCGCAGGTCGATCAACGCACACCCTAACCGCCGCTGACCCGGCGCCGATCGCAGAGGTCAACCGATGAACCGGCTCAGCCAGAGCGTCATGAAAGCGTGGATCGGGTTAGGCTCCCGCTTTCTGCCGTTTGCCGACGCGGCGACACCGGATCTCCCCCTGCCCAGGCTGCTGCGCCTGTCGCTGTTTCAGGTAACGGTCGGCATGGCCCTGGTGCTGCTGATCGGCACGCTGAACCGGGTGATGATCGTCGAACTCGGCGTCCCCGCCTCGCTTGTCGGCATCATGATCTCGCTGCCGCTGCTCTTCGCCCCCTTCCGCGCCCTGATCGGCTTCCGCTCCGACAACCACCGCTCCGCGCTCGGCTGGAAGCGCGTGCCCTTCATTTATCGCGGCGCCATGGTGCAATTCGGCGGGCTCTCCATCATGCCGTTCGCCCTGCTGGTGCTGGCCGGTGCCGGCGAGGCCGAGCATGCCCCGGCATGGATCGGCGATCTCGGCGCCGGTATTGCCTTCCTGCTGGTCGGCGCGGGACTGCACACCGTGCAGACCGTCGGCCTCGCGCTGGCCACCGACCTAGCGCCCACCGAAGCGCAGCCCAAGGTCGTCGGCCTGATGTACGTCATGCTGCTGTTCGGCATGATCGGTTGCGCGCTCGGATTCGGTGCGTTGCTCGCCGATTTCACCCCCGGCCGGCTGGTTCAGGTGATCCAGGGCTCCGCCGTCGCCACCATCGTGCTCAACGGCATCGCCCTGTGGAAACAGGAGCCGCGCAACCCGGCCGCACAACGCGCCGCGCCGCAGCGCCAGCCGGATTTCCGCGCCTCATGGGCAAGTTTCACCCATGGCGGCCGAGTAATCCGCCGCCTCGTCGCCGTCGGCCTCGGCACCATGGCATTCAGCATGGAAGACGTGCTGCTCGAACCCTATGGCGGCCAGATCCTGCAATTGACGGTCGGCGACACCACCAAGCTGACCGCCACGCTCGCCATCGGTGGCCTGCTCGGCTTTGGCCTGGCCTCGCGTGTACTGAGCCGTGGTGCCGACCCGTTCACCATGGCCAGCTACGGCGCGCTGATCGGCATTCCCGCCTTCATGGCCGTGATCCTCGCCGGGCCGACCTCCTCCACCTTGCTGTTCGGCGGTGGAACCCTGCTGATCGGCTTCGGCGCCGGCCTGTTCGGTCACGGCACGCTCACCGCCACAATGAACCTCGCCCCCCCGGACCAGACCGGCCTCGCGCTCGGCGCCTGGGGCGCGGTGCAGGCGTCCGCCGCCGGCATCGCTATCGCCCTGGGCGGGATCATCCGCGACGTGGTGGCCAGCTTCGCCGCACAGACCGGCAGTGGCGCCGCGATGGCGTACGACTGTGTCTACATCCTCGAAATCGCCCTGTTGCTGGCTACACTCCTCACCATGTTCCCGCTGACCCGGAGTGTCGCCGCCAATGCCTGAGCACGCAAAAACCCCGGGGCGTGGATGATCTTCCCGGCACGCAGACCCAAACGGAGGCAACATGTCGCAGACAATCTGTAAGATGTACGGCAGCAACGACAACGCCATGGCTGCGGTGGCGGAATTGAGTACCTATCGCTGGGAAGGCGAGATTACCGCCATCTCGGCGGCCGGCGCGGATGGCGCCGCCCGTTCGGCCGACGACATCGTCAACGCGCTGCTGCAGGCCTACGTCCTGCGGGCCGAGGCGCTGATCTACGCCGAAGGCATCGCCCGTGGTGGCATCCTCGTCGTTGTGCATGCCGGCTTCAGCGCGGGCCAGCTCGCGCTCAACATCCTCGACCGCTACAACCCGATCGACTCCGGCATCCCCGAACCCGCCTCGACCGGCATGATCTGGGACGAGGCCGCCCCGCTCTCCTCGGCCCTCCAGATGCCGACCTATTGTGCCGACCCGACCCCGTTCGCCACCGCCTGGAACCTGCCGACGCTCGCCGGGGATTGCGCCTCGCTCTCCAAGGCGATCGGCCTCTCCGAACTGGCAAGCTCGGACAGCTCGCTCTCCGGTGCGATCGGGATGCCGTTGCTGTCGTCCAACCCGGCGCCGCTATCTTCGCTGCTGCACCTGCCGCTGATCCGCTGACCGCCACCCCGCCTGCCCGCGCCGCTACGGCGCGGGCAGCACCGCTTGCCCGCGTGATCGTCATCGGCGCCGGTGTCGCCGGGCTTTCGGCCGCGATCGACCTTGCCGGCCAGGGTCTCGCCGTCACCGTCCTCGAACGTGCCGCCACCGTCGGCGGCAAGCTGCACCAGCACAGCATCGGCGGCGCGCACATCGACGCCGGACCAACGGTGTTCACCCTGCGCCGCGTGTTCGACGCCCTGTTCGCCGATGCCGGAACCACGCTCGAGCAGCACCTGACCCTCCAAAAAGCCGACGTGCTTGCCCGCCACGCCTGGGACGACGGCACGGCGTTGGACCTGTTCGCCGATCCCGCCCGCTCCGCCGACGCCATCGCCGCATTCGCCGGCCCACACGAGGCCGACGCGTTCCGCCGCTTCTGCGCCCGCGCCCGCGCCGTGCACGCCACGCTCGACCAGGCTTTCATGCACGCCGCCGACCCCAGCCCGCTTTCCCTGATCCGCGCGTCCGGCCTCTCCGGACTCGGCCAACTCTGGCGCATCGCGCCGTTCTCCACGTTATGGTCGGCCCTCGGCCGCAGCTTCGCCGACCCCCGCCTGCGTCAGCTCTATGCCCGCTATGCAACGTATAGCGGGTCATCCCCGTTCCTCGCCCCCGCTACCCTGATGCTGATCGCCGATGTCGAGCAGCAGGGCGTCTGGCTCATCGACGGCGGCATGCAGCGCCTGGCCGACGCTCTGGCCGGCCTCGCTCTTCGTCGCGGCGCCGCTCTGCGCTGCAACGCCCATGTCGCCGCCGTCAGCGTCCAGGCAAGCCGCGCCAATGGCGTCACCCTCAGCACCGGCGAGTTCCTCCCAGCCGACCAGGTGCTCGTCACCGCCGACGCCTCGGCGCTCACCGCCGGCCTGCTCGGCCCCGCGGTCGCCGGTGCCGTGCCGCGCCAGCCCCGCTCCGGCCGCTCGCTCTCCGCCGTCACCTGGGCGATCGCCGGACGCGCCAGCGGCTTCCCGCTGGCCCGCCACACCGTCTTCTTCTCCCCCGACTACCGCCGCGAGTTCGACGATATCCTGCATCACCGCCGCCTGCCGTTCGACCCCACCGTCTATGTCTGCGCCCAGGACCGCGATGCCGCCGGTCACCGCAGCACGGACGGCCCCGAGCGGCTGTTCTGCCTGGTCAACGCCCCCGCCACCGGCGACCGCCATCGCCTCACCCAAGCGGAGCTCGCGCAATGCGCCCGAACGACCTTCGCCCGCCTCGCCCGCTGCGGCCTGACAATCGACCGCACGGAGCAGACGACCGTCACGACGACTCCAGAGATCTTCGCCCGGATGTTTCCGGGGACTGGCGGCGCCCTCTACGGTCCGGCGATGCATGGCACGATGGCCGCGTTCCAGCGCCCCCGGGCGACGACGGCGATACCAGGGCTCTATCTGGCGGGCGGCAGCACCCATCCGGGCCCGGGCGTGCCAATGGCGGCGCTGTCCGGCCGGATGGCGGCGCAACGCCTGCTGACGGACCTCGCTTCGACCAGCCGGTCCCACACGGTGGCTATGCCTGGTGGTATGTCGATGCGCTCAGCGATGACGGACAGCACGGCATCGTACTGATCGCGTTCATCGGCAGCGTGTTCTCGCCCTACTACGCCTGGTCGCGCCGTCACGGCGGCGGCAATCCGCTGGCCCATGTCGCGCTCAACGTCGCCCTCTACGGTCCGCGCGGCCGTCGCTGGGCGATGACCGAACGCGGCCAGTCCGCCCTCGAACGCTCCGCAACCCGGCTCGGCATCGGCCGAAGCAGCCTGCGCTGGACAGACGATGGCCTCACCGTCGACATCGACGAAATCGCCGCCCCCCTGCCGGCGCGGCTTCGCGGCACGGTGCGGCTGATCCCCACCGCGGTCGAGACCTTCACCCTGCCCCTGACGGCCGACGGCGGTCACCGCTGGCGCCCCATCGCGCCCTGCGCCCGCGCCGAAATCGCGCTCGAATCCCCTGCCCTGCGCTGGTCCGGCAGCGCCTATTGCGACAGCAATGCCGGCGACCGGCCGCTGGAAGCCGATTTCATCGGCTGGGATTGGAGCCGCGTGCACGAACAAACCGGCGTCACGGTCTACTACGACCTCGCTCCGCGCGATGGCGACCGCTCCTGCCACGCGCTGCGCTTTCACCGTGCCGGCGGGATGAGCGAATTCACTCCGCCGCCCAGGCTGCAACTGCCCACCTCGTTCTGGCGCATGCCGCGATCCACCCGCGCCCCCGCCGACACCCCGCCGCATCTCGTCCGCACCCTGGAGGACTCGCCGTTCTACACCCGCTCCCTGCTGGCACACCGCGATGCCGGCGGCGAGGTTCTCACCGTGCACGAAAGCCTCTCGCTCGACCGCTTCCGCACGCCCTGGCTCCGCCTGATGCTGCCCGTTCGCATGCCGCGCGCCCTGCGCTGATCGGCCGGCGCCGCAGCCACAAGGCAAGGCCAGGGCTCTGCCTCATGTGCGCGAAGATCAGGCGCAAAGGCTCGTCGCAGAAAGTCAGTCAGTTAGGCTAAGGTGAAGCAAGCACTCCCTTTTTTGCGGGGCGACGGCGAAGCCCAAAGAATCTCATAGGCTCCGCCGCTCCACGCCCAACACCGAGCCAACCGATCAACCAGCCCACAAGTGAATAGGTTTCCAAAGGCCCGAGCCTTCCCCGTTACGGTTTCAGAATCGCCTCGACGATCTCCTGCACCTCCAACGCCTCGCGCAGTGTCGCCAAGTGATGCGTCTTGCCCTGCGTCATCCGTGCCACCCCTTCCAGCTGCCGGCGCAGCACCAGCGGCCGCATCCGTTCGTTCGGCATCGCCGCCGCATCCGGCTGCCACACGCCGTCCACCAGCCGCTCTGCCACCGACCAGTCGCGCAGCCGGATCGCCCCCGTCGCCCCGGTCAGGGTCCAGGTGTTGTGGTCGTCCTTCTCCGTCGTCCCCACCGAGCCCTTCAGCACCACCGGCACGCCGCCGGCCTCCAGCCGCGCCTCGATCTTCCGCTCGCTGCGCCCGGCCTCCGGGAACGCCGCCGAACCGGCCAGCAGGCTCATCGCCCCGCACAACCGCCGCGTCAGGAACAGGAAATGCGACACCACCTCCCGGGTGAACCCGCCCTCCACAGGCTTATCCAGCCAGCCCGCCGCGTCCTGCTGCCATGAGCGCGGCCAGGTCGCGAACGCCACCTCGATTTCGAGTCGCTCCGGCGCCCCGATCCCCGGCAGCCATTCCTGCAACGTCGCCACCCCGAACGAGGACGCCATCGGGAAATTCACCGCCGCCCGCGCATCCTGCGACCCGGCCACGAATGCCCGGCCCGCCTCCACATCCACCGATAGCGGCTTTTCGCAGAACACCGCCTTGCGCGCCGCCAGCGCCGCCTGGGCGTGCACCAGGTGGCTCGCCGGCGGCGAGGCGATGTAAACGCAATCCGACGCCGCGATCAGCGCCGCCGGCGACTCCGCCCGCGACACCCGCGGAAACCCGTCCGCCATCGCCGCCATCGCATCGCCCGACGGGTCCCAGATCCCGGCGATCGACACCGTATCCTTCGCCTGCTCCAGCGCCGCGCGCAGCATCCGCTGGCCCATGATCCCGGCGCCGATAATCCCCAATCGCGTCATGCAATCCTCCGTCTTTCCGGCCCACTCTTGCCTTCGCCGGGCGCGAACGCCATAGGCAGCCACCATTTATCGAACGGACCCCGCCCATGCGCCCCTCCGGCCGCACGCCCGACATGCTGCGTGACGTCTCCATCACCACCGGCTTCTCGCATCACGCCGAAGGCTCCTGCCTGATCAAGATGGGCGGCACCGAAGTGCTCTGCGCCGCTTCCGTCGAATCCCGCGTCCCCCCCTTCCTGCGCAATTCCGGCACCGGCTGGGTCACCGGCGAATACGGCATGCTGCCCCGCGCCACCCACACCCGTGGCGACCGCGAAGCCGCCCGCGGCAAGCAATCCGGTCGCACCCAGGAAATCCAGCGCCTGATCGGCCGCTCCTTGCGCGCTGTCGTTGACCGCAAGGCGCTGGGCGAAATGACCATCACGCTCGATTGCGACGTGCTGAAGTTCTTCCCGGAACATTATAGAGTATGATTGGCTTTGGCGACGCTTCTGCAATGGCTTTGTAATG